>JAHCJK010000033.1 GCA_026184295.1 Planctomycetota bacterium
TTGCCCGATGCCCGCGGGGAGGGGCGGCGCGAGCCGCCCTTCCTCTATTTAAAGAGACCAGCCGTGCTTGACGTGGGGGACCGGACGATGCGAATGCTAGAGACCCGGCAACGCGCCTTTACGCTCATCGAACTCATGATCGTCGTGGCGATCATCGCCATCATCGCCGCCATCGCGATTCCGAACCTGATCCGCTCGCGCATGGCCGCCAACGAATCCGCCGCCATCGCCGCCTGCAAGGAATACGCCGCGGCGCAGGACATCTACCGCAGGACCGACTGGGACAACGACGGCGTGCTCGAGTACGCCCTCTCCTTTACCGGCGGCAACAGCCTGTACACCCGCGACGTCGCCACGCCCGGCGACGTGGCCATGATCGAACAGTCTTTCGCCAACGCCGAAGGCAATCCCGGCGTGGCCACCGCCAAGGCCGGCTATGTCTTCTCGATCCTGACCGGCCAGGGCGCCAGCGCGCCCGGCGGCACCAAGGACTACGCCGTCGCCGGAAACCTGACCATGGGCTACGGCCTCAGCGCCATGGCGGCCTCCTACGACGCGACGGGCCGCAACTCGTTCCAGATCAATTCGAGCGGCACCGTGTACCAGAAGGACCAGGGGTCCTCGGTCTCGACGCACCTGACCACGTACAACCCCGACACCACCTGGACGGTGTGCGAATAACCAAACGCCGCATGGGGAGTGGGTGAGAGCACGGCGGGCCGGCGGGCCCGCCGCTTTTTTTCAGGCCAGGCTCCGGCGGCGCAGTTGCCCGCAGGCGGCGTCCACGCTGCGCCCCTTGCTGAAGCGGATCGTCGTCGGCACGTGGAAGCGCTCCAGCACGGCCTTGAAGCGCTCCTGCGCCTCGAGTTCCGGGCGCTTGTAGGGCACGCCTTCCACCGCGTTGAACGGGATCAGGTTCGCCTTGCAGGGATGGTCCTGCAGCAAGCCGCCGAGGTCGCGCGCCTGCGCTTCCGAATCGTTGACGCCCGCCAGCAGCACGTACTCGTACGTCACCATGCGGCGCGTCTTGCGCGAGAACTCGCGCACCGACTCCATCACCTCCTTGATCGGGTAACGCTTCGAGACCGGGATCAGCCGCGCACGCGTCTCGTCGTCGGGCGCGTGCAGGCTTACCGCGAGTTCCAACTGCAACTGCTCGCCGGCGAGCCGCTTGATCCCCGGCGGGATGCCGACGGTGGAGATCGTGATGCGCCGCGCGCCGATGCCGCAGCCCTTGGGCGGCGGCGCGTTCAAGACGCGGATCGCCTTGATCACTTCGTCGTAGTTGTGCAGGGGCTCGCCCATGCCCATGAAGACGACGTGGCTGCTGTGTTCGCCCGAACGCCCCCACATCTGCAGGTACTCGTCCAGGATTTCGCTCGCGCGCAGGTGCCGCTCGAAGCCGCTCAGCCCCGTGGCGCAGAAGACGCAGCCCATCGCGCAGCCGACCTGGCTGCTGAGGCAGCTCGTCAGCCGCCCCGGCACGCGGATCTGCACCGACTCGATCAGCGCGCCGTCGCGGGCCTTCCAGAGCCACTTGTGGGCGTCGTCGCCGGCGGTCCCGCCGGCGTATGCGAGTTCGTACAGCGGCGCCTCGGCGGCGAGCCGTTCGCGCAGCTTCTTGGAGATGTTGGTGACGCCTTCGTAGGAAGCGACGCCCTTGCGGAAGAGGAACTCGCGGAGCTGCGTGGCGCGGAACGCGGGCTCGCCCCAGCCCTTGAAGAGCGCGGCGAGTTCGTCCTCGGTCATGGCGGTGACGGAGCGCGGGGCGGTCGCGGAATCGTTCATGCCCCGCATTGTACCGGATGTCCTCCCGGATGCGAGCGCGCGCCTCCCGCCGGGCCTCCCTGGCCGGGCCGGCGGCGGTTTCCTTTTCGGACGCTTCGCGGTTCGCGGCGCTTGACCGGGGCCGAAAACCGGGTGTCATAGCCGCTTCGCATGGATGCTCCCTCCGCTCATGCCACGCCCGATGCCGCGGCGAAGCCCGCCCGCGCGCGCCGGCGGGATGGGCACCGCCCGCCCGGACCGCGGGCCGCGCGACCTCGCCACCGACCGCGCCGAGGCCCTGGTCCGCCTGCTGATGCTCTTTTTCCAGGCGCTGCCCGCTCCGGCGGCGCGCTGGGTCGGCCGGCAACTCGGCCTGCTCGCCTGGCGCCTGATGAAGCGCAAGCGCAAGCAGATGCTCCGCCACATGGACCTGGCCTTTCGCGGCGAATTTTCCCGCGACCAGCACGAAGCCTGGGTGCGCGGCCACTTCGAACACATCGGCCTCTTCGTCGTCGAATTCGCGCGCCTGCCGCTCCATTCGAAGGAGACCATCGGCGAATTCTGCGACCTCGCCGAAGTCGCGCGCTTCGACGGCCTGCTTGCCAAGGGCAACGGCCGCGGCCTGATGATCGTCCCCGCGCACCACGGCAACTGGGAACTCTGCGGCTACGCCGTCTCGCTGCTCGGATACCCGCTGCTCTCCGTCGCCCGCCCGCTCGACAATCCGCTGCTGAACGAACTCGTGGACGGCGTGCGCGAACGCGCCGGCAACGAGATCATCCACAAATGGCAGGTGCTCTGGACGCTGAAGAAGCAGCTCGACCGCGGCCGCATCGTCACCATGTCCGTCGATCAGAACGGCGGCGTCGCCGGGACGTTCGTGCCGCTCTTCGGAACCCTCGCCAGCACCGTCGCCTCGCCGGCCGAACTGGCGCTGGCCAGCCGCGCGCCGGTGGTCGTCGCGACGCTGAACCGCCTGGCCGACGGCGTGCGCCACAAGTTCCACGTGTGGGACGTGATCGAATGCGAGAAGACCGGCGACCACGAGGCCGACCGCCGCGCGCTGCTGACGCGCATCAACCAGGCCTACGAACGCGCGATCCGCGCCTACCCCGAACAGTGGTTGTGGGGACACCAGCGCTGGAAGGCCCGCCCGCCGGGCGAAGTGCCGGGGCCGGACGGCCTGCCGCCGCGCATCGTGAGCGATGGGACGTAAACTAAAACGTAATGCGTAAAACGTAATTCAACAGCCTGCCCGCCAAGGGGCATCGCTTTACGTCCTTACGCATTACGTTTTACGTTTTACGAATTACGTTTTGCGCGCACCCAGTGCCGCAACAATCGCATCCGCATCATACACGCACCCGCCCCACGTCCCGCCGCTCGCCGCTTGCAGCGCGGCCCAGAGCTTCGTCTCGGCGGGCAGGCCGGGGTCGGCCGCCAGATCCTCGCGCGCTGTGCGCCCGGACAGCACGCGCGCGCCTTCGGCCGCATCGAAACTTCGCGCAGCTCCGTTCGCGGGCGTCTCGCCCACCAAGTCGATGCTTCCGGTCAGGCTTACGCGGTCGACGACAATCGAAACGGTGTCGCCTTCGCGCAGCTTACCGATCGGTCCGCCGGCGAGCGCCTCGGGGCCCACGTGCCCGATGCACGCCCCGGTGCTCACCCCGCTGAAGCGCGCGTCGGTGATCAGCGCTACGTGCTTGCCGAAGGGCAGGTGCTTGAGCGCGCTCGTCACCTGGTACGTCTCTTCCATGCCGCTGCCCATCGGCCCGCGGCAGATCAGCGCCATGATGTCGCCTTCGCGAATCTTGCCCTCTTTGATCGCCGCGATGGCCGCGCGTTCGGTGACGAAGACGCGCGCCGGGCCCGTCTTGCGGTAGACGCCGTCGGCATCCACGACGCTCACGTCGATCGCGGTGCTCTTCACGATCGAACCTTCCGGCGCCAGGTTGCCGCGCAGGAACGCGACGGTGCTCGTCAGGCCCTGCGCCTTCGCGCGCGCGGGCGGCAGGATCACGTCGTCGGGATCGACCCCGTCGGCCTCGCGCAGGCGTTCGCGCAGCTTCGCGCGGCGTGCGCTGCGTTCCCACCGGTTCAGTGCGTCGCCCAGGGTCTCGCCGCCGGCGGTCAGCGCTTCGAGTTCCAGGAGCCCGAGCGCGCGCAGATGCAGCATCACTTCGGGCACGCCGCCGGCGAGGAAGACGCGCACGGTCGGATGCCCGACCGGCCCGTTGGGCAGCGCGTCCACCAGGCGCGGGACGGCGCGGTTGAGTTCGATCCAGTCTTCCACCTTCGGGCGCGGCAGGCCCGCGGCGTGCGCGACGGCCGGGATATGCAGGAGCAGATTCGTCGAGCCGCCGAAGGCCGCGTGCACGGCCATCGCGTTCTTCAGAGCCGCGGGCGTGAGAATTTTCGAGGACGGAAGGCCAAGCGCTTCCATGCGCAGCAGCGCGCGCGCGGAACGCACGGCGAGATCGACCCAGATCGGCTGGCCCGAGGGCGCGAGCGCCGAATGCGGCAGCGCGAGCCCCAGCGCTTCGGCCACCACCTGGCTGGTCGCCGCCGTGCCGAGGAACTGGCAGCCGCCGCCGGGGGAAGCGCAGGCCTTGCACGCGAGTTCGGCGGCCTCGTCGAGCGTGACCATGCCGTGCGCGTAGCGCGCGCCGAGCGTCTGCACTTTGCCGGCGTCTTCGCCCGTGGTCGGCGGGAGTGTCACGCCGCCGGGGACGAGCACGACGGGGAGGTCGCGCGCGGCGGCGAGCGCCATCATCATCGCGGGCAGGCCCTTGTCGCAGGTGGCGACGCCGAGCACCCCGCGGCGGCGCGGCAGCGAACGGATCAGCCGCCCGAAGACGACCGCCGCGTCGTTGCGGTACGGCAGGCTGTCCATCATGCCGGGCGTGCCCTGCGTGCGCCCGTCGCACGGATCGGTGACCGAGGCCGCGAAGGGAATCGAGCCGCGCGCCGAGAGTTCCTGCGCCGCCGCGCGCACGAGCAGCCCGACTTCCCAGTGGCCGGTGTGATACCCGAGCGCGATCGGACGCCCGTCGTCCGCGCGCAAGCCGCCTGCGGTGCTTAGAATCAGGAATTCCTTGCCCGTGAGCTTGTTCGGATCCCAGCCCATGCCCGCGTTCTGGCTTAAGCCGAACAGGTCGCCGCTGGCCCACGCGCGCAGCTTCTCTTCGTCGAGCGGCAGCTTGCCGCCCGGCCCCGCCGCGTGCGTGCGGACGTCCCAATCGCCGCCCGCCATGCCGTAGATTTCGTCGAGGACATCCATGGCCCGGCAGTCTATCCGGTTCTTGCGCGCGTTGCTATTTCACCGCGGAGGCCGCGCGTGCCACGGGCTATTCGTTGGACCAGCGGCGCAGGGCTTCGCGGAGCATCGACTTGCCGCGCATGAGGCGCTTGTCCACGGCGGCGAGGGAGATGCCGAGGACGGAGGCGATCTCGTCGTAGGAGCGGTCGTCCATGTAACGGAGGACGAGGACTTCGCGGTAGATTTCGGGGAGCTGGTGAAGGGCCGCGCGGATGTTCTCGTTGCGTTCGGCGCGGGCGATGGGCGCGCCCGGGTCGTCCTGCGGCGGAAAGGTCTTCTCTTCCTGCTGCTTGTACGTGATCGCGTTGCGGTGCATGCGGCGGCGGCGCAGCACGAAGCTGGCCTTGCGCCGCGCGATGCCGTACAGCCAGTTGCCGAACTTGGCGCGCTCGCGCAGCAGCGTCAGGGTCTGCGCCGCTTCCATGAAGGTGTCCTGCGCGACGTCCTGCGCGGCCTCCTTGTCGGAAAGCAGCGAGTACGCGACGCCGATGACCATCGAGAGGTAGCGTTCCATCAGCACTTCAAAGGCGCCGGGGACGCCCTGTTCGGCCTGCAGGACCAGGTCGGCGTCGGCGGGTCCCGCGTGCGCGCGCCCGGGGCGCGCCGCGGCCGTCGCCTGGGCGGCGCTTTCCTCCGCGTGGTCGCGCAGGAGCACGTGCTGGAGGCAGAGTTCGAGCAGGCGCGCGGCGAGTTCGGGGGAGGCGCGCCGTTCGAGCTGTTCGAGCGGCGCGGGGCCGGGGGCGTCGGCGCCGTCGAGCGGGTCGAGGTAGGCCCAGAGCAGCGCGTCGAGCGCGCCGCCGTTCGCGGGGGGCAGCGCCGCGGCGTTCACGCCGAACCCTCCGCTTCGGGGAAGGCGCGCTTCTGCGCCAGGCAGGCGTCCAGTTCCGTGCGGGCGGCGGCGAGCAGTTCAGCCACGGCCGCGGCTTCCTTGCCGAGCTTTTCGGCGATCTGCGCGCAACTGAGCTTCTGGGCGTAGCGGAGTTCGAGGACCTGGCGGAGGTGCGCGGGGAGCGCCTTGTAGCAGGCGCGCAGGGCTTCCTTGCGGGCTTCCCAGCGTTCCTGCGGCGACGCGGTCATCGAGGCGATGGCGCGTTCGAACTCGTCGATCAGCTTTTCGGACGGAAGCTGCTGGCCGGCCTTGGCGCGGGCCTTCAGCGCCGCCATGGTGCGGCGCCGGGCGATCTCGCGCACCCACGCGCCGAAGTCGGCGTCCGGGGCGCGGCGGTCCCAGCGTTCGCACGCGGCGACGCAGATATCCTGGTACAGCTCCTCGGCGAATTCGAAGTCGCGCACCATCGACATCAGGAAGGCGAGCAGATAGGGCCGGTAGGCGAGCAGCGCCTTAAGCGCCTCGGCGGGGGGCTTGCCGCCGGAGCCGGACGTGGAAACAGGATCGGCCATGGTCCCTCAAGGATAGCGCGTTTGCGGCGGCTTGGCTACCCCTTGCTAGGCGGTACGCGGCGCGGACGGCCCCGGTACCGATGGATCATCAGCACTTTAATCGCTTCGATTCCCGGAGCGGCCAGCGTATGTAGCGCCGGCGTCTCGCCGGCCGTGTCGCCGGCGTCCCGCCGGCTTGGGATGCGGAGGAGGAGGTCGGGGCCGTGGAGGTTGCCGGCGAGCGGCCGGCGAGGACGCCGGCGATACTGCCGGCCGGAGGCCGGCGCTACGAACGGCGCCCGTGCGCTGGCCGCGCTCGGGATGTGGGAGCGCAGGACAAGTTACAGACAGGCGGGACGCCTGTCCTACATGGGCAGCGTCAGGCTCGTCAGAAGGACCAGCGGGAGATCCAGCGCTGGGGGTGGAAGGCGGGGATGGGGAGTTCGGTCAGGAGCGGGCCGTGGCCGGGCTTGAAGAGGTCCTTGAAGTCGAGCTTCTGACCGGTGCGGTAGAAGTGTTCGAGGAAGGCCCAGTCGGCGGCGAACATGTCGCTGACCCAGCGGTCCAGGTCGTGGATGTCGGCTTCGTGCAGCAGCGCGAGGCTGTAGCGCGTGGCGTTGGACTCGTATTCGTGGATGCGGCGCATGGTCGCGTCGTCCTTGCCCGGCGCCAGGTCGTGGCCGAGCGCCCGATATTCCTCGGAGAGGTTCCACTGGACGGTGTGGCCGAAGAGGTGCAGGAGGACGAAGAAGGCGGTCTCGAGGTCGAGCGTGTAGTCGAGCTTGATGCGCTGGCCGTCCAGGTCGCCGGTGTTGGGATCGAGGACGTCGCTGATGTTCACTTCGACGCCGTAGCGGGTCTCGATCAGGCGTTCGATGCGGTCGAAAGCAGTCTTGAAATCGGTCATGAGCCCTTGGCCATCCCGTTCGAACCGCGGCCCCGGGCGCGGCGCGAAGCTGAAACGGTTAGTTTACGGTTTGGACGGCTCGGGCGCCATGAGCTGTTCGGCCAGAATCTTGCCCGTGAAGACGTAGGTGAGCGTCTCACGGAGTTCGTTCTCGTTCGCGGCGCTCAGCACCAGGCCGCCGGCCTGCCGGACGGGCTCGAACTGCTTCGCGTCGGTGTCGAAGGCGACGAAGTAGACGGAGGCGCGGTGGTCTTCGGGCAGCGTGGAGATCGCGTCGGCCACGTCGCCGGGCTGGTACCCGTGGGTGTTCACGCCGTCGGTGACGACGAGCAGGTGCTGCCTGCGGTAGCCGAGCGCGTCGAGGTCGAGCTTGGCGCGGATCATCGCGTCGCCGATGGGCGTGCCGCCGGTGGCGCGCAGGCCGCTCAGGGCTTCCTGGGCGGTGGCGGAGGAGAGTTCGCTGGGGGTGCAGACGGCGCGGACGTTTTCCTGGTTGCCGCGGGCGCTGAATTCGTAAATCCCGATCACCAGGGGCCGGCCGGGGTTCTTGCCGCGGTGTTCCTCGCCGTTCTTGACGATGCCGAGCACCGCGCGTTCGGCGATCTCGAGCTTGGACGCGTTGCCGCCGTCGGTGTCGGGGACGCGCGAGCGCATGCTGCCGGAAGTATCGATCAGGATCGCGACCGCGACGCCGTCCTTGGCGGGCGCGTCGCCGGGCCGCAGCGCTTCGGCGATGGGGTTGACCGGCGGCGCGGAGGCGGACGCGCCGGAGGCTCCGGGTTCGGCGTGCCCCGGCGCGGAAGGCGGCGGATTATTCCGCGCGCGGGGTTTTTTCGCCGGCCCGAAGATGTTGAAGAGGACGAGGAAGGCGACGAAGAGGCCCAGGAGGACCCGGGCCCCGCTTTCGCCGCGCGCCATCTTACTTCTGCTCCGGCGGGTAGACGCTGATTTCCACGCGCCGGTTCAGGGCGTGGTTGTTGGGGTCGTTCGTGTCGAACGGCTCCTCCCAGCCCTTGCCTTCGATGGTGAACTTGTTCGGATCGAACTTGAACTTGTCGATCAGCGCGCGCTTGATCGCTTCGGCGCGCGCGAGGCTCAGGTCCTTGACCGCGCTGATGGGCACCTTGCCCTTCATGCTGCTGTCGGTGTGCCCCTGGATCAGGATCACCGCCCGCGCGAACTGCCCGGAAAGGCGCGCGACCTCTTCCAGCGTCGCGGCCACGTTGGGATCGTACAGCTTGCCGTTGACCGGGTTGCCGAACTGGTCGCGGGCGAGTTCGTACGGGTTGCTGCTGTTGGGGAAGAAGTTGATGCGGATCGTCTGCGTCAGGATCGGCGCTTCGGCCTGGATCTGCTTCACCGAGGCAGGGGTGAACGAGGCGACGCTTTCGTCCTTCTGGTTCTTGAACAGACCCTTCTCTTCCAGCTTCTTGATGTGGGTGAAATCCATCACCTGGTCGAACGGCACCGGCGCCTGGATGCTGCCGAGCTTCTGGTAGACGTAGCTCGCGTTCTTCCAGGTGCGTTCGAAGTTGGTCGGATTGGAGGCGTTGAGGAAGAACTGCACGTTCTCGGCGAAGTTCGTCGGGTGCGCGTCGTTCTTCATGCCCAGGGCTTCCTCGGGCTTCATGCCGTAGGCATCGGCCATCCACTTGCAGGCCTCGTCGGGGTGCGCCTTCACGTACTCCATGCCCTCGAAGATTCCGGCGACCAGGCCTTCGACGATCTCCGGATGGTCGCGGGCGAAGTCCGCGCGCACGGCGTAGACGTCGGCGATGAGCTTGTTGGCGTCTGCGGTGCTGGAAAGGATGCGCGTGCCGGCGACGCGGTCGGGGATGTTATAGATGTCGGGCGCCCACGAGACGCAGGCGTCGATCTTCTTGTCGCCGACGAAGGCAGCCGAGGCGTCGAAGGCGGTCTCGGTGTACTTCTTGTTGATGTCCTTGGGCGTCAGGCCGGCCGAGAGCATCAGCGAGGTGAGGTAGTATTCGCTGGGCGAATTCTGGGCCAGCGCGATGGTCTTGCCGCGCAGGTCGGCCACGCTCTTGATCGCCGTGCGCACCACGATGCCGTCGCCGCCGTTCGACCAGTCCACCTGCTGAACGATGCGCGGCGCGGTGCGGCTGTCCACGACCAGTTGCGGAGCGAAGAGCGTCATCATGTCCACGGTGCCCCACAGCGTGTGCACTTCGCCCGCGGTGTAGGCGTCGCGCGCGGCGATGGGGTTGTCCATCAGGACCAGTTCGACCTTGAAGCCGTGCTTCTTGAAGAAGACGCTCTCCTCGTTGGGCTTGGTGCCCTTGTTGGCCGCGATGACCGGCAGCCAGCCGGCCCAGACGTTGTAGGAGAAGCGCAGAATCTTCTCCTTGTCGTCCCACTTGTAGGCGCTCACGCCTTTCACGGCCGGCAGGCGTTCGGCCGGGACGAACTTGTATTCCTTCTTCATCGTCACGTTGTTGGTGTCGGGCGCCTCGGCGCCGCCCGCGGTCTCGACGGTCTTGCCGCCGCCGTTCGGGTCGGGCACGGGTGACCCGCCGCCGTTATCGCCGCCGCCGGTGTTCGTGCCGCCGCCGGTGCCGGGCTGAGGCGCCTCGCCCTTGTTCATCACCAGGTACGCGCCGCCGCCGATCAGGCCCAGAATCAGCACGATCGAGACGATCTTGCCGACGGGCGTGAGTTGCGTCTGTTCGTCCGCCATCGTTTTGCCCCTCTCTTCTTTCTGGAAGGCCCGCGGCCCGGAAACGCACTGCCGTTCCGGACGCCGGACCCACGACCCCACTTCAGAAATGCACGGCCCTTCTTTCGAAAAATCGCCCTTAGGCCTTCGGTTCCGTCGTGATCACCGGCTCGTCGAGCAGGTAACCGACGGTCCAGGCCAGCCGGCGTTCCTCCGCTGCTTTGCGTTCCTTCCACGCGCCGAACTGGCGGCGGTCGGATTCGCCCGACTTCCCCAGCGCGCCGCATTCTTCGCGCAGGCGCAGCAGTTCCAGTTCGAGCTGTTCCAGTTCCGCGATCTTGCGCTGCCGCAGCGCCTCGCGCGCCTCCAGCCTGCCCTTCAAGGCCGCCTCGAAGGCGTCCAGCGCCTGGTCGCGCGCCACCGCGTCCTTGACCACGTCCTCCACCGCCACCTGGGCCTCGGCGAGCTTGCTCTGCAGCATCTTCTGCGCCGTCCCGCGGTCCATGCTCTTCAGCGGTTCCTTCTCGAGCAGGTCCTGGAGCGTGAAGACGGTCCACGCGCCCTCGGCCGGCGCGATCCCGGCGGCCTCGTAGAGGCGCTCGAACGCCGCCGCGAATTCCTCGGGCTGCCCGGCCAGCGAACGCACTTCCTCGGCCTTGATCTCCGTCGTCAGCTCCGCCAGCGTCACCGAACGCGTCTCCACCCGGGCCGGCGCGGCGGCCGGCAGGATGCGCACGGACTGGATGATCTTCAGGCGGCTGCCCACGGCGCGCAGCCTGTCGAGCAGGCCCATCTCAGGCTCCTTGCATGGGGGCCGCCAGCGAGATCGGCGGCGATTCGACCAGGATGTCCTCCACCTGGCCGTACATCTGCTGCTGTTCCTTGATCCACTGGTTGGTCCCGCCCAGCGTCGCGGTGACCTGGTCGATGCGCTGCGAGACCGTTTCGGGATTGGCCGAGAGCGCGCTCTGTTCACGGATCAGTTCCACCTGTTCCTGGATGCGGATCAGTTCGGCCTCCAGGTAGGAGAACTTCTGCCGCGCCGCGGCGCGGGTTTCCAGGCGCTGCTTAAGGATCTCGACCTGGCTGGTCAGGCTCTTCTTCAGGTCTTCGGCGACATTGGGTTCGGAAAGCAGCTTCTGCAGGTTGGCGACGCGGAATTCCAGGTCGCGGGTGCCTTCGCCTTCCTTCTCGTCCTGGTCCACGATGCGCTGGATGCTCCCGCGCGTGATGAGCAGCTTCAGGTAAATCCAGAGCAGGCGCTCCAGGCCTTCGCGCTGGGCGTCGACGGCTTCCTTGGGCGCGTTGCCGCGGGTCTGCTGGTCGAGGATCGTCTTGCAGCGCGCGGTGAGCGTCTCGTAGCGGCGGCGGTCTTCGAGCGGGAGCGGCGCAAGAAGCTGGTACGTGCGGTTCTGGACCTGCTGCTCGGTCTGGCTGTTCACGCCGGCGTCGATGACTTTGCGGAAGCGCGGGTTGAACGCGAGCATGTACAGATAGCCCAGCTCCAGGCCGGCGCCGAGCAGCCAGAAGCCCGGGTTGACCACCGCGCCCAGCAGCCCGAACGCGGCGAGCCCAATCCAATTCGGCGGCACGAACATCCCGATCGGGCGCGCGTTAAAGGCTGCTTTGAGGTAGTCCCACAAGCCCGCTTTCATAGTTCCCCGCGATTGTATTAAGCGGGCCCAAAAACGGCTATCGGCAAACCGGAAGTATCGATACGGGAAGCCGCGCGCGCCTTTCGGGTCTTCGGGCAATATCAGGTCCGCGGGGCAGCCGCGAGGCGCTCCGGAAGCGGGCGAGGGGGCTCGAATGGGACGAGGCGCGCGGAATAAGTCCGCCAACTGCGTTCAAAAAGGAAGCCGAACGTACATCGAAGGGCGTCGGGCCAGGATCACTTTTTGAACAGCCGTTCCAGTTCGTCGCGGGCGCGTCCTTCGCGGTCGGCCTGCTCGGCGCGCGGCGACATGGGCTTCTTGTCGGCGCCACCGCCGCTGCCGCCCCGGTCGGGCCGTACGACGCGCTTGACCTTGAAGAGGGCGCATTCGTTCTTGCCGAGCCGGTCGAAAACGTACGCGGCCTTCGGTTCGCGGCACTTGTTATGCGCGTATTCGTCGTAATGCACGCAATTCGCGCAACAATGCACCCACGACGAACAGCGCTTGCACACGGCGTCCTGGGGAATCTCGTTTTCTTCGAGGAACGGTTCCCCGCACTTGTAACACGCGGCCATCATCACTCCTGTGTTCGCTCCTGGCAGCGTCCGGCAGCGCCTAGCGGCGCGGCTCGAACGGAAACCGGCGAGCATGTTCCGGTTCCGGTCCGGCGCACGGGAGCAAACCGTTGGTTCCGCGCGGCGCCGGCCTTGGATGCACTGAGATTCCGGAGGGCGAGGTCAAGCTCCAGCGGGCGCGTGCGCCCCCGCGAGCGGCCTCACTTGGCTTTCCAGACGTGTCCTCTCCGGAAAAAGATCGGACGAGCTGTACTCTTCGTAATGCGCATGCGTATCTGAGATGAAACCTGGGAACGTCGGCACGCCTTAGAAGATCGGGTAGTGCTTGTGCTGCTGTGACGATATTTAACTGTGTTTTACCGCCTTGTCAAGAACGTCCGTTCATTATCCGGCCCGTAACGTGTTGCACGCGTGCCTGTTATGGCTACCCCTCAGGCCTCGATCTCCAGCGAAACGTCCAATACTCGAACACTGTGGGTCAGCGCCCCCACGGAGATGCGGTCCACCCCCGTTTGCGCGATCCCCTGCACCGTCTCCAGGTTCACCCCGCCGCTCGCTTCCAGCAGCGGGCGCCCCGGGCGGGTCTTGTAATATTCGTCGGTCCATTCCACGGCCTGCTTCAGGCGCGGGACATCGAAGTTGTCCAGCAGCACGTACTGCGGCGCGCCGCCGCGGCAGACCTTCGCCAGGCCGCCCAGGTCGGTCACTTCCACTTCGATGGGCAGCTTGGGGTAGCGCGCGCGCGCCGTGCGGACGGCCTCGGCCGGATCGTTCGCGCCCCACAGCGCCAGGTGGTTGTCCTTGATCAGCACCATGTCGTACAGCCCGATGCGGTGGTTGACGCCGCCGCCGCACTTCACCGCGTACTTTTCGAGGTCGCGCCAGAGCGGCGTCGTCTTGCGC
Organism: Planctomycetota bacterium; assembly: GCA_026184295.1. GTDB lineage: Bacteria > Planctomycetota > SZUA-567 > H5-PLA8 > H5-PLA8 > JACQFI01. The sequence goes on from JAHCJK010000033.1 coordinate 13,184, forward strand.
GTGTCCACGATCTTCGCGCGCGTGCCCGCGCACTTTTCGGCGAAGCGCGCCGTCATCGTCGCGACGCCGCTGAGGTGGCAGAGCAGGTTCAGGGCCGTGCGTTCGCCGAAGAGCATCGCGCGCGCGTTGCCGGTCACTTCGGCGGCGACGTCGCCCGCGCGCACCTTCGTTCCGTCCTTGATAAAGACCTTGGTCTGGATCGCGGCGTTCACGCTCTGATCCGCGAGCCGCTCGACGGTCTTCCAACTGCCCTGGCCCGCGCGCGCGGCCTCGCCGGCCTCGCGCATCTCGTCGGCGCGGTCTTGCGCGTGGGCGCAGACCAGTTCCTCGGCCATGGCGAAGACGATGGGCGCCAGGTTGATCCCGGCCAGCACGCCGTCGCCTTTGACCAGAAAACGCCCGCGCGCCTGGCGGTCGGGCGGGACCAGCGCGCGGCTGGTCACGTCGCCGGTCTCGCCCGCGCCGTGGTCTTCGATCAGGGTCATGCGCAGCCGGTCGTACAGCGGCATGGGTTCGATGGGCGGCGCCGCGGGCGGCGTGGCTTTGGGCGCGTCGGGGCTGGCGTCGGACATGCGAAGGTTCCTCGTCTGCATCCTCTTATATAGGCAGAGGCGCAAGCTTCAAACATCGGCGGGGGCAGCGGCCTTACCTCTTATACACCCCCCGATCGCCCGCGGCGTCCGGCGCATGGAGTTCCCCGCGCTTGAAGTGGCACGCGCCCGGGCCTGGCGCTTTAATGGGGTGCCCGATCTCCGCAGCTAAAAGGAGCCCGTATGTCCACCCGTCCGAACATCCTCTGGTTTTCCATCGAAGACATCAGCCCGCGCATGGGGTGCTACGGCGATGCCACCGCGCGCACGCCGAACCTCGACCGCCTGGCCGCCGAAGGCTGCCGCTACACGCGCGCGTTTTCGACCTGCGGCGTCTGCGCGCCCAGCCGCTGCGCGATCATCACCGGGATGTATGCGACCTCCATCGGCGCGCACCACATGCGCACGACGCACGCGAACCGCTTCACGCCCGAGATGCCCACGCCGTACGAATGCGTGCCGCCCGCCTACGTGAAGTGCTTTCCCGAATACCTGCGCGCCGCGGGCTACTACTGCACCAACAACGACAAGACCGATTACCAGTTCTCGCCGCCGTTCAGCGCGTGGGACGAATGCGGCAAGGAGGCCCACTGGCGGCACCGCGCGCCGGGGCAGCCGTTCTTCGCGGTCTTCAACCCCACCATTACGCACGAAAGCGGGATGTGGGAAAAGCCTGGAGCAAGTCCGCTCAAGACCGATCCCGCCAAGGTGACGATTCCGCCGTACCTGCCCGATACGCCCAAGGCCCGCGAGGCCGTCGCGCGGCACTACGACAACCTGGAGGAAGCCGACCGGCGGCTGGGCGAGGTGCTGAAGCAGCTCGAGGAAGACGGCCTGGCGGAGCACACCATCGTCTTTATCTGGAGCGACCACGGCGAAGGGCTGCCGCGCGCCAAGCGCTGGCCCTACGACCAGGGCATACGCATTCCGTTGATCGTGCGCTGGCCCGGCGGCCTGAAGGCCGGCAGCGTGAGCGACGAACTGGTGAGCCTGATCGATCTGGGGCCCACGGTGCTCTCGCTCTGCGGCGTGACCGCGCCCAGGCACATGCAGGGCCAGCCGTTCCTGGGGCCCGAGAAGAAGGCGCGCGAGTACGTCTTCGCGCACCGCGACCGCCACGACGAAGCCTACGACATGGTCCGTGCCGCCCGCGACGGGCGCTACAAGTACCTCCGCCACTTCTACCCCGAGCTGCCGTACCTGCTCTGGATTCCTTACCGCAACCGCCACCCGGTCACGCAGGAACTCTGGCGCCTGAACCGCGAAGGCAAGCTGAACGAGGCGCAGCAGACGCTCTTCAAGCCCCGCGCGCCCGAAGAACTCTACGACACCGAGGCCGATCCCTTCGAGATGCGCAACCTTGCCGCCGACCCCGCCCACCGCGCGACGCTCGAACGCATGCGCGGAGCGCTCGACGGCTGGCGCAAACAGGTGGGCGACCTGGGCGAGGTCCCCGAGACGGAGATGAAGCTGCGCTTCTGGCCCAACGGCGTCCAGCCGCGCGCGTCCGCGCCGATGATGATTCCGATCACCGAGGCCAACGTGGGCCAGGAGCCGCTCCAGCAGACGTTTGCCTATCCGGCGCCGCTGCTGCTGCTGCTCCACACGCCCACGCAGGGCGCGTCGGTGGTCTACGCGCTCGACGAGGAGAAGCAGTGGCGCATGTACCGCGAACCGCTGCGCATCGGCCGCACCACGACCGTGCGGGCCAAAGCCTGCCGCATCGGCTATAAGGAAAGCAACGAGACCCGCCTGACCGTGCGGGTGGAATAGCGCGAAGCCGCGCGCAGCCCGCGGCCCATCGCGGGAGGCGCGCGATCGAACCGCCAGCTCAATCAGCGCCGGCGCCGGAGCCTGAACCCGCGCCCTCGCGCGTGCGGGAACTGCTGCCGCTTTGCGGGGCGGTGCTGCTGGGCATCTTCGTGAGCCTCCTCTTTCTGAGCGACCGCTTCTTGTACGGCACGGGACACACGGACCGGCCGATCCTGGGCACCGTCGCCTGGTTGCTCGTGGCGTCCGGATGCTACGGGCTTGCAGTGTGGGCGACACTGCGTGAAGAACGGCGCGCCAGACCCCCCCTCCTCCCGAAACCGATCAAGACTCTCGTTTGGGTGCTCTTCGTCGGCATCGCCGCGCGCGGATTCCTGCTCCCCAGCCGCGCGATTCAGGAAGTCGATTACTGCCGCTACATGTGGGACGGCGCGACCGTGGCCAATGGGATGAACCCCTATATGTACGCGCCCATAGAGGTGAAGAGTTGGCATGGGTTCGGCGGTGCTCCATCCTTGAGCGCCGACCCTGATCCTCGCGACCGGGAAACATGGTCCAAGCAACTGGATTTGATCGTGAGCTCTCCCGAGGCGATCGACACGTTTAAGTGGATCAACCACCCCGAAGTCCGCACCATCTACCCGCCGCTCGCGCAGGGGCTCTTCGCACTCGCGTACCTCATCAAACCGTGGAGCCTGCCCGTGCTGCGCGGGCTCTTTCTGCTCTGCGAGATCGGCACGGTGCTGCTGCTCTTCGATATCCTGCGCCGCTTCAGGCTCTCGCCGCTGCGCATCCTCATCTACGCGTGGTCGCCGCTCGCGATCAAGGAACTCGCCAACAGCCCGCACGTGGACGCGCTCGTCGTCTTCACCATGGCGCTGGCGCTCTGGACGTGGCTGCGCGTGAAGACCGCGCGCGGCGCGCCGCTGGTGGGCATGGCGCTGGGGCTCTGCGTGCTCGCCAAGACCTTTCCGCTGATCCTGCTACCCGCGGCGCTGTGGGCCGCGCGCAAACGCTGGAACCTCGGCGCGGCGGCGTGGCTCTTCGCGGCCTGCGCGGCGACGGTGCTGGCCGGGTACGCGCCGTTCATCTCCGGTTCGCACGGCGGGCTCTTCGACGGCTTCTTCACCTTCGCGGCCGCATGGCACAAGAACAGCGGCGCGTACGGCGTGATCGCGTGGCTGTGCGAACGGGTCGCAGGTGAAGCCCGCTGGACGATCCTCGGCCACGAACGCCTCGCGGCGGAATGGCTCGCGCGCGGCATCGCGGGCGGTTGCATCGCGGCCTGTACCCTTTTCGCCGCCGTGGGCCGCTTCCCGCGCCTATGGCTGGAGCCCACGCCCGCCGGAGCTTCGCCGATCGAAGCCGAAGATCCCGCCGTGGCGAGCACGCGCGACCTTGCCGGGGCGTGGCTGATCGCGCTCGCGGCGCTTTTCCTGTTCGCTCCGACCGGGAACCCCTGGTACGCGACGTGGCTCCTGCCGTTCCTCTGCCTGCTCCCGTCGCGCGCGCTGCTGCTGCTCACGGCGCTCCTGCCGCTCTACTACCTGCACTTCTACGTCGAATACCACGCGGCCGAACTGACCGCCGCCGGGTACGCCACGGCGCTCTGTTCGCAGCTCGTCCGCGCGGCGCAGTTCTTGCCCGTCTGGGCGCTGCTTGGCTGGGACCTTTCCCGCGCGCGCCGGGCCCGCGCCTAACCCCAGGCCGCGCAGTCGGTTGTTCGACGCAAAAACTCTCTAGAAATCTTGGCTCTGCGGGCGCTTTTTTGCTCCACCGCACGCCGTGTTTTGCCGATCTCTCCTTATTAGGCAGCCCAGCGGTCTGGGCGGCCTTCCATCCATCGAAAAATTGCCGCAGGTTCAGGAGAGGGGCGGGCTATGAAACGGGACGCGCGGATCGGGTTGGCTGTGGTGCTGGTGCTGGGGCTTTCCGTCACCCTGCTGGTGGCGCGCGCGCTGCACCGCCACGCCAACGAGGAAGAAGCCCGGGCCGCCGCGCCTGCCGAACACGCGCCCGACCTGAGCGCCGAACAGGAATCGCCCGCCGCCGGGCCCACGCAGGACATCGGCGAACAGAGCCAGTGGCAGGAGGTCGATCGTTTCGCCAACGGCCGGCCCAACGGCGCGAACGCCGACCAGCCCGGCATGACCAACCCGGCGCCCGGCAACACGGCCAGCAACAACACCGCGACCGGCTTCAACAATCCGCAGCCCGGCTCTTCGAATACTGCCAACACCACGCCGACCGGCTCCAGCCGCGCCGACGTGGTCGATGTGCCCGCCGACCCGAACGGCATGCGCGTCCCGGCCTCGAACAACACCTACATCGGCGAACCCAACGCGGGCGACCTGAACGTGCACGGCCAGCCCCCGGCGGTGCCCGAACCGCAGACCTACACTGTGGTGGGCGGCGACAACCCGTACAAGATCTCGGCCAAGCTCTTCGGCGACGGCAAGTACGCGCGCAAGCTGATGGACGCGAACCCCGGCGTCGATCCGAACCGCCTCAAGATCGGCCAGAAGCTGAAGGTCCCCGCGATTCAGGGCGTGGAAGCGCAGCCCGTCACGGCCTCGAGCACCGCGGCCGTGCCTTCGCCGGCGCCCGGCGTCCCGGCCGGAGCCGCCACGACCTACACCGTCAAGAACGGCGACACGCTGGCCGCGATCGCCAAGAACCAGCTCGGCAGCTCGGGACCGAAGACGATTCAGAAGATCCTCGACGCGAACCCCGGCACCGACCCGCGCAGGCTCAAGGTCGGCGCGATCCTGAAGATTCCCGCCGCGCAGTAAGCCCGGCGCACGCCCTGACACGAACGCCCTCGCTTGCGAGGGCGTTTTTGTTGGCGCCGGCCGCCGGCGGCCCGCCTTGAAGATCGGCCTCGATCCACTACTATAAAGGTGTCTGGCCGGCGCCGGTTTCGAACGGCCGCGCGGGTCCGAACCTTTCAGAGGAGTACGCCTTTGCGCATCGTCAACGTGATCAAGATGTCCGGGACCGGCAACGACTTTCTCATGGTCGATAACTGGGACGGGAAGTTCGCCGAGGCCGACCTGCCGAAGCTGACCAAGAGCGCCAGCGTGCGCCGCGTCAGCGCCGGCGCCGACGGCGTGATCTTTCTCGAGAAAGCCAAGGCCCCCGGGCACGACTACAAGATGCGCATCGTCAATGCCGACGGCAGCGAGGCCGAGATGTGCGGGAACGGCTCGCGCTGCATCGCCGTCTTCGCGAACTTGCTCGGGCGCGCGGGCCTGAAGCAGACCATCGAGACCCTCGCCGGGACCCTGAACGCCGAAGTCTCCGAGAACGGCCGCGCCGCCAAGGTGCAGCTCTCGCAGCCCAACGCGCTGGAGATGAAGGAAGGCGTGGACGTCCTCGGCGTCAAGACCGACCTCTGCTTTATCAACACCGGCGTGCCGCACGCGATCGAGTTCGTGAAGGACGTGGCCGCGGTGGACGTGAAGGGGCGCGGCGCGGCGATCCGCTACCACGAAGTCTTCAAGCCCAAGGGCACCAACGCGAACTTCGTTCAGGTGCTGGGCCAGAACGAGATCAAGCTGCGCACGTACGAACGCGGCGTCGAAGACGAGACGCTCGCCTGCGGCACGGGCGCGACCGCGAGCGCCATCAGCGCGGCGCTGGTGCACGGCCTGACCGCGCCGGTAAAGGTGCACGTGGCCAGCGGCGACGTGCTGACGATCCACTTCAATCCCGACGCCGTGAAGAAGAGCAGCGACCGCCCGTACCTGGAAGGCGCGGTCCGCACGGTCTACAAGGGCGAGTACTACTGGGAGTAGCGGGTCTTTTCTCACCGCAGAGGACGCAGCGTGCGCGGAGAACGGCGCGAACGGCCTACCCACCACGCAGCGATGCGACCTGCGTAGTTCAAATCCTCCAACGCTTCGGCGCTTGTAGATTCGAGCCGTTCGCGGGTGCCACGCCACGAAGTGGGGTGCGGGCGCCGCGCGGCGGTCGTGCCCACGAACAGCACTCCCAGTCCTTCCCACCCGTTTAGCGTTTAGCTCCCGGCCTTCGCCTTCAACTTTTTAATGCTTAGCCACACGCCGGCGGCGAAGAAGGGCGTGCCGAGGCCGAAGAGCAGCGCGGTGACGAGATGGCTTGGGCCGTCCAGGAGCGCGCCCACCAGGTAGAACAGGCCCAAGAGCATGCTCACGAAGCTCGGCAGGAAGCTCCAGCCGAGCGCCACCAGGCCCAGCCGCCGCGAAGGATTCGTTACCTTCAGGCTCACCGCCCAGCCGATGCCCAGGATCGTTCCGAAGAAGAACGGGAAGAGCCCCACGAGAAATAAACAACCGGTGGCGAGCGCCGCCTGCGACGGCCGGATCGCGCCGGTGCTTTGCAGATGCTGCGAGAGCAACCCCGAAGGCAGCGTGGCCACCGAGAGCGTCAGCAGAAGTTCCAGCAGCGAGATGCGGTACGACTTCACCAGCACGAAGACCAGCACGCCCACGATCACGGCCAAAAAGGCCCCGGCGCACGCCAGGGGAAAGATACCGCCGTCGGACATGCCGGACCTCCGATTGCGCGTTGAAGCCGCGCGCCCCTGCGCTATATTTCGTTTCGAAAGCCACAGCTTTCAAAACATAACCCAGTCTAAAGGAGCCCCCCATGCCGTTCAAATTCTGCGGATTCGCCGACGAGGCCGGGAAGACGCTGGCCGAACAGATCGCGGTGACGAAGGAACTCGGCTGGACGGGGCTCGAGATCCGCCTGCTGGAAGGCAAGAACTTCTGCGACCTCGACGACGACACGTTCTACGGCGCGTACGACACGATCAACGCGAACGGGATCAAGGTCGTCGGGTTCGGCTCGCAGATCGCCAACTGGTCGCGCCCGATCACGACGGACTTCCAGAAGGACGTGGACGAACTGAAGCGCAACATCCCGCGCATGAACCGCGTCGGCGCGAAGCTGATCCGCGTCATGAGCTACCCCAACGCGAAGGAAGCCCCCTGGGCCGAATGGGACTGGAAGAAGGAAGTCTTCCGCCGCCTGCAGAAGCTGGCCAAGATCGCGGAAGACGGCGGCGTGATCCTGGCGCACGAAAACTGCAACGGCTACGGCGGCATCGGGCCGAAGCAGGCGCTGGAACTCGTCGCGGAAGTGAACAGCCCCGCCTTCAAGCTCATCATCGACACCGGCAACACCACCCTGCACGACCAGTGCCAGGAAGCGACCTGGGAATACTACAAGCAGACCGTCGAGCACACGATTCACGTGCACGTGAAGGCCGGCAAGCCCGGGCCCGACGGCAAGTTCGTGACCTGCTACCCCGACGAAGACCCGGTGCAGGCGCGGATTTTCGGCGACCTGAAGAAGCGCGGCTACGATGGCTGGCTGAGCATCGAGCCGCACTTGGCCGCCGCGGTGCACGCGGGCCAGGACGTCGTCGATCCCAAGAAGAACGCCGCGATCTTCGTCGATTACGGCCGCCGCCTGATGAAGATCGTCGCCGAGCTGTAAGCGCGCCGGCCGCCTGCGCGGTCCAGACCTTGCCAAGCGCCGCGCGTCCCGCCAAGCTGGCGCGCGTAGGTCCGTGCCGCACCGGAACCGTGCCGCGAAACGTGCCGCGAACCGCGGAGGCCCCGCATGCCCGCGCAACTGACGATGCTCAACGCGATGGCCAACCGCGACTTCGAACAGTCGCTGGCGAAGCACGCCGCGTGGAACCTGCGCTGGCTCGACCTGAAGGACCGCATCTTCGAGAAGCTGATCACCGACCTGACGCTCGAGGAGGCCCGCCGCGCGAAGGCGCTGATCGACGCGCGCGGCCTGCGCGTTTACTGCCTCTCGACGCTGCTCTTCGCCGACAAGGTGGAGAAGGGGGAGGAACACTTCCGCGCGCGGCACCTCGCGCCGGTCGCGCACACGCTGGAACTGGCCCGAATCCTGCAACCCGTCTACGTGCGGCTGATCGCGGCGCAATCGGCGGAACGATCCACCTTCGCCAACAGCGCGCAGTTCGTGGCCGAGCGCCATCCGTGGCTCTTCGAGTGCTACCGCGAAGCGATCGACGCGATCCACGCCGCGGGCTTCAAGACCGCGATCGAGAACGAGATCGACGGGAGCCTCTTCGCGCATCCGCTGGAAGTGATCGACTTCTTCGAGGCGCTCGACCGCGACGGCAAGGCCGTCTTTACCTGGGACGTGCAGAATTTCTGGGAACAGGGCACCTTCCCGACGCTGCAAGTCTACGAGGCGCTGCGCCCGCTGATCGGCTTCTACCATTTGAAGGGCGGGCAGACCGACGGCGTCTCGAACACGCTTGCGTGGCGCACGTGCCTGGAGGACGCCTCGTGGCCGGTCGCGGAGATCACGCGGCGCGTGGTGGCCGACGGCGTGAGCCCCGTGATCTGCCTCAACCCGTCGCACGGGAAGCCGAAGCCCGGCTACGACTACGCGAACACGGTGGAGCGCGACCTGGCGTTTATCCGCCGCGCGGTGCCGGGCGTGGAATAGCTTCGCGAAGGACCTGGGAAGAGGACGGACGCGCTACTTCCAGGTGGCCTCGTAGATCTTCTTCTCGGCGTCCTTGGGCTTCTCGCCCACGTTCATGAAGACCGATTTGCCTTCCTTGGAATAGAACGTGAAGAAGTCGAGCAGGCGCGCGCCTTCCTTGCCCGCGCGAATGTCGTGGACGTTGTCGCGCGTGCGCGAAAGGTGCGAGCTGCGGCCGGGCGTGAGCGTGCGCGATCCCGTCTCGCGGATTTCGAAGGACTTCCCCGCCGGCGGCACCGGGTTGTCGCCCTGAATCTTGAAGCTGCGCACCTGCGCCTCGCCAGCCACGGAACTCAGCACGCCGATGTAGTCGCGGTGATCGTGGAAGGGCAGCGCGGCGTTCGCTTCGAGTTTGAACTGCACGACCACGAAGGGCATCTTGCGCAGGTGTTCCACGGCGGCGACCGCACGCTTGGGCGCAAACGTGCCGTCGGGGGCCTTGTCCAGACGGGCGACCAGCGACGCGAGCTGCAGCAGGTAGGCTTCCTCGTTCGGCTTCTTCTGCTTCACCAGATGCTCGGCCATCGGCAGGGCTTCCTTCAGCAGCGCATCCCAGGCCAGGTCGCCTTCGGGGGCGCTCAGGGCCGCGCCGTCTTCCGCGGCGGCGCGCTGCGGCCAGCCCAGGCATAGGGAAGCCAGCGCGCCCAGCGAAAGGAGCACGACCTCGCGGCGTTCGACGGTCACGCCCTCGGCCACTTCGGCGCCGGGGCGTTCGTCCGCGTCCAATGAGGCATCCGTGGCTTCGGAGATGGGGCGATCGTGGAACCAGCTCATGGCGCGGCCCTCCAGGAAACCAGCAGCGTACGGAAGAAGGGGTTCTATAACCAGTTATAAGAATAAAAAATCCAGGCCGAGCCGTCGCCGTGTGCGCCGGAGTCGGCTCCTAACGCGTGGTTTGGGTCGGATACCGAGGTCATGGCGAGTCGTTACATAAACTAAATCAATGTGTTATGACTATATTAAATACATGCATGTTAATACTGATTACATGCATGTTTTGGTGTATACGGAGATATGAAGAAGCACCCGGACCTCCGCGCGCCCAAGCACGTCCGCATCCGCGAACTTCTGCGCGAGCGCATCGCCGAGGGCACGTATCCACCGGGGTCGCGCCTGCCCACCGAAAGCGAACTGCCGAAACAACTGCGCGTCAGTTCCACGACGGTGATCCGGGCGTTGAACGACCTGGCGCGCGAGGGCCTGATCGTGCGGCGGAGGCGCAGCGGTTCGTACGTCGCCGACCCGAACCGGAAGCCGCTGATCCCGGGGCGCCACCTGCGCGTCGGCGTGCTGGCGAATCATTCCGTGATGCCGGACTGGCGCTTCACGAGCAGTTTTCACCGCAGCCTGCTGGCGGGGCTGATGGAACGCTGGCACGTCCGCGTGCCGGGCCGTTCCGCGCCGGCGGGCGACGCCGATCCCACGCGCATGACCTGGCAGGAACCCGCCCGCGGGATCACGTTGGATTTTATCGGCGAAGAGATGGCCGCGCGGCGCATGCATCCGTCCATGGCGGTGGTGCGCGAAGGCCGCTACGACGCCCTCGTCACGCTCGGCATCGTTGAGGACGGCTTCCTGGCCGGACTCTCCGAACTGGGCACTCCGCTGGTGCTCGTGGATAACCCCGGCGACCGCTTTTCCGACGTGGCCGACCAGGTCTACTTCGATCCGCTGCCCGGCTTTCGCAAGGCCATCGCGCATCTGGCGGCGCGGGGCGCGCGCCGTTTTCACTTCGTGGGCGGGCTGCTGCGGAAGCCGGACGAGTCGTTCGCTTCCTTTCTCGCCAGCCCGGACCGCTTCAAGCCCGAGCGCGGGCGCTTCGACCCCGACGGCCTGCTGCGCCTGAGCGCCTATCGGCAGGTGCTCTTCGAACAGGGCCTGCCGGTCTCGGAAAAGGGCGTCCACTTTACCTGGGTGGACAAGCGCCACTTCGCGGACCTGGCGAAGGAACTCGCCGCGCGCCCGGAGCCCGAACGCCCCGACGCGGTGGTCTGCCACAGCGTGATGCAGGCGCAGGGCATGATCGAAATCTTCGCCGAGCGCGGCCTGCCGCTGCTCGGCGCGGGCGTGACCGACGAAGGCTACCTGGGGCCGGCGCTGCCGGTCCACGCCAGCGGGCGCGCGATGGGACACACGGCGGCCTCGCTGCTGCTCTGGAAGCTGCAACAGCCCGACCGGCCGCCGCTGCGCGTGGGCGTGCCGACCTCGGCGCCGGCCGCGCAGGCGGACAGCTTGGGCCAAGGAGTTCGACCATGACGATGCGTACGCGGAGACTGCCGTCCGGCGCGCTGCTGCCGGCCTTGGCGTGGGCGCTGGCCTGGACGGCCGCGGCCGCCGAGATGTACCAGGCGCCGCTGGATGTCCGCGCGGAAGGCGAAGCGAAGTTCGTGCGCCCTCCGAGCGTCGAAGGGAGTGGCAAGAACCGCACGATCAAATTTGAGCTGAGCGCCGCGACGGACGTGGAAGTCGCGATTCTCGACGCGAACGGCAAGGTCGTCCGGCACCTCGGCGCCGGCCTGCTGGGCAAGAACGCGCCCGCGCCCTTCGCCAAGAACGCGCTCGCGCAGGCGCTGGCGTGGGACGGCACCGACGACGCGGGGCAGCCGGTGGCCGGGCCGTGCAAGGTCCGCGTCGCGGCGGGCTCGAAACCGGTGCTCGACCGCATCGCGGGCTGGAACGGCAACAACCTGGTGGGCATCGTCGGGCTGGTCGTCGGCAAGGACGGCGAACTCTTCGTCATGTCTTCCGAGGCCTACCGCGGCGCGACCGACGTCTGCGTGCTCGACCGCGCCGGCAAGTACCAGCGCACGATCATTCCCTACCCCGCCAACACGCCGCCCGAACGCCTGGCCACGGTCGGCCAGATCGACCTCGGGAAGGAGAAACTCCCCGTCGTCCTGAACGCGGTCGCGCGCACCTTCTATCCGCTGCTGAACGGCATGCATCACCAGAACATGGTCTGGCATCCCAATGGTTACCTGGTGATGACGAGCGGCCTCGGCACGCTGAGCGAACACGGGCCGCCGCGGCACCTGCTCGCGCTGCACCCCGAAGGCGGCGCGCCGGTGGGCGTGCCCTTCGTCGGGCCGCGCATCCGCAAGCCGATCGGCTTCATGGGCGGTTCGGGCGAAGCCTCCGCCGGCCTCTTCGAACACCTCGCGGTGAGCCTGGACGGCGCGTACATCTACCAGAGCGTCGGGCCTTTCAGCCGGCAGGACGCGAAGGGCCACGGCGTGCTGCGGATTTCGTGGACCGACGCGGAGCCCGGCGCGTTCTTTTTCGGCAAGGCCGAGGCCGGGGCCGGCGACGAGCACCTCAACACGCCCGAAGGCCTGGCCACCGACGCCAAGGGCAACCTGTACATCTGCGACTGGGGCAACAACCGCGTCGTGATCGTCTCGCCCGAAGGCAAGCGCCTGGGTTCGTTCGACGTCGCGCAGCCGCTGCAGATCGCGGTGCATCCGGCGACGGGCGAGATCTACACCTTCTCGGCGCCTTCCAAGAAATCCTGGATGCGCCAGTACGACGCCAAGGCCGTGATCCGCAAGTTCGGCGCATGGGGCTCCGCACCGCCGAAGGAACTCGCGCGCTTCGAGACGACCGCGAACCTGATGGCGCTCGACGCGAGCGCCTCGCCCGCGCGGCTGTGGGTGGCCGGCTCGGGCCTGATTCCACTGACCGACCGCGGCGACCGCTTCGAGGCCGGCGCCTCGGTGCTCAGCGCGAAAGGCCTGGAATGCCCCTGGTTCGTCTCGGGCGACCCCGAACGCCAGTCGGCGCTCGTATACGAACGCAACACGATGGGCGGCAAACCCACGGTCTTTAAAGTGGATTTCGCATCCGGGGCCAAGACGAGCTTCTGCGAGGGCACCAACCTGGCGCTCGACCGCGACGGGAACGCGTACATCATGGGCGGGCGCGACAGCACCATCTACCGCTACGACCCGAGCGGCAAGCCGCTCCCGTTTTCGGGCACGGGCACGCACAAGATCGTCACCAAGGGCTACCGCGGGTTCGGGCCCAACCTGGGGATCCTTGGCATCGCGGTCTCGCCCGCGGGGAACATCTACGTGATGCGCACGTCGAACTACGGCAAGGCCGACATGTACGGCGGGCGCATCGACGTCTACGGGCCCGACGGCAAGCTGAAGAAGGAGAACCTGATCGACGGGCTCGGCTACGGCGACTGCTGCCTGGGCGTGGACGCCGCGGAGAACGTCTACGTCGGCTCCAACCTGAAGCTGCCCGGCAAGCCGTATCCGGACGACTTTATGGGCAAACTGCCCGACGCCGGCTGGACGTGGTGGAAGGGCAAGGAACGCGCGGCCCCGTGGTGCTACCCGCACCTGAACACGTACCTTTTTTACTGGGGCTCGGTCTTCAAGTTCGGGCCGCAGGGCGGAACCTTTTACGGGCAGCACCCGTGGGTGCTGAAGGAGAAGGACTACGGCCCGCCCAAGCCGCCCGACGTGCTGGCCAACGCGCCGGCCGACGCGGTGCCGTACCGGTCGTCGTACCTGGGCTACGAAGTGAAGGTCGCCGGCGCGCTGTGGAGCTTTCACGGGCTCGGGTCCATCCCCGGTTCCGGCGACGGGCTTTCGCCCGACCCCGGATGCATCTGCCACAACTCGCGGATGGAAGTGGACCCCTACGGCCGCGTCTTCGCGCCGGACGTCTTCCGCTTCTGCGTGGAGATGCTCGACACGAACGGCAACCTGATCGCGCGCATCGGGAAGTACGGCAACGCCGACAGCGCCGGCCCCGGCAGCAAGGTGCCCGAACCGGCGATTGCGTTCGCCTGGCCGGGCTTCGTCAGCGCGAACCAGGGCAAGGTGATGGTCTCCGACCCCGTCAACAAGCGCATCGTGGTGGTGGGCTTCAGCTACCAGGCGGAAGCGACGGTCGCGGCGCCGTAGGACTCTTCGCTACGCTTCGAGCGCTACGATGGGTCCGATGCAGGCGCCTCGTCGGGCTTGCGCGTTGCTTTACAGCACCTCCAGCCCGTTCAGGTCCACCCAGCCGTCGCTGAACTGCTCCTTTACGGCGAAGCGGACCTTAGCCTGCTTCGTCTTCGGGTCGATCAGGCCGGCGGCGAAGTTCACCCAGCCCTTCTTAAAGCCGTCGGGCAGCTTGACCTGCTCGTCGATCCAGACGTCGCCGGGCAGCCACGTCCGCACCTTCTGGCTCCGGATGGGCACGATCTCTTCGCGGTCGCCCTGGCGGAAGCGCAGCGCGAAGGCGTAATCGCGGTAGAGCGGCGCGACGCCGACGTTCTCGATCCAGCTCTGGAAGCGGAACGTCGCGCGCGGCTTGAGCGGGCTTTCGGTCACCGCGCCGCGGAAGATGAAGCGGTAGCCGAGCGTGCGGCAGAACGCGGCGAGCTTGCCCATCCATTCGTCCGGCAGGCGCGTGTACTTGGGCATGAAGTACGTGCCGTGGAATTTCAGGCCCTGCTGGAGGATGAAATCGAGGTCGAAGCCGTGCTGGTACCAGTACATCGGCACCCAGCAGCTCTCGAAATGCACCGGCCCGGTCATCCACGCGTTGGCGCCGCCGCATTCGCTGACTTCGCGCGGGTAGGCCTCGTAGTGGTGGTTCCAGGAGAGGTCCTTGCGGACGTGGGGGCTGCCGGGGTCCTTCATGTCGCCGTAGCAGTCGCAGCGCCAGCCCGCGCCGGTCGCCAGGCCGGCCCGCATCTGCTTTCCGCCGATCATGCACAGCCGCGGCGTCTTCTTGAAGGCCTTTTGCCAGAGTTCCGCGAAGCGGCGGCACTGCGCGGGCGAACACTCGCCGGCGCCTTCGCCCCACGGCCCGATGTAGGTCACGTCGATGCTCTCGAGCAGCGAGTTGCCGTCGTAGCGGCGCGCGAACTCCTGCACGAAGCCGCCCCAGTGTTCCAGGTAATGCGGCGAATCGTGCACCGGCATGCTCTGCGCGGCGCTCTTGTGTTTCGTCGTCTCCATCGGGTACTTCTTTGCGTACCAGTCGGGCACCTGCGGCTGCCGCGCCGACCCGAAGGCCATCAGGCGCACCGCCAGCGTCTGCCCGCGCTTGGCGCAGGCGTCCAGCGCGCCGTCGATCATCGAAAAGTCGAAGTCGCCCTTCTCGGGCTCCATCACCTTCCAGAACCAGCGGCAGTACGAGACCGTGCTCGGCAGGTACCCCGTGCGGTAGGGGCGCTCGATGGGGTCCGGAAAGTCGAGCGGGCCTTCCTCGGACCACGAGGTGCCGGGAAAGAACTCGTCGCCGTTGAAATGCTGAAACGTGCAGCAGCCCTTGTGCGGGTTGCCGAGGTAGGTATCGACGGGGGTGGGCCGGACGCGTCGCACGATCTCTCCCATGGCGGTGCGCTCCTCAAGAGGTGGTTTTTCGCAAGCGTAGGCCTTCGCGCGCGCCGCGCAAAGGCAGGCGTCGCGTTGCGGCCCCGGCGAACCAGCCAATATTGCGGAACGCGAAGGAAGGCCGCGCGCTACTTCGAACCGCGCAGCGCCTGCACCGCCACGGTCCCGATGATCACCGAACCGCCCGCCAGCGCCCAAGCGCTGGGGCGTTCGCCCGAGACGAGGTAGGTCCAGACGGGGTTCAGCACCGGCTCGATCAGCACCAGCAGCGAGGCCTCCACGGCGGGGACGTGCTTGATGCCGCGCGCGAGCAGGTAATACCCGAGCCCCAGTTGCACGATGCCCATAAAGAGGAGCACCGCGAGCGGCTGCGCGAGCCCGCCGAGGAAGAGTTCCGGGTGCGGAGCCTCCGGCATGCGCAGCATGGGCGCGCAGAGCAGGAAGCAGACCAAATTCCCGTAGACCGCGAGCTGTTCGGACTCGTTGGGGCCTTTTTTCGACGAAGCGTTCGGCGTGGGCAACTGCGCAATGCCACCGCGCACGGGAATCGCTTCGCGCGGGAGTTCGCCTTCGGGCCCGGCGGGCGCTTCGGGCAGGTCCTTCGGCCGCCCCCAGCGCATTCCCAGGATCACGAAGGCGAAACCGACGCCCGAGACCATCGCGAGCAGGTTGCCGTCGCGCTGCCCGGGCGATAGGTCGTCGAAGAAGAAGAGCGTCATGCCGCCGGCGCAGACGAGCAGCATGGCCAAGTCGCGCGCCCGGAACGGTTCTTTCAGGATCAGCGGGGCGAAGAGCATCACCCACACGGGCGCGGTGTCCTGGATGAAGATCGCGTTCGCGGCCGTGGTCTTGGTGTTGGCGATGATGAAGAGCAGCACCGTCAGCGCGTAGGCCCCGGCGAGCAGCCAGACTTTAAGCCCCGGCCAGACCGGGCGCGCCTGCCACGGCTTGAGCACCGCGAAGAGAAAGAGGAACGCGACCAGGCTGCGCAGGCCCGCGATCTGCCACGCGTCGAGCGGGCGGGCCAGCTTCACGCACGCGCCGGCCAGGCTCCAGCAGACCGCCGCGCCGACCAGTTCGAGCCGGCCTTTGACGGCGGCGTTCATGAACGGGCGCGCCCGGAAGCGATGCCTGCGTCGTATCGAGGGGTCGGCATGTCAATGCGGCGGCGGAAAGGTTGGGCTACTTGCCCTGCATGGGCATCTGTTTGACGTCGCCCTTGGGCCCGATGGCCTCGCGGGCGTCCTCTTCCAGGCGGGCAATGCCGTCTTCCTGATGCTGGCTGTAGCGGTGGAAGTCTTCCTTGGTGTCGCCGGCGCGCTTGGGATGGTCGTTCACCCACGCGCGGTTGGCTTCGGGCAGGTGCGCGATGTTGTCTTCCTGCATCTGGCTGTAGCGGTGCAGGTCTTCCTTGGCCTGGTCGGCGCGCTGCGCGTTGGCGCCCAGCCCGCAGCCGTTCAGCCACAGGGCCAGCGCACCCGCCAGACCGCAGGCGCCCACTCGCCGAAGATTCCGAAGCCCGTTCGCCATGTACCTTCCCAAACGCTCCGCCGTCCGAGGTCTCAAAACCTAAGACGAATCTACGGCCCCGGAGCTGAGACAATAAAGCTAAGTTAAGGAACCTTATCGGCTTTCGCGAAACAAAGCAAAGACTTTCTCGGCCTTCGCCCGCCCGCTTTCCGGGCTCGCACCGGCCGTGTATCGCGGCCTTGCATTCACGCGCGTCTGCCACACAACCTTATGGAAATCGGTGGTTTAGCTTCGGTACTTGGCGCTGGAGGCTTCCAGGAAGGCGCGCTCTTCGTCGGTCAGCGAACCGATGCCCTTCTCGGAGATCTTCTTGAGCAGCATGTCCACGCGTTCGGCGGTGAGCGCATCGACCCGCGAGGAGCGCGACGGCGAGCCGGTTCGTTCCTGCGGCGGCTGGGAGCGTTCGACGATGCGCAGCTTCGGCTTGCTCCGGAAGAGCCCCTGCAGGCGCTTCAGGATCCCGCGCGGCTTGTCTCCGTGGCTGGCGAAGAGCCGCAGGTCGAACTTGTAGAAGAGGAACCCGCCCAGCGCGCCGCCCAGGTGGGCGAAGTGCCCTATGCCGTCCTGGTTTTCGCGGTCGAACCCCATCGCCAGGTCGAGGAAGACGTAGAGGATCGCCAGCCATTTCAGCGGCATGCGGAAGAGCATCATGAAGTACATCGGCTTGTTGGGATAAAAGAACGCGCAGCAGACCATGATCCCCATCACCGCGCCCGAGGCCCCCAGGCCGCCGTGGTCGGGCAGGAAATGCACGGCCGTCATCACGCCGTCGGTGAAGGAGGCCAGGAGCGCGCAGGCGACGTACATCCAGAGGAAGTTCTTGGGGCCGTAGAGCAACTCCATGTCGCGCCCGAGCCACCACAGAAAGACCATGTTGAAGAGCAGGTGCCAGACTTCGAAGTGGGAGATGGCCGAGGTGAGCGCCGTGTGGATGCGCCAGTGATCGACCGCGTTTTCGAGGCTGAAGACGAAGTGCTCGTGCATGAACTGCGACGACCGGCCCAACCCCAGCCAGACGAAAAAGACGACCACGTTGACGCCGATCAGCACTTCCAGCGCGGTGAAGTTCCGCACCAGCGTCGGCGGCTGGATTTTTTCCTGGGCGTATTCACGCTCGTAAATGCTCATACGCGTCCCACGCTTCGGCCTGCTCGGCCCGCCTATGATAGCCGAAAGGGCCCCGGATTTAAGCGGTAAGTTGCGAAAGCTTACGAGCTTCGCCGCGCCTGCTGGTACGCCCGCGGGCTGACCCGAAAGTGCTTTTTAAACTGCCGCGAGAAGTAAAAGGGCGACTCAAACCCAACGTCGGCCGCGACTTCCTTCACGCTCCGCCCGGAATACTCCAGCAGCCGCGCGGCCTGCCGCAGCCTTAATTTGAGCAGGTACGCGATCACGCTGTCGCCGGTCTCTTCTTTAAACCGATGCGCGAAGCGCGAGGGCGAAAGCCCCGCCAGCCGCGCGAGGGTCTCCACCTGCTGGCGCTCGGCGAGCCGTTCGGCCATCGTTTCGACCGCGCGGCGGATGCCGGGGCTGAGCGGGCGTTCGCGCGCCGAGAGCGCCTGTTCGCGCGCGCCCAGCAGGATCGCTTCCTCCAGCGCGTTGAGCGCCAGGTCTTCGTTCATGCCGCCGGCCCCGGACATGGAGTCCGCGTAGCAGCGCAGGAAGGCCTGGCGGAGGCGTTCGCGGGTGACTTCGTCGGCCACCGGCAGCCGCCGCAGGCCCTTGCCTTCGGCCGGAAAGGCCAGCCATTCGATCCAGTGCGGGCGCGCGATGAAGTGGGCCCAGACGAACTCCCAGGGTTCGCCGGGGACGCAGCCGTAATCGTGGTAGGCACCGGGTTCGAGCAGCACCAGGTCGCCGGGGCAGGCTTCGGTGCGCAGACCGGGCTGGAGGTACCGCCCCCGCCCCTGGATCGTAAAGGTGAGCAGCCAGTCGCGGGTGCCGTTGGGCCGGTAGGCCTGGTAGGGCATCTGTTCGCGGAAGTACCCGCTGGCCAGCAGGCCCGGCGGCCCCGCGGGGGTCACCCGCGTGGGGCGCAGATCGGCAAGGAGTCCCGCGGCCATGAGGGCACTTTACGCCCCCGAAGGCGCGTGTGCAAGGCTCGGATAGCAGGATTGTATATGTTTACAGCGATCGGGACCATTCCCATTCCCCCATACGTGGGGTATTAAACGATGGACCTGCAAGCTATTTCGTGCAGGACAAACCCGATAAGGAATCCACGATGCCCAGCGCCGCGCTCGACCTCGACCTCGTCACCGCCGACGAACTCGCCGCGTACCACCGCGACGGCTTCCTGATCAAGAAGAGCCTCTTCTCGCGCGAAGAAGTGGATCACATGATCCAGTACTTCATGGACATGCACGCGCGCAAGGCGATTCCCGGCTACACCTTTCTGACCGAAGAAGAAGCCAAGGGCGACCCGCTGAAGCTTTACCCGCGCATCATGCACCCGCACCGCTGGGACAAGCCGTCGCTCGAATGGCTGGTGGATGCGCGCGCCGCGAGCGTCCTGCGCGCCCTGCTGGGCGAAGAACCCGTGGCCACGCAGAGCATGATGTACTTCAAGCCGCCGGGCGCGAAGGGCCAGGCCTTCCACCAGGACAACTTTTA
Organism: Planctomycetota bacterium; assembly: GCA_026184295.1. GTDB lineage: Bacteria > Planctomycetota > SZUA-567 > H5-PLA8 > H5-PLA8 > JACQFI01. The sequence continues at coordinate 32,547 of JAHCJK010000033.1, forward strand.
CCTGCGCGTGCGCCCCAAGAGCTGCATCGCGTTCTGGCTGGCGCTCGACCGCACCGATCCCGACAACGGCGGCCTGCAGGTCTGCCCCGGCACGCACACGATGGACGTCGCCTGCCCCGAACGCGCCAATCTGGACGTCTCGTTCTCGACCGAACTGGTCGCGCCCCCGACGGGCCACGACCCGGTGCCCGCGATCCTGGAGCCCGGCGACGCGCTCTTCTTCAACGGCTCGGTGGTGCACGGTTCGACGCCGAATTCGAGCCAGAACCGCTGGCGCCGGAGCTGGATCTGCCACTACGCCCCCGAAAGCATGCGCGAGATCGCGAAGTGGTACTTCCCGATCCTGGACATGCAGGGCAACGAAGTGAAGTACGGCGAAGCCGAAGGCGGCGGCCCCTGCGGCACCGAAGCCAAGGGCGCGCACTAGACCTTCGCGAGCGGCTTCTCACTATTTCTCTCTGCTTAGTGCTCGAAACTTCCGCCATGACCTGGCGGAAGGTTTTTTTGTGACACAGTGAACAGTGGTCAGTGAAAAAGTGGTCAGTGGTCAGTGATCAGTGATCAGTGATCAGTGGACAGTGATCAGTGAACAGTGAACAGCCCTGAACCGCGAAGCGGCCGCCGTTCACTGTTCACTGTCCACTGTCCACTGCTCACTGGTCACTCGTCCGTAGTCAGTGAACTGCGGACGGCTGCGCCGTTGTGGGACAGGCGTCCCGCCTGTCTGGAACTTGCCCTGCGCGCCCACGCATCCATCCCCAAATCTTCTTGGCCTAGCTCGCGCCCTCCTCCGACCGGACCGGCGAGACGCCTGTCCCACAAACGGCGGGCGCGCAATATTTGAAGCATGATTTTCTTTACCAACGCCTCACAAAGAGTTAAAGTAATTCCGTATCTAAGGCTGTGATCCTATGGAGAACGAAGCACCATGGAAATCAGCATCGCTCTGCTTGTCGTATACATCATACTTTCCTTTGCGGTCCTGGGCTTGTGGATCAGCGCCTTGATCAGCGCCGCGTCCACGGCCAAGAACAAAGTCCTGTGGGTCCTGATCGTCTTTGTGTTCGGCGGCATCGGCGCGCTGGCCTGGTTCCTGTTTGGCGAACGCGGGCAAGAAGAAGGTCTCCTACGGCCCCGCGCCGGAAACTCCGCGGCGGCGCCAGCGCCAGCGCGGCAGCTCCGGCCTGCGCCGCGGCGTGCGCCCCGGCACCAAACTCTCCGCCCTGCGCCGGTAACCCGCGGACGCCGATGTGGGACAGGCGGCCGCGCCATGTTAATGGGATGAGCGTCCACGCTGTCCGGTCGAAGGAAGGGAACTCCCGCTCGCCCCGAAGCGCTGGCTGCGCAGGGCAGCACCAGACAGGCGGGACGCCTGTCCTACAACGGCGCAGCCGCCCGCGGTGCTCCGTGGCAAACGTTCCGTCGCTTGCCCCGCAGGGGCAACAGGTGAAAGCCAGGGTTGCGCGCGCAGCTGCTACCCTGGTCGGCTTTCCACATGCGCTTCTCTAGAGGGAAGCACCAGTGGGCTCCCACCGGAGGACCCTCGCGGATCTGATGCTTCCCTTACGGGAAGCGCCGTGGGTTGCCGTGAACCCAGGGTAGCGCGCTGCGCGCGCAACCCTGGGCTATCTCCTGCTACCCCTTCGGGGTAGTACCGCTTTGCAAATCGCTCAATCCAAAATCACCTTCCGCTGTGCTCTGTTCTTGTTGGATGGTCGTGGCCACGAACGGCCGACGGCCGCGCCGTATTGTGGGACAGGCGTCCCGCCTGTCCGGTCGAAGGAGGGGACTCCCGCACGCCCCGAAGCATTGGCTGCGCAGGGCAAGTTCCAGACAGGCGGGACGCCTGTCCTACAACGGCGCAGCCGCCCGCTGTTCCCTGACCCCTGACCCCTTTGACTTTTGCGCGCCCGTCGCGATAAGCTTTCAGCCATGAAGTCGCCGTTCAGGCGGGTGGCGGAACTGCCCGTCTTGGAGTCGTATTGCCTGCGTTCGCAACCCGGCGCTGGGACTTCGGACCCGAAGTCTTCCGGCGGGGGTGCGGCGTGCCTGCACGAAACGCTGAGCGGGCTGATGGGCGCGGCGTTCGCTGGCCCATCGGCGCGCTGGCGGCCCACGGCCGGCGTCTCGAACCGCCCGGCCGCGAGGACGCGCCCGCGCGCCCCGTGCCGGCCGGCACCAACGTCATCGTCGCCGCGGTCGAAGGCCCCGACACCGCCCTGGACCTCCTGGCCGACCTGCGCGCCTGGCAGGCTGTGGAAGAAGCCCACGCCAGCCGCCCCGCCAGCGAATCTTCGGGCGAGGCCCGTGGCCGCGCGGCCGGCGAGGCCGGCGCCGCGCGCGAACCTCCGAGCCCGAACGCGCCGACTGCGCGCGCCATGCCACGCCGAACCTCGGCGGCTCCGCCCGCGCGCCCAAAGAAGGAAGCGGCAAGCGCCGCACGGATGCGAAGCCGGATTCGAAGAAGGATGCGCGCCTAGCAACAGCGGCGATGGCCGCGGGCGCGAATCCAAAATCCAAAATCGAAAATCCAAAATCCGCCATTCCCGCTTCCCCTTTGCCCAACGAAGACTGGGCCGATCCCTCGCTGCCCGCGGCCGCGTCGCTGCCCGACGACCTGCGCAAAGGCCTGGCGCTCGAGACGGCGCTCTTTCCCGCGTGGGACGTGCTGCCGACGGAGTCCGACCGGCCCGAGGGCCTGGCGCTGGCCGGCCGCCGCCGGGCGCTCGACCGCCTGCGCGAGATCCGCGACCTCGGCGCGAACGGCGGGCTCCCGCCGCCCGGCGCGTTCGTGATCCTGGCCCCGATGACGGCGCTGATGCAGCCGTGCGAAGCCCCCGGCGACCCCGGCGACACGGTGGTCCTGAAGACCGGCGCGACGCACGACCCGATCGCGGTCGGGCGCAAGCTCGGCGAACTCGGCTTCGAGCGCGTCGGACAGGTGGAAGTGCGCGGCGAGTTCAGCCTGCGCGGCGGGATTCTGGACCTCTTTCCGTACACGGCCGACCGCCCGTACCGCGTCGATTTCTTCGGCGACACGATCGAATCGATCCATCCGTTCGACCCGTTCACGCAGGTGAGCGAAGGGAGCGTCCCGGCGGTCTCGATCGCGGACTCTTCGCCCGAGCGCCTGCGCACGCTCTTCAGCCCCGGCGCGTCCAAGGGCACGTACTCGCTCTTCGATCACCTGCCGCCGGACGCGCGCATCGTCTGGCTCGACCCGAAGAAACTCGAGCAGCGCGCGGACCTGTACCGCGCCAGCCTGGTCAGCGGGCGCAGCGTCTGCGTCGATCTGCCCGCCCTGCGCGCGCAAGCCGAAAAGCGCTTCGACACGCTCACCCTGCTCCCGCCGTTGGGCGACGACCAGGTCGTGAAGCGCCGCGCCAAAAAGGGCGTCGACCCCGCCGCGGACTTTTCGGAAGCCGACCCGTCCGAGGTGCCCGACGATTCGTTCGAAGACGAAGATGCTTCGGACGAAGCAGGGGACGAGGAAGCCCGGCCGTCCGTGCGGCCGTCCCGGCACGCCGAGATCGAATGCCGCCCGCTTACGCGACTGCACGGCGACGTGGCCGGCCACGCCGACGCGTGGAAGCGGCTCGCGGCCGCGCGCATGGCGCTGTACGTCTTCTGCGAGACCCCCGGCGACCGCAAGCGGCTGGAAGCCCTGCTGACGGAAGCGAAGGTGCTGCCGGCGCCGAGCGTGCGATTTCCCTCGGGCAAGCTCTCCGGCGGCTTCGACCTGCGCGCCTGCGGGCTGGCGGCGATCGGCGACAGCGAGATTCTGGGGCGGCGCAAGCACGCCGCGGCCGCGCCGGTCAAGGCCGCGGCCCGGACGCCCGCGAACGCGCGCCCGCTTACCAGCATCCTGGAACTGCAGCCGGGCGATTACGTCGTCCATGCGCAGCATGGCATCGCGCGCTACCTGGGCCTGGCGCGGCTGGAAAAGTCCGGGCGCATGGAAGACTACCTGACGCTGCTCTTCGACGAGAACGTGAAGCTGTACGTGCCCGCGGCGCACATTCACTGGGTCTGCAAGTACATCGGCGGGCAGACGCACCCGGAACTGAGCAAGCTCGGCAGCAAGAGCTGGGTGCGCAAGAAGGAACGCGCGCGCCTGGCGATCCGCGACATCGCCGAGGACCTGCTCAAGGTCCAGGCCTCGCGGCGCAGCCTGCCCGGCATCGTCTACGGGCCCGACGGCGAATGGCAGCGCGCCTTCGAGGAGTCCTTTCCCTACGAGGAGACGCCCGACCAGGCCGCGGCCATCGGCGCCATCGACACCGACATGCACGCGACCTACCCGATGGACCGGCTGCTCTGCGGCGACGTCGGCTTCGGCAAGACCGAAGTGGCCGTGCGCGCCGCCTTCCGCGCGGTGATGAACGGCAAGCAGGTCGCGGTGCTCACCCCCACCACCCTGCTGTGCGAACAGCACGGGCGCACGTTCAAGGAACGCTTCGCCGGCTACCCCGTCGCCATCGAGACGCTCTCGCGCTTCAAATCCCCGCGGCAGCAGAAGGACATCCTCGCGCGCGTGGCCATGGGGCGGATGGACATCGTCATCGGCACCCACCGCGTCCTGCAAAAGGACGTGCGCTTTAAAGACCTGGGCCTGGCCATCGTGGACGAGGAACAGCGCTTCGGCGTCGAACACAAGGAGTTCTTCAAGCAGTTGCGCAAGACCGTGGACGTCCTGACGCTCAGCGCCACGCCCATCCCGCGCACGCTGCACATGGCCATGCTGGGCCTGCGCGACATCTCGAACCTGCTGACCCCGCCGCGCAACCGCCGCCCGATCCTGACCAAGGTCGCGCGCGTCAGCGACGACCTGCTGCGCCGGGCGCTGCTGCGCGAGATCAGCCGCGGCGGGCAGGTCTTCATCGTCCACCCGCGCGTGCACGACATCCAGGACTTCGCTTCGCGCATCGCCACGCTGGTGCCCGAAGCGCGCGTCGAGACCGGCCACGGGCAGATGGACCCCGACGACCTCGAGGCCGTGATGGACCGCTTCCTGAAGGGCGCGGTGGACGTGCTGGTCAGCACCACCATCGTCGAGAGCGGGCTCGACATCCCCAGCGCGAACACGATCCTGATCCACGAGGCCGACCGCTTCGGGCTCGCCGAGCTGCACCAGCTCCGCGGGCGCGTCGGCCGCAGCGACATCCAGGCCTACTGCTACCTGCTGCTGCCCGAGCGCCACCCCATCACGCCCGAAGGCCTGCGGCGCCTGCGCGCGCTCGAAGAGTTCGACGAACTGGGCGCGGGCTTCCAGCTTGCGCTCAAGGATCTGGAAATCCGCGGCGCGGGCAACGTGCTGGGGGTGGAACAGAGCGGGCAGATCGCGGAGGTCGGCTACGACCTGTACTGCAAGCTGCTCGATTCGACCGTGAAGCAGCTTCGCGGGGAACCGATCCCCGAGGAGGACTTCGAGGTCCACCTGCAGCTTCGCAATCCGGCGTACATCCCCGAGACCTACATCGAGGACGAGAAGGTGGTGCTCGAATTCTACCGCCGCCTCGAGGCCGCCAGGACCGACGAGCAGCTTGTGGTGCTGAAGGGCGAACTGGCCGACCGCTTCGGCGCTCCGCCCAAGGAAGTCGGCCGGCTCTTCGAGGAAGCGCGGCTGCGGCGCTTCGCGCGCGCGGCGCGGGTGCCTTACGTCGGGATCGACGCGGAGACCGGGCGGCTGATCCTGAAGCTGCACGGCTGGGACTTCAAGGCCGCCGACCGGGCGCTGCGCGGGTTGCCGGAAGTGCAGAGCGTGCGGGTGCTGGACGGCGAGACGCTCTCGTTCGGCCTGAGCCTGCGCGCGAAGCACGACGAGGGCGCGCTGCACGAGTTTGTGCGCAACCTCTTGGAACCACTGGCGATATGGAGGTCCAAGCACGAGACCCGGGCGGCCAAGTCGGTCCCGCCGGCAGTCATAAGCTAGTATTTTTGCAAGGATTATGCGACGGGCACGTTTAGTCTGGCGTGGCCGAAAAGGGCATGCGCAGGCCGGCGTCGAACGGCATCCAGGCCGTCCCGCAAGGGGCGTCGGATTTCCGCCGCAGGTGGCTCCATTATGTTCTTGACGGGGCCAAAAAATCGACTCTACAAGTACGCGCAGGCCCCATGATCTAAAAATTCAGGCACAGCGGGCCTCGGCTTGGCACACCATCGTTCGAGGAGGAGATTTCAGCATGGCAACCCCAGGAAAGCCGGGAAAACCGACGGGTCCTGGCGCTTCGGGCACGAACGCAAAGCCTCAGCGTGGCGACGAGACTTTGGCGAAGCGCAAAAAGAAGGATGAGGACGAGGACGACGAGGAAGAAGAAGAGGACGAAGACGAAGAAGAGGATGAAGACGAGGACGACGAAGAAGAAGACGAAGACTTCGACGACGAAGACGACGAAGACGACGAAGAAGAAGACGAGGACGACGACGAGGAAGACGAAGACCTCGACGAAGAAGAGTTAGACGAGGAAGACCTCGACGAAGAGGAACTCGACGAGGAAGACTTCGACGAAGACGACGAGGACCTCGACGA
>JAHCJK010000330.1 GCA_026184295.1 Planctomycetota bacterium
GAGCATCGAACTGGGCGAGAACGTCTGGAACTGCCAGACCTGCTCCACCACCATGCACCAGGCCTGCCACGACACCGCGCGCGCCTGCCTGAACATGCAGTGTCCCACGCGCGCGCAGGCGCTGGCCGCCCAGCGGACGGGCACGGCCGCGATATCGGGGAACAACGCCGCGGTGCCCGGCGCGCCCGGCGGCAACGCCAACGAAAAGCCCTGTCCCTACTGCGGCGAAAAGATTCTGGCCTCGGCCAAGAAATGCCGTTTCTGCGGCGAGTACCTGAACCCCGCGGACCGCAAACTGGCCGAAGCGCGCAAGGCCTCGTCGTCCAGCGACGACAACCTGACCGGTTCCGAGATCCTCTTCGGGATTCTGTGCGGAACGATCGCCTGCATCGTGGGCATCGTCTGGATGATCCAGGGCAAGAAGAAGGGCGGCAAGCTGGTCGGCATCGCGTTCATATCGGCCTTCGTGCAGGGATTGATCCGAGCAATGCTCGAAAGGTAAGAGACAGGCATGGCCATTCCGGCTCCACCGACCAAGTCGCCCCCGGCCTTCCCGGCCAACGAACAGTACGCCGGGCAGTCCTGTTCCATCTGCCAGACGGCGGTCATCGCCGGCGAACAGATGCTCACGTGCCCGCACTGCGCGCTGCCCTTCCATGCCGAATGCTGGGCCGAGAACCGCGGCTGTTCGGCGTACGGCTGCAAGGGCGCGCCGCCCACGGTCAAATCCGCCGAGACCCAGCCGGTCTCCAACGCCTGGGGCGAAGAGAAGCCTTGCCCGTCCTGCGGGAAGTCGATCAAGGCGGAGGCGCTGAAGTGCCGCTTCTGCGGAGCCAACTTCGACACGCGCGACGTGATCACGCGCAAGGATTACGAGAGCCGCGAGTACGAAGGCACCGAATACAACGCGGCGCGCAACAAGGTCGTGATGATGTTCCTGCTCTCGGCGGCGGCGTGCCTGGCGCCGCTGGGCCTGATCCTGTGCAGCATGCTGATCTTCAACAAGTCCCTGGCCGGCGTGCAATACAGCCGCCTGCCGATGACACTCAAGGCTGTCCTCTGGTGCGGACTTGGTGTAGGATCGTTGCTCGTGTTTCTGTTCCTCCTGCTGGTGGCGTTTGACCGATGAACCCAGCCACGCCCGACCCCGTTCCCGCCGGCCTCTTCCACGCCGGCAACACCTGCCCGTTCTGCCAGGAGAACGTGGCGGCCGGACAGCTTATCGTCACCTGCCCGGAATGCGGCAGCATCCACCACGAGACCTGCTGGACGCATAAGCCGGGCTGTTCGTCGTACCACTGCGAAAAGTCCGGGCGCATGGCCAACCCCAACCTCCCGGCCGATTTCGTGCTCACGCTCGACGAAGTCGCCGTCGCGACGCCGCTGCCCAAGCGCGTGGCCCGGGGGAGCGCCAACGTGGCGGCCGCGTACGCGCCGCCGCCGCCCGAACGGGCCAGCAAGCTCGCGTTCGTGGCGCTGGGCGCGGCGCTCCTGAGCCTGGTCGGGTTCGTGGGCGCGATTTCCGGCACGGTGGAAGTGGTGCTGCTGGGCATCGTCGTCGCGTTTATCGCGATTGCGATGGCCGTGATCTCGCTCGTGCGCATCAACAACCCCGAAAACCGTATCTCGGGCATGCCGCTGGCCGCCACCGCGACGGTCCTGCCCGTCATCTTCGTGATCGTCTTCTTCGCGGTGCTGGACGCCAGCCTGCGGCGCTCGAACAAGAACTCGCACGTCAACCTGCAGATCCGCGACAACCTTCCGAGCGAGGAACACCTCGGGCGCATGCCCCCGAACATCGGCAACGCGATGCGCGCGAACGTGGTGATCCGCTTCGAGAGCGGGCCGCTCGAGCAGAGCTACGGGTCGGGGATCGTGCTGAAGGTCGAGGACCACCGCACGTACATCCTGACCAACAAACACGTGATCGGCGAAGGCAAGGGCGGCAAGGTGAACGTGCTTTTCTACACCGGCGAGGAAAGCCCCGGCGCCGTCGAATGGACCGCGCCCGAGGGCGTGGACCTGGCCATCGTCTCGTCGCAGGTGATCGCCTTCGACAAGTACCAGCCCATCGCGATCGCCACCCAGCCGGTCTCGGCCGGCGACGGAGTCTTCGCCATCGGCAATCCGATGGGGCTTTCGTGGAGCTACACCGAAGGGATCATCTCCGGGCTGCGCAAGGTCGAGGGCGGCCCGAACGGCGTGGAACTCTACCAGACGCAGACGCCGATCAATTCGGGCAACAGCGGCGGCGGGCTGTACGCCAAGGACGGCCGGCTGGTCGGCGTCAACACGCTCACCGAGGACAAGCAGTTCGCCGAGGGCCTCAGCTTCGCCATCAGCATGGAGACCCTGCTCAAGCTGCTCACGCCGGAAGAACGCGCAAAGTGGCTGGACCCCTAAGGAGCGCCCGATGAGCGTCCGTCTGCGCCGGTTGAAGGCCGATTACGAAAAGCTCTGCACCATCTTCACGCAGAATTCGCGGATTCGCATCAAGAAAACGCTCGGCAATCCTCCCGAAAAGTACCAGATCGAATACATCGTCTCGGGCATGGAGAAGAAGCTCGACGGGCGCATGATGCTGCGCAACAACTTCCTCGTCGAGATCACGCTCACCGGCGCGTACCCGCGCATGGCCCCGCAGTGCAAGATGCTCACGCCCGTCTTCCATCCCAACATCGCGCCGCACGCCGTCTGCATCGGCGACCACTGGGCCGCGGGCGAATCGCTGGCCAACCTGGTCGTGCGCATCGCGGAGATGCTCAGCTACCAGTCGTACAACGTGAAGAGCCCGCTCAACGGCGAGGCCGCCAAGTGGTCCGAGGAGAACAAGGACAAGCTGCCGCTGGACAAGTTCGATTTCGCCTCGCTGCTGTCCATCGGCGAAGTGGTCGGCCGGCGCGAAGACGGCACGGCCGTCGCGGGCGACACCTGCGCCAACTGCGGCAAGAAGGGCCTGCCCGCGGAGATGCAGGTCTGCACGAACCAGCACGTCGCCTGCACGCAATGCGTGATGGCCTGCCCGATCTGCCAATCCGTCGTCTGCCTGAAGTGCGCGCTGACCACCTGCGCCACCTGCAAGGAGACCGTCTGCGCCAAATGCAGCTACCGCTGCACGGCCTGCGGTCAGACCGCGTGCAGCAACCACAAGGCGCCGTGCACCGTCTGCCAGCAGGGGCGCTGCCCCGACTGCCTGGTGGAATGCGAGACCTGCCACCAGAACGCCTGCGTCGAACACGTCCGCAAGGTGAAGTTCCAGGACGGCCGCACGGGCTACGCCTGCGCCTCCTGCGTGCAGCAGGCCATGACGGCGAGGAAACCCGCGGTATGACGCGCGCGCTGCGCCTGCTCCACGCCGC
>JAHCJK010000331.1 GCA_026184295.1 Planctomycetota bacterium
GGCCGGCGAGCCCGCGCGCGTGCGCGTCGGCGCCGCGCAGTGGGCCGCCTTCACCCGCGACCTGCAGGCGAAGGCGAAATCCATGGGCGGCCGGATGCAGCTCGGCGCGTCCAAGACCGGCCTTCCGGCCGAGAAGAACGCCGAGGCGGCCAAAGCGCCCGAACGGTCCGAAGCGAAGCAGGAGGCGCACATCGAACGCCTGGTCGTGCAGGTGCCCGAGCACCGCAAGGAGGAGTTCCTCGCCGCGCTGAACGCCATGGACCGGCGCTACCGCCTGGCCGAGCAGGAAAAGGCGCTCGCCGAGGGCCAGGAAGTTCAGAAGGCGGCGACGGGCGGCGCGCTGCGCCAGGAGACGACCGAGGGCAAGGCCGACCAAGCCCGCGAGGCGCTCGTCACCATCGAAATCCTGGCCGAAATCGAACCCTGATCCCCGCCGTAACCCGCTTGAAGTTCCGCCGGTTTCACGCGTCCTACTTACAAAGGGAACAGCGCGTTTTCGCGCGCCTGGGGAGCCCCTTTTCAGGAGGATGCAGGCATGAGATACGCCATCCTATTGCTGCTCGCGTTCGTTGCGGCGGGCGCGCTGCACGCGGCGGACGCCGGTCCGGAAGCCCTCGCGCCGATTCGCGTCGGAGGTCCGTCGTGGCCCAAGGTCGAAGCCTCCGCGCAGGCGCAGGCCCGGCCCTGGATCGCGCGCCTCGGTTCCACCGATCCCGGCCTCCGCGCCGAAGCCCGCGCGAAACTTTTGATGCTCGGGAAGACCGTCCGCCCCCTGGTCGTCGAGGGCCTGTACCACGATAACGCGCTCGTCCGCACCGAATGCGCCGTCCTGCTGGGCGACGAACGCGCGCAGGACGCGCTGAAGTTCCTCGTCGAGGCCTTTTACGCCGCGATGCCCGAGCGCGGGGAGGCGCCCACGTACCAGCGGACCTTCGTCCGCGCGCTGGTTGGCGCCCTGGAACGCCTGAGCGGCCGGTCGTTCTCGGTCGTGGAGGCCCGCAGCCCGCTGATTCAGGGGACGCTGCGCGACTACATCGGCTGGTACAACGAGCACATCGAGCGCCTGCCGGCGCAGATGGGCGAACCGGACCTCTCGCCGCTCGACCCGCGCTACTTCGAAAAGGTGCAGGCGCTGCGCGCCCTGGTGCTCGAAAAGCGCGCCTGGCCGCGCCCGCCGCTTTCGGTGGATATGGCCGTGGGCCGCGAATCGACCGGGCCTTCCGGCGAAGCCTGGACGCCCGTCCGCCCCGCGGATCGCGCGTACCTCGAGACGATTCCGACCCTGCCGCGCGACGAAGAGGGCGGATTCTTCCGGCCCGAGGACAAGCGCTGGGCGGAGGAACTCCTGCGCCAGGGCCGCGCGGAAGGCGCGAAATAGCGCGTCGTTACATTCTTTTTACACACAGGCGGCCTTGCATGGGGCATACTCCGTAGGGCAATCAACCCTGCGGAGGCTTTTTTATGCGCGTGCACCTTCTCGTTCTTCTCGCCGCCGTGCTGTTCGCCGGACGGCCGTGGGCCGAAGAGCCGGCTCCCAAAAAGGAACCGGAGCCCGGCGAACTTACCCTCGCCACCGACCGCGTGGTGATCTTCAAGGACGGCTTCGCGCTGTTTGTCAAGACCGCCACCGGCGCCGCCGACAAGGACGGCCGGATCTTCACGGGCGAAGTGCCCGAGGGCGCGGTGCTCGGCTGCTTCTGGGCCGCCGCCGAAGATAAGCGCGCCCTCGCCATGCGCGCCGAATGGGTCGAGACCCGCGCCGAACGCGTGACCGAGACCGCCTGCGTCACCACCCTGGAACTCCTGCGCGCGAACAAGGGCAAGAAGGTGACCCTGGGCATGCTTCGCGAAAAAGCCCCCGACCTGTCCGGAACCGTCGTCGACGTGCTCGAACTTCCGCCCGAACCGGCCCGGCCCGCCGTCGCCGCCCGCCGCGACCCGCGCGCGGCCTCCATGCGCGCCCACCTGCTCATGAACGCCGGCGAGCCCGTTCCCGCCGAGACCGAAGGCGAAACCGTCCGCGAACTGGCTCCGCGCGGCGGGAACCTGGTCGCGCTCGACACCGACGCCGGCCGCGTGGTGCTCCCCGTCGCCGAAGTGCGCAGCGTCGCGGGCGCGGAACTCGCCACAAAGATGCAGCGCCGCGAAGAAGTGACCACCCGCGCCAAGCGCCTCACCTTCGAACTCGGCGCCGAGGCCGCCGGCAAGCAGGCCAAGATCAAGATTCTCTACTTCGCCGAAGGCCTGCGCTGGATTCCCACGTACCGCATCTCGGGCGAACTCGTGGACAAGGCCGAGATCGCGCTGCAGGGCGAGATCGTCAACGAGGCCGAGGACATCGCCAACGCCGCCGTCGATCTGGTCGTCGGAGTGCCCAACTTCCGCTTCAAGAACGCCGTCTCGCCGCTCTCGCTCGAGACCGCCCTGCGCCAGGCGCTCGCCACCGTGGACCAGTCCCTCGCCGGCAATCCCTACAGCAACTCGAACTTCCAGCAGCGCGCGGGCAACCACTTCGAAGCCGCCGTCCCCGACGCGCCCGCCGCGATGAACCTGGCGCCGGAACTAGCCGCCGCCGGCCAGCAGGACCTTTTCGTCTACAGCGCCAGGACCATGACCCTGAAGAAGGGCGCGCGCGCCACCCTGCCGCTCTGGCAGGCCGCCGCGCCGCTGCGCCACCTGTACACCATGGACGTCGCCCCCGTGCGCGACCCGCGTTCCGGCGGCGCTTCGTACGCGGCCAACGAGAACGGCGGGAACCCCTCGCCGCTCAAGCTGGCCGAGCAAAAGGTCTGGCACCAGTTGGAACTCGGCAACAACACCAAGACGCCCTGGACCACCGGCGCCGCGCTGATCGTGAAGGACCTGCTCCCGCTGGGCCAGGACATGCTTACCTACACGCCCATGGGCGGCGCGAGCCTCCTGCCCGTGACCGTGGCCGTGGACATGTGCGGGAATTACCAGGAAGAAGAGATCGCGCGGCAGCCCAACGCGATGAACTGGAACGGCACCAACTACACGCTCATCCGCAAGAAGGCCACCGTCACCGTCGTCAACAAGCGCGCCGAAAAGTCCCTCACGCGCGTGAACATCGGCCTGGGCGGCAAGGCCGAGAAAGCCAGCGACAACGGCAAGGTGCGCCTCGACGACTTCCGGCCGCGCGACTGGTACAACAGCGGCTACCAGGTCGCCAACAACCACAGCGACGTGAACTGGGAGTTCGAACTCGAACCCGGCGCCACCAAGACGCTGACCTTCGAGATCACGCTGTACGTGTACTAGCTTCGCTCACGGCGCATCGAGGCCGCCGTTCCCTTCGCCGGAATAAAAAAG
>JAHCJK010000332.1 GCA_026184295.1 Planctomycetota bacterium
TCGGGATTTCTGCTATGGAAATCAGATTCTAGCAGCCGGACCCGCCGTCGCCAAGGGTACGGACATAGTGAACGTCAGTGCTGGCTGGCCTACGAGCCGGAAGTTAGCGACGGCAACTTCGTCTGCAGTTTCCCTTTGCCGCGACGCTTCCGTCGCTGTCGCTTCCGGCTCGTAAAGTCCACGAATTCAGGTACTTAGTAGCGGTAGTGGGACGGTTTGTACGGGCCGGTCACTGGCACGCCGATGTACTCTGCCTGTTTGGGGGTCAGGGTCGTCAGCTTCACGCCCAGTTTCCCGAGGTGCAGCCGGGCGACTTCTTCGTCGAGTTCCTTTGGCAGCAGATGCACGCCGAGCGGATACTTCTCGGTTTCGGTCCACAGGGCAATCTGGGCCATCACCTGATTGGTGAAGCTGTTCGACATCACGAACGAGGGGTGCCCCGTCGCGCAGCCGAGGTTCACCAGGCGCCCTTCGGCGAGCACGATCAGGCGCTTGCCGCCCGGCCAGGTGATCTCGTGGACCTGGTCCTTGATCTTCACCCACTTGTGCTTCTTGATCTTCGCGATCTCGATCTCGCTGTCGAAGTGCCCGATGTTGCAGACGATGGCGCGGTCCTTCATCGCGTCCATGTGCTTTTCTGTGATCACGTCGCAGCAGCCGGTGGTGGTGACGAAGATGTCGCCGACCTTCGCGGCCTCTTCCATCTTCAGGATCTGGTAGCCTTCCATCGCCGCCTGCAGCGCGCAGATGGGATCGACTTCCGTCACGATCACGCGGGCGCCCTGGCCCTTCATCGCCTGGCAGCAGCCCTTGCCGACGTCGCCGTAGCCGGCGATCACGACCACCTTGCCCGCCAGCATCACGTCCGTCGCGCGCATGATGCCGTCCGGCAGGCTGTGGCGGCAGCCGTATATGTTGTCGAACTTCGACTTCGTCACGCTGTCGTTCACGTTCACGGCGGGGAAGAGCAATTCGCCCTTCTCGGCCATGCGGTACAGGCGGTGGACGCCGGTGGTGGTCTCTTCGGTGACGCCCTGGATGTTCTTGGCGCATTCGCTGTAGAAGCCCGGGCGTTCCTTCAGGAACTTGCGGATCGAGTTCTTCAGCACTTCCTCTTCTTCGCTCTCGTACGGGCCGTCCAGGACCTTGGGGTCCTTTTCCGCGCGCGCGCCCAGCAGCACGAGCAGCGTGGCGTCGCCGCCGTCGTCGAGGATCATGTTGGGCGTGCCGCCGTCGCCCCACATGAGAATGCGGTGCGTGTAGTCCCAGTACTCGGGCAGCGTCTCGCCCTTGACCGCGAAGACCGGAATGCCGGCGGCGGCGATGGCCGCGGCGGCATGGTCCTGCGTGCTGAAAATGTTGCAGCTCGCCCAGCGGATGTCGGCGCCCAGTTCCTTCAGCGACTCGATCAGCACCGCCGTCTGAATGGTCATGTGCAGGCTGCCCGCGATGCGCGCGCCCTTCAGCGGCTGCTGCTTGCGGTATTCCTCGCGGATCGCCATCAGGCCGGGCATCTCGGTCTCGGCCAGGTCGATCTCCTTGCGGCCGAATTCGGCCAGCGACATGTCCTTCACGACGTAATCCTGCGTCTTTGTGGCCACGGACATCTGGTCTACCCCTTTCCCGGGTCTCGGTTCCCGAAACGCCACGCGGCTCAAGCGCCGCGCGCCGTTCCCTTGGTCTGTTTCGTTTCCGGCACGTACAGGTCCAGCCCCGCGGAGACGCCTTTCACCCGCATGTGCTTGACCTTGCGCACCGGGATGCTGCCGTCCAGCCGCGCCACCACTTCGCCGGAGAGCGCCATTCGTTCGCGCACGTTCGCCGCCACCCAGCCCATCGCCAGGAAGGCGGTGTTGACCGTCTGCCCGGTGATGTCCGGCCGCGAATACTCCGCGTGCCCGATCGCCCCCAGGAAGATGTCGCCCGCGTGCAGCATCGCCACCAGTTCGCCGCCGCCCACCAGGTCGCGCCCGTGCAGCGCCGCCTGCAGCGCGCGGCGCGCGTGGTCCGCGCCCGAGAAGAAGGCGAGGAATCCGTCGCCGACGTACTTCACCGGCACGCCCTCGTAGCGCAGCACCGCCTCCGTCAGGAGGTGGAAGACGCCGTTGGCGCGCGCCGCCACTTCGCGCGGCGGCAGGCCCGCGGCGAATTCCGCGAAGCCGTTCAGGCTCGTGCAGAGCACCGTGGCTTCGAAGGTGTCGCGGTCGTTCTCGCCGCGTCCCAGGATCCAGTCCGACGTGACGCCCAGGACTTTGGCCAGGTCGAGCAGCACCGCGATGTCCGGCGCGTTCTCGCCCCGTTCCCACTTCGAGACCGCCTGCGCGCTGATCTGCAGCGCATGGGCGATGTCGGACTGCTTGAGCCCGCGCCGTTCGCGCTGCTTGCGGATCCGGTTGCCCAAATCCACCAGGTTCACGGTCGCGTCCTCTCGTCCAGGGTACGGAGTATCGTCAGCGCGGGGGACCGCCACAATAAAGCGCTCGTTGAATCCCCTAAAGGTCCGGTTGTGCCCCGGCCCTTACACCGACCAGCGCAGGCAGAGCGGCTGGCCGTGGGTCTGCAGGTCGATGATCGTCCAGCCGGCTTCCATGCGCGCGGAGATCACCCGGCAGGACTTGTGCGTCGGCGGCTGGATGTCCAGGTCCTTGGCGGGTCCGGCCAGGCGCACCTGCGCCGCCTTGCTGGAAGGGCATTCCAGGGTCATGCGCCGGCGCCGCAGGTCGATGTCCAGGTTGCCGACCAGGCCCACGTGGTCCCAGTGGGCCTCGAAGTAATGCGTCTTGAGAAAGCCCGCGACGGCCCAGTTGCGCCGCTGCGGCACGTGCACGAACGCGTCGTGTTCCTTCAGGAACTCGGCGGCGCGCGCCAGGTGCGGGTCGTCGGGGATATCGTGCGACGTGGCGGGCAGTTCGCGGTAATCGAGCGGCGGGGCGCCCTTGGGCGCCTTGCGCGCGGCCGCGGCGTAGGCCCGCGCCTGCGCCACCGGCACGCAGTCGTCGTCGATGCCGTGCAGGACCTGGAGCGGGCAGATGCGGTTGCTCGCCACCGTCACGCCCGAACGCGAACGGTAGGCCTCGGGGAACTCGCGCGGGTTCTTGGCGATCCAGCGTTCCATCTCGTCGCGGTAGTTGCCGGCTTCGTTCCAGTCGTACCACATCTTGTAGTCCGCCACGCCGCACCAGGCCACGGCGGCGGAGAGCAGGTCGGGGCATTTGCCCGCCAGCGCGTAGACGTTGCCGCCGCCGCCGGAGGCCCCGAAGGCCCGCGGGGGGCGCCCTTCGTCGCAGAGCTGCGGGAAGTGCCGCCGCGCGGTCTGGAGC
>JAHCJK010000333.1 GCA_026184295.1 Planctomycetota bacterium
CGGCACCTGCTGATCGAAGCGCACGGCCCCGGCCTGGACGGCCTGCCCGTGCGGTTGATGAAACTCGAGTCCGTCGTCTACGCCGCGGGAACGCCGGCGGAAAAGATCTACGAGAAGATCGTCGCGCGGGAGTTCGAGAGCCTCGCCAAGGTCGCGGACACGCGCCAGGACAAGCCTTCGCTCTCGCACGGTTCGGCGATCAGCGACGAAGACCGCCGCCGCTACGCGCGCATCCTGGGCATCGAACGCGGCATCACCGCCTGCGCCTGGCAGGCCAAGATTCCGCGCGTGATGACCGAGATCATCGAACACCTGAAGACGCACGACGCGTACCAGAAGGAAACCAGAAGCTACTACGACGGGCGCGCCGACGAGGCCGAACGCCGCGAGGCGATCGCGCGCTACGTCCAGAAAGAGATCAAGTACCGCGCGATCACGGAGCCGCAGGCCGAGGCGCGCGTGAACGAACTGGCCGAGCTGACGCAGCAGCTCTACGCGCGGCAGCAGACGGTCTTCGATCCGCGCCTGTTCGTGCCCGGCGGCCCGGCGACCAAGGGCAGCACGCCGTTCATCCTCGACCTGCACCTGAGCGAGATGCGCCTGCGCCGCGGGATTCACCGCTTCTACACGGGCGCGCGGCTGAAGGATCAGCAGGTCTTCATGGGCGAAGCGATGGTCACCGGCCAGCCGCTCGTGACCAAGGAGATGGCCAACTTCCTCTGCGAGATCAACCACTCCTTCAATACCCTGCGGCTCTTCGAATACCGCCCGCGGGGCTAAGGCTACTTCTTCTTAGGCTGAGCACCCTGCGCCGGGGCCGAAGCGCCCTTGGCCATGCTGAATTCGCCCTTGTCGAGCATCGTGTTGAAGGTGCCGGTGATGGTCTTGAAGTCGAGGCCGAGTTTCCCGTCCTTGAACTGGATCGTCACGGTCTTCCCGCCCATCTTCTCGATGGCATAGACGGCCTCGAAGGCGAAGGGGCTGGCGCTCTTGACCGTGCAGCTCTTGAGCGGGAAGTTGAAGAACTGCCCCGAAGTGAACGCGCCCTTCTCGTCGAAGTTCAGTTCGAAGGCGCCCTTGGGGGTCTTGCCGGTCCAGCGCCCGCAGAGCAGTTCGGCCATGTTCTTCGGGGGCGAAGGCTTCGCGTCTTCGGCGCGGAGCCCCAGGGTGAAGGCCAGCAGGACTCCGGCGGCAAACAGCATGCGCATGGTCGGCTCCTTGTTCGTTTGCATGTAATTTTCCCAGCGTTTCCGCTGTCAGGAAGGGAGACGCGGGGCCGAAGTTCGTTATTAGAAGCGAAGGAAAAAAGCCCCCGGCCCGGAGACCAGGCAAGTGACTGGAAAGGCACTCAACGGTTTGATATCAAAGACCTTGACCACAGTGGGCCATTAGCCGCCAGCCGGGGCGCGATCAAGGGTGTCCTCCATTCGTCCAGAAGACCTGAGCGACAAGCATACCGCGGCCTTTCTGCGTGAGCACGAAGGGGTCTGCGCGGCGCAGTGCATGCGCGTGGGCCCGCTGTACATACCGCTCACGGTGCGGCAGCTCCTTTTTTACGTGCTGGTCTTCGTGCTGCTCTCGCTCTTTCTCTACACGGACTACAAGGTCTTCTACACGGTCCTGACGTTCGTGCTGTGCGGCTTTTACGGCGCGGTGATCGTCTTCCGGCTGGTCTCGGTCAAGTGGTCGCTGGTGCGCGCGTTCGCCGGACGCCCGTGCGAACACCGCATCCCGGCCGAGGAACTCGAGAAGCTCGACCCGCGGGACCTGCCCGTCTACACGATCCTGGTGCCGATGTATAAGGAGCCCGAGGTCGCGCAGAAGATCGCGCGCGCGGTGACGGAACTCGATTACCCCCTCGAGAAGCTGGACGTGAAGCTGCTGCTCGAGGAAGACGACCCGGAGACGCGCAAGAAGATCGAAGAGGTGATGGACCAGCTTCCGTCCTGCGTCGAAGTGATCGTCTGCCCCAAGGTCCCCAAGGGCCAGCCGAAGACCAAGCCGCGCGCCTGCAACTGGGGCCTGGAACGCGCGCGCGGGCAGTACCTCGTCATCTACGACGCCGAGGACCGCCCCGAACCCGACCAGCTCAAGAAGGCCGTCGCGGCCTTCCGCCGCCTCAAGGCCGCCGGCAAGGAGAAGGTCGTCTGCCTGCAAGCGAAGCTGAACTACTTCAACGCGCGCCAGAACCCGCTCACGCGCTTCTTCACGCTCGAATACACCACGTGGTTCGACCTCTTCCTGCCCGGCCTGCACGCCTTCCGCATTCCCATCCCGCTCGGCGGCACCTCCAACCACTTCGACACGAAAACGCTCAAGGACCTCGGCGGCTGGGATCCGTTCAACGTCACCGAAGACTGCGACCTGGGCATCCGCATGGCGCGTCAGGGCTACCGCACCGAAATCCTGGATTCGACCACCTGGGAAGAAGCCAACTGCCGCGTCGGCAACTGGATCCGGCAGCGCAGCCGCTGGATCAAAGGCTACTTCCAGACGCATCTGGTCCACACGCGCACGAGCTGGCTGCCGTCCTTCATCCTCTGCGCATGCTTCCTGCAGGTCGCGAGGCTGGTGGCCGGCCGCATGTCGCCGGACGGCTTCCTCACCCCGGAAAAGCTGGCCATCGGCCGCATCACCTACGGCGCGTGCGTGCTGGGGGCCGTCTGCAGCGGCCTGCTGGGCCTGTGGGCGCTGATCGGCCGCTTCCGCAAGCCCGGACCCGGCGCGCGCCACGAAGGCCGCCTGGGCCTGTACGACGCGCTCGCCTTCCGCCTCACCGTCGGCGGCATGTCGGCGATGCTGGTGCTGAACGCGGCGTTCTGGGTGCTCAGCGGCACGTACCTTTTCCGCAAACCCATCGCCGACGCGCTCCCGGCCTTTACCGACAAGTACCGCATCGACGGCGAGACGCCCCGCGAGATTCTGCGCAGTTGGACGCTCTACCATACGAACGTGAAGGACGATCGCTACAAGGACTACACGATCTGGAAAACGACCTATCAGTCGGTGGTCACGCGCCAGATTTCCGGCGAGACCGCGCGCGAGATCTTCCAGAACATCGACGAATGGTCCTTCTGGTCGCAGATTCTGTACCCGATCGTGATCGGGCTCTTCCTGGCGAACTTCGTCTTCGTCGCGCTGGGCCTGGTCTCGTGCGGCAAACGCTCCTTATGGGACCTCGCGCCGTACGCGGTGCTGATGCCGTGCTCCTGGATTCTCATCTCCGT
>JAHCJK010000334.1 GCA_026184295.1 Planctomycetota bacterium
AGGCCGGCGCTCCGTCGCTGGACTGGGGGGCCGCCGGCCCCCCCTCCGGCGCGCGCTCGCGCGCCGCGGCCGCCGCGAGCCCGCGTGGCTGCGTGCTGCCTGGCCACTTGGCTGCGGCGGGGTGCTACAGGGCTGCTGCGGGGGAAAGGTCAGTCTTTTTCGGCGACGCCTTCGACCAGGCGGCGTTCGCCCAGCATGCGCAGGAAGGTCAGCAGCTTCGGGAACATCTCGACCGGGTGGACGTGGTACGCGTTGCTCATCCGCGCGAGCAGGTCGCCGACGGATGCCCCTTTGCCCTCGCAGAGCATCTCCCAGACGCGCCGGCCCATGGGATCGAGCGAGAGGCGGCGGTAGCGCGGCTGGGCCGAGGCGCGCCCGCGCAGCAGCGCGGCCACGAAGCCCTTCGCCGGGGCGCCTTCGTAGACCAGGTCGCCGGTGCCGTCCTTCTTACTCGGTTCCATGCGCACTTCCGGGCGCGCGCGCACGCGGAAGCAGAGCTGCTGCTTGCGCAGGAGCACCGGGTTTTCGGCCGCGGGCGGAGCGGCTTTCTCGTCCTTACCCTTCGCGTCCTTTCCATCCTTGGCGGCCTTCTCGTCCTTCTTGAGCGGCTTCGCGGCGGGCGGGAGCGTGCCTTCGGCGGCGATGCAGGCGTTCCAGTCGAGCGGGCGCTGGTGGTCGCGGCCGTGGCAGCGCACGCCGTCCAGCCGCGCGCGGGCCTCGTCGAGGTGGCTGGCTTCGCCGCTGCGCGCGCAGACGGCCCAGATCGAACGGGTCTCGGAGCAGTGCCAGACGAGCGAGGCCGCGCCGCCGGACCACTTGCGCCCGAAGGTCCGCAGCACCCAGTCGCCGAAGCGGATGTGGAAGCGGCGGCGTTCCTCGAAGAGCGAGGCTTCGTGGCGGTGGACGAGGGTCGCGCCGCCGGGGTCGCGGGGTTCTTCGGCGCGGCGCATGCCGGGGCCGAAGGGATTCTGGGTGCCGGTGAGCGGGTCGGGGGATTCGCTGCGGTCGAAGAGCGTCTTGGTCAGGTGCGCGTAGAGCTTGTCGGCGGCCGAGAGGTGCAGGCGCAGGTCGGAGAAGCCCACGCGCGCGACGTTCACGCGGCGTTCCTTGGTGCGCGCGTCCACGTACAACTGCCCGTCGCCGGACTTGACGCTCTCGAGGCGGAAGCCGGCGGGGAGTTCGAGGTCGAAGTTGCCGATGGCCAGCCGCACGGGCTCGTCGGGGCCCGCCAGCGCCATCGACTTGAGCACGCGCCGCTGCACTTCGGCGGGATCGCCGGCCGCCACGATGGCCGCGTCGGTCTCGGCAAAGGCCGCGCGCTCCTCTTTGTTCCGCTTCGGCAGGGCCTTGGCGTCGAAGGCGGGCGGGCAGAGCGCCCCGGCGACGAAGGCCTTGCGCGTGCCCGAGCCCAGCACGACCACGAGCAGAATCCCCGGACGCCCGTCCCACGTGTAGGTGCGGACGTAGCCATCCATGTGGACGTTCGCGTAGCCGCGCACGTCGGCGCGCTCGGCCGTCCAGGCGAAGGGAATCTTGAGCTTCTGCGCCTGGCCTTCGGCGCTGGCGGACTCGCGCTTCCAGGCGTCCTCGAGCTTTTTAAAAAGCTTGTCGGCGGGCTCGTTGCGGTCGCGCCAGGCCCAGCTCAGTTCCAGCGGCGTGGACGTCAGGCTTTCCCAGCGCGCGCGCGCGGTCTGGGGGTTCCATTCGACGAGAAACGGGTGCCACGTCGCGGGGGTCTCGATGCGGAACGGATGCAGCGCGTAGGGCGACCAGAGCGTGCGCGCGTCCACGGCGGGCGGCGCGTCGGCGGCGCGGGCATCGGATTTTTCGTCGAGGTCAGGCATGGGGCGGGCATCCTACCCGCTGGCGCGCCCGCGCGCGAGTTCCGCTATTCGGCGATGAGCCAATCCCCGATTTCCTGGTCTTCCTGCGCTTCCTCGTCCTCTTCCTCGACGGGCGGGGCGTCGCCGTGCTTGAGCTTGTGTTCCTTCAGGAGCGCGGCTTCCAGTTCGGCCACGATCCGTTCCATGCGCGCGCAGGCCCGGCGGGCGCGCTCGACGGCATACTGGTAGCCCTGGTCCTGGCGCAGCGCCGCGAACTCCGGGTTCAGTTCCAGCTCTGCGGGCTGGAGCCAGCCGGCGTCGATGGCCTTGTGCAGGCAGTCCACGGAGCGGTCGCGTTCGCCCGCGGCGGCGTAAAAGCCGGCGGCCTCGACGAGCGTGCGCGCGTCGCGCGGGGCTTCCTCCAGGGCCCGGGCGGTCTCGGCCAGGGCCTCGTCCTTTTTGCCCATCGCGGCCAGGGTGCGGGCGACGCGCGTGCGTTCCCAGGCGATGCCGGGCAGGTCGGCGCCTTCCTTCAGGTCCTGCGCGCGGCGCAGGTGCTTCAGGGCCTCGGCGTACTTGCCCGAGACATGGTTGGCCCAGCCGAGCGTATCGACGATGTAGGTGGAATGCGGCGAGAGCGCCACGGCGCGCTGCGCCATCGTGAGCGACGGCTCCGGGCGCAGGTACTCCTTGTCGAAGGCCGTGCAGTAGAACCAGGCGCGGTTGTTCAGGTAGGTGGCGTTGACGCCCTCGAGCGCCTCGAGGCGCGCGTAGGCGGCGTCGCTTTCGGCGTAGCGGCCGGCCTCGCCGTAGGCGCTGGCCAGGCGGTCGAGCGCCTGCGCGTGGTTGGGGCTGCGGCGCAGCACGCTTTCCAGATGCTTGATCGCGAGCGCGCTGAGGCCGCGGTTGCTCAGCAGGGTCGCCAGGCGCAGTTCGGCCTCGATCTGCGCCGGGCGTCCAAGATGATCGGCGAGCCGCCCGCGCAGGAGCGCGCGGAAGGCCTCCTCGTCGTAGCGGTACTGGTAAAGCGCCCAGAGGACGGTCTCGTCGCCGTCGCGGGACATCTCGCGCAGCAGCTCCTCGGCCTCGGGCGACTGCCAGCTTCCCAGGCTGTTCACGGCGTCGGCGGCCGAGCGGTACAGGTCGCCGCCTTGCTCGATGGCGCGCGC
>JAHCJK010000335.1 GCA_026184295.1 Planctomycetota bacterium
CGGCCGCGCGCGAACCCGAGGCCGGCCGGACGCCCGCGGTGCTGGCCGACCGCGTGGACGCGTACCTCGCGCGGCACGCCTTCTCCTACGTTACCGCCTCCGCGATCGCGCAGGAACTCCGCTGCAATCCCGATTACCTCGGGCGCGTCTACCGCCGGGCGCGCGGTTGCACGCTCACCGACGGCATCCACAAGCACCGCATCCGCGAGGCGCGCGGCCTGCTGATCGACGGGAAGCTGAACGTGGACGAGATCGCGCGCGAGTGCGGCTTCGAGGAGGCGGGCTACTTCCGGCGGATCTTCAAGCGCCACGTGGGCCTGACGCCGCGGGCCTTCCAGCGCCTGCACGCGCGGGCGCACCGCAACACGCGCTGAATCAGTGCGTAAGCAGGACGGCCAGCGCCTCGGTGCCGGGCTTCGCGAGCAGTTTGTACGCGCTCAGCGCGTCGCGGAACGGAAAGGTGTGCGTGATGAAGGGCTTCACCGCCAGCCTGCCCAGGGAAACTTCCTCCAGCAGGTACTTCACGTTGCGCTTGGGCGACCACTTCACGTAGCCGACGGGGTATTCGTTGCCCGCTTCGTACACGGGGTCGCGGTAGCCCGGGCCGGCCTTCGCCGAACTGTAGAACTCGATGTTGCCGCTGGAAGACGCGAGATCGACGGTGATCTTCGCGCCGCCGGGAAAGCTCATCTTGCCCTGCGGGACGCCGTCGGGCGCGACGCCCATCACCGAACGGACCTGTTCGAAGAGCGCCGTCACGTCGCCGCCGAGGCAGAAGAAGGCGCTCTCGGCGCCCTGCGGCGCGAAGCGCGCGCGCACGGCCTCCCAGCAGTCCGGCGTGGCGGGCAGCGCGGTAATGTCCTTCGGCGCGAGCGCCAGGCGACGCTCGTTCTTGTCGATCAGGATCACGTTGTGGCTCGTGCGCGCGGCGAACTGGACCAGGAACTGGCCCATCAGCCCCGCGCCCAGCACGAGCATGTGCTCGCCGACTTCGGGCTTGGTCTTGCGGAAGCCTTCGAGCGCGAAGCACATCATCGCGGCGGGCGCGGCCTCTTCGTACGAGACGTTGTAGGGGATTTTCGTGACGAGGTTCTTGGCGACGAGGACTTCGGTCGCATGGAACGCGCCGTTGCCCACGCAGGCCACGCGGTCGCCGCGCTTCACGTGCGAGACGCCCGGGCCGGCCTCGAGCACCTCGCCGCTGAGGCTGTAGCCGAGCCGCCCGCCGCCGCGCTTGGGTCGCAGGTTGCCGTCGGCGTCGCGGCCGAGGCCGGAGAGTTCGGTGCCGGCGCTGAGGTAGTTGAAGACCGTGCGCACGCGGACGAAGTTCGGATCGAGCGGGCCGAGTTCCTCGTCGCGGTATTCGATCACCTTTTCCGTGTCGATGATGATGCGCGTGGCCATGAAGGTCCTCGAGGTTCGTAGAAAAAAGCCGCGCCCGCGCGGGGCGCTTACGCTTTGCGGAGCCAGACCTCGCCGTCGCGGCGTTCGGCCACCAGTCCGCCGGGCAGAGCGATCTGCCGCTGCACGCCGGAAGGGCCGAAGAGCGAGCGCAGCGCCATCAGGTGCTTGCTGCCGATCTCGCCGTCGCGCGACTGCCAGAGCGCCTTCAGCAGGCTGGTGACGTCGGCCAGTTCGTCCAGGGTGGGCAGGCCGCCGCCCTTGGGCACGGGGAGCGAAAGGAATCCGCGCGCGCCGATGGCCGCGACGCCGTCCAGCCAGCCGCGGCGCCAGGCGCGGCGTTCGGCGTGGAGTTCGGCCTCTTCGGCCAGGCGCCACAGCGCCGCGCGCACGCCGGCGTGGACCTTGTCTTCCAGCACGGGCAGGACGAGGCGCCGCAGCGCGTTGCGGGGAATGCGCGTGTCGAAGTTGGTCTCGTCGGTGCAATAGCGCTGGCGCTTGGACTTCAAGTACGCGAGCACCTCGTCGCGGGTGCAGCCGAGCATCGGGCGCACGATGCCGACGGGTTCGAAGCGCGCGCGCCCGGGCACGACGGGCTCGTCCACGCGCTTGCCGTTCTGGAGCCACTCGATCCAGTGCGAGACGTCCGGCTCGCCCTCCAGCGAGAGCGGGCCGGTCCAGCCGATGCCTTCCAGGCCGGCCAGGCCGGTGCCGCGGCAGAGCCGGTAGAGCACGGTCTCGATGCGGTCGTCGGCGTGGTGGGCGACGGCGAGGTAGCGGCAGGCCTTGATCGAGGCCGACTTGGCCAGGAAGCAGCGCCGGATCAGCCGCCCGGTCTCTTCTTTGCTGCGCTTCAGGTCTTCGGCGGCGTCGGGCGTGTCGCAGCGCGCTTCGATAAAATCCACGTTCAGCTTCGCGCAGAGTTTGCGGCAGAAGGTCGCGTCGCGCGAGGCGCCCGGGCCGCGCAGGCCGTGGTTCAAATGCGCGGCGGCGAGGCTGAAGCCCAGGTCGCGCTTTTTGGAAAGTTCCTGCAAGCAGAGCAGCAGGGCGACGGAGTCGGGGCCGCCGGAGAGCGCGACCATCAGGCGCGCGCCGGGCTCGATCAGCTTGTGGGAACGGATGTTGGAACCGACTTTCAGCGGAAGACGCATGGGCCTGATTCTGCACCAGGGCCGCGTACGGGCAAGAGGAATTGAAGGCCGGTCGTTCGGACGCCGGCGCGCGCCTGTCCGATTCTTAAGATTGGCTCCGCGCCGGGCGAAACCGTCATCCACGCGCAATGCACCGAGTTACACGAACGCATGCCTCCGGAGCGCGTGTGGCACGGTACGTGCACCTGACCTTTCCGGCGGCTGGACGCGCGTGCGCGCGACCGGCAAGAGGGCACGTATATGCAAGCAGAACCGAGCCTCAAACGAGTGCTCGTCGCGGACGACGAGCGTTTTATCCGGGAGATCATCCGGGAGATCCTTTTGACCGAGGGGTGCGAGGTTGACGAAGCCTCGGACGGGAGCGAGGCGTTCCATCTCCTCGCGACGGGCGCGTACGACCTGA
>JAHCJK010000336.1 GCA_026184295.1 Planctomycetota bacterium
CGGCGCGGAACGCACGCGCATCGACTTCGAGACCGCGCCGGACGGTTCGGCGCTGACGCCGGGCATGGACGTGGGCAAGACGTTCGTCGCGAAAGGCTTCGCGATTTCGACGTCGATCGAGGGCTCCATCGTTTCGGTGAACAACTACAACGTCCAGGGGCGCAGCAACGGGAATTCGTGCGCGACGCACCAGCCGCTGTGGGAAGGTTCGCTGACGATCCGCTTCTGCGTGCCGGGGCGGCCCGGGATTCCCGCCGGCGTGACGCGCGCGGGCCTGTGGATCGCGGCGGTGATGGCCGACGGCACGGCGCTGGAAGCGTACGACGCGCGCGGCAAGCGCATCGCGGAGATCAAGACCACGCGCGGGCCGAACGAGTTCCTGGGCGTGCGCAGCCGCGTGCCGATCGCGTGCCTGAAGGTCGTGCCCAACCCGAACATCGATCCGAATTACACCATCGACGACCTGGTCTTCGACGCGCCTCGCCCGCTCGACGCGTTCGGCCACCCGGACCTGCTGAGCGTGCGCTTCCCCAGCGGCGAGCGGGTGCTCTGCCGCGCCGCGCGCGTGACGGAGGGTTCGCTGGAGATGGACGGCCTGAGCATCGGCGTCGAGCGGCTCGCGCGGAGCTTCGCGCCCGGCACGCGGGTGCTTACCGCGCTGAAGGACCAGAAGGCCGGCGACCCGCCCAAGGGCTGCTGGGTGCGGCTGGCCGAGGGTTCGACGCTGCGCGCGGCGAGCGAGGACGGGCTGGCGTGCGTGCGCGCGCCCAGGCTGGCGCTGAGCCCCGCGAACGTCTGCGTGCTGTGGAGCGACGCGAAAGGCTGCTTCGAATTCGACGCGAAGCAGGCGCCGAAGATGGCCGGCGGAGGCGACGCGTTCAAGCTTTCGCCCGCGGGCACGGCGGACGGCGCGGCGATTGTTTTTGGTTTGGACCAGGGCAAGGACGGGCCGCTTCCCTTCAAGGCCGCGACCTTCGAAAAGGACCTGGGCCTGCGCGGCGGCGACGCGGCCGTGCGCGTGGCGTACGACCAGGCGCCGTGCGTCTGGCTGCATCCCGCGAAGGACCTGCCCGCCGAGGCCGCCCGCGTGAACCTCGTCAACGGCGAGACGCTTGCCTTGCGCTGCCCCGCGAACCCCGACGCCGCGTTTTCGTTCGTCTCCTTCGGCCCCGAAGGCGCCGTCGTGAAGCAGGGCACGTACGAAGTGCGGATCGCCCTGGCGGAAGTGGCGAGCGTGGTGGCGCCGTAGGGCGTGGTTCTTGGGTTGGGGTTTGGGGGTTTGGGGTTTGGGGTTGATTGCGACCGGAATTTTTGGGTAGGGGCGGTGGAATGCGCTCCGCTCCGCAGCATGGCACCGACGAACGGCACGCACGCCGCTCCGCATTCGCTTCGCAGCATGGCACCTGCGGACGGCTCGAATCTACAAGCACCTGCCCTCCCTCCTTCGGTGCAGACAGGCGGGACGCCTGTCCCACATACGCCTCAGCGGCGCGCGCTCGCGCGCCGCGGCTGTTCCCTGATCCCTGACCCCTGATCTCTGATCCCTGTCTGTCCACTGTTCACTGTTCACTGTTCACTGTTCACTGTTCACTGTTCACTGATCACTGTCCACTGATCACTGTCCACTGTTCACTGTCCACTGTTCACAAAACACCGTTCACACCATCGTCGTCTTGCCGCGGGCGAGGGTTCGCGGAGGCATTCCGAGGCAAAGTGGAGGAAAGACCATGGCCTTTTCGGTCATTTCGAATTTCACGTTCGACCCGCAACTGGCGAGCGAGTACGCGTCGGCGGCGTTCGTCGAGAACTTGCAACTGCTCGACCAGGCGCTGGGCGTGGTGAAGACGCTGAACGCGGGCGACTACGCGTCGAGCCTGGGCGGGGGCGGGCAGTTCGTGGACATGCCGTACTTCGCGAACATCGGCTCGCTGATCTCGCGGCGCGACCTGACGAGCACGTCGTCGCCGTCGGACCTGGACATCGTCGGCGCGGCCGACAAGGCGGTGATCCTGCGGCGCAAGGCGGGCCCGGTGAAGTTCACCGAGGACCTGTTCGTGCGCGGGCTGCGGCCCGAGACCGTCGAGCAGGAGATCGGGCGGCAGATGGGCCACATGGCGGCCAAGGAGGTGCGCGAGCGCCTGATGCAGGTCGCCGTCACGGCCCTGAATTCGCTCGACACGCCCGCCGCCAACGCGCACATCCAGGACGTGTACGCGGCCAGCGGCACCAAGGCCAAGCTGACGCTGAGCAGCCTGTACGACACGCGCATGAAGCTGGGCGACGCGTACAACCGCCTGACCACCGTCGTCTGCCACAGCGAAGCGTTCAGCGACCTGGTGACCGACACGATCGGGAACTACAAGATCGAGAACGTCGGCGGCTTCACCGTCGTCACCGGGCTGCCGCAGGCCTTCGGCATGCGCATCGTCGTCGTGGACGACGCGAGCCTGAAGGAGGACCCGGGCGGCGGCGACTACACGCAGTACCGCACGCTGCTCTTCGGTCCCGGCGCGCTGGGGCTGATCTACCACCAGCGGCTGCGCATCGAGGCCGAACGGCGCCTGGACTTCGAGGCTCCGTACTGGCGCGTGCTGGCGAACTTCGACTTCGCGCCGCATCTGTTCGGCATGAAGTGGACGAGCGCGAGCACCAACCCGGACAACGCGGCGCTGGGCACCGCGGGCAACTGGGACGAAGCCTACAACGACCACCGCGAGGTGCTCTGCGCCGAACTGATCCACAACGCGTCGGCGGCGTAGTTCGTTTTCACCACGGAGACACGGAGGCACGGAGACGCTTGGGTCTTCGTGCCTCCGGCGTGAACGATTGACGATTTACAATTTACGATTGACAATTGGACGGAAATAGGATCGCACCATAGGTGAAAACAGCGTAATTCATCGTCAATCGTCAATCGTCAATCGTCA
>JAHCJK010000337.1 GCA_026184295.1 Planctomycetota bacterium
GTGGCGTCCTCGAAGAGCCGCAAGTGGGTCAAGACCGGCTGCTAACGGCAGGGTCGGACAGCAGGAATCAGGATTCAGGATTCAGGGAAAGGCGGGCCGGCGACGGCCCGCTTTTCTTTTTTCCGAACATGCTCCGCGTATAACGCTGCCATGCATGCCGAGGCGATCCTTGCCTGGACTCAAGCCCACTTTCGGCGCGAATGCCGCCTGACGCTGCTGGGGATCGGCCTGCTGTCGCTGGCCAGCGCGGCGGTGCTCGCGGCCACGCTCCTGCTTTCCGCAGGCGGGCTGTGGCTGGCCCTGAGCGGCCTCGTGCGCCTGGACGCCTGGGTGTACCTGCTGCTCGCGGCGGGCTGGGTCGCGCTCCTGTTTTTCGGGCATGCGCGGCGCGAACCGGGCTACCTCAACGACCTGCCGTTCCGGCTCTCGCCCCTGGGCTTCGCGCGTACCGGCGGGAACTTCAACCCGCTCGAACCAAGGTACCTGGGGGGCATGGCCCAGGTGGCCGCGGAAACGTTTTACCTCGGCCCGCGCCTGACCAAGAACACCATCGGCCTGCTGCTGCGCTATCGCAGCCTGGCGCGCGCCGACGCGCAGGCCGCCGGCACGGCCCTGGCCTGGCTGGCCGAACGGCCTGCCCGCGTCAGCCTGCCCGAACTCCGCAGCCGTTTCCCGGATATGGACGGCGACGCGTTGCTCCGCGACTTGCGGCTCATTCCAGGCGTGCTGCACCTCACCGCGCCCGCGCCCGGCCTCTCGCTCTCCGATTCCCTGCGGAAGGAACTCTGCCAGGCGCCCGGCGACTGCTAGGCCAAGACCCTTTGCACGCGCAGGCAGAAGTCCGCGCGTGCCTTCAGCCGTTCGCGCAACGCGTCCACGTCCGCGGGTTCGTCCACGTCGGCGAAGGCCTCGCCGGTTTCCACGCGCAGGCCGGCGGCGCGCAGCGCTTCCACCTGCTTCGCGCAGGTCTCGGCCGTGGACCACGGGATCGCGTCGAAGACCTTCGGTGGCGTGTGCGCGGGCAAGGCGAGCAAGACGTACCCGCCGTCGCGCGCGGGATGAATCGCCGCCGTGCCCTGCGCGGCCTGCGCCAGCGCGTTCCGCACGGTGGCGGCGTCGAGTTCCACGCAGTCCGCGCCGACGAAGGCCACGGGACCCATGCCGGCCATGGCGCTCCAGGCGAGCGCGGCCTTAAGGCGCGCGCCCAGGTCGCCCGGCACCTGCGGGACCCACAGCCAGCGCCGGTAGAGTTCCTCGCGGGCGAGCAGGCGCTTGAAGTCGGCCTCGCGTTCCTGCGGCGTGTAGCAGAGCACCCGCGTGACGTTCGCGCCCAGGTCTTCGCGCGCGAAGCGTTCGGCCAGGTCGAGCAGCATCGCCTCGGCCAGCGCGGCGGCGCGCGCTTCGCCCAGCGCGGGAATCAGCCGCGTCTTGGCCTCCCCCGGCGCGGGGAACTTCGCGAATAGAAGGAGCGCGCTCATCTCGGTTCGGGTGGCCTACCGGCTCCGCCAGATCGTCCGCAGGATCACCCACCCCGCGCGCAGGCTGCCGCTCAGCGTGCCCGAAATCTTCGAAACGCCGATGCGCTTGCGGTAGCGCACGGGCACCTCGCGGACGCGCAGGCCCAGGCGCGCGGCCTTGAGCTGCATCTCCACCGTCCACCCGAACCCGCGGTCCTGCATCGCGATCCGTTCGAGCGCCTCGCGCGTGACCGCGCGGAAGGGGCCCAGGTCGGTGTAGCGCACGCCGGTCTTCCAGCGGATCAGCGTCGTCGCGAGCGCGTTGCCGAAGCGCTGGTGCGGGAGCAGCGCGCCGCGTTCGGCCCGGCCGAGCGTGCGCGAGCCGATCGCCAGGTCGGCTTCGCCGTCGAGAATCGGGCGCACGAGTTCGCGCAGGTCCTCGGGGTAATCGGAATGGTCCGCGTCGAGGAAGACGACCACGCGCGCGTCCTTCGGCAGCGCTTCCAGGCCGCGCCAGCAGGCCGCGCCGTACCCGCGCACAGGTTCGAAGACGACGCGGGCGCCGTGCGCGCGGGCGACTTCGGGCGTGCGGTCGCTCGAACCGTTGTCGGCCACGATGACCCAGCGGGCGAGTCCACGCGGAATCTCGCGCAAGACTTCGCCGAGCGCGGCTTCTTCGTTGAAGGCGGGCAGGATCACGGCCACGGGCGGCGCGGAGGCGGCAAGGTCCGCGGCGGTTTCGGCGGGCGCGGCAGCGGCCGGGGAGGCGGCGGAGAGCGGCGGCATGGGCGGCATGGGCGGCATGGGCGGCATGGGCGGCAGTATACCGCGCGGCCCGCCCGGCTTTAACCCCGGTTTTGCGGGATTACTTCGCGCCGCCGGTGACGATCTCGAACTTGGATAGTTCGAAGAACTGGTCGCCCTTGGCGGCCTTGCGGAAGCCGTGGACTTCGATGTGCTGGATCACGATGTTCTGGAGTTTCACGCCGTCGGCCGCGACCTTGCTCAGATCGACCACGACGTCGCCCCATTTGCCTTCGTCCGGCGGCTTGAAATTGAAATTGAAGCGCAGATTGTGAACCGTCTGAACCGAGAGGCGCATGTCGCGCAGGCCTTCGTGAAAGATGCGCAGGTTGATGCGCGCGTTGTTGGTGAAGATGACCGGCGGGCGGAAGTAGCACG
Organism: Planctomycetota bacterium; assembly: GCA_026184295.1. Lineage (GTDB taxonomy): Bacteria > Planctomycetota > SZUA-567 > H5-PLA8 > H5-PLA8 > JACQFI01. The sequence continues at coordinate 2,640 of JAHCJK010000337.1, forward strand.
CCAGGCGGTCGTCGCCCTTCGTCATCTTCGCGGCGGCTTCGCCCTGGTCGTTGACCATCTCGACTTTCGTGTCGTAGTCCCCGTGCGTGTCCTTTTTCGTAAAGTCGATGCTGAAGGCGACCTTCTCGGGCTCGCTCGGCGCGGGCATGGACGAGACGCGCCGGAGTTCCTCGCGCGGGGCCTTGGCGCCCAGGGCGCGCAGCTTTTCGCGCAGTTCCGCGACGTCGGCGATCTGCGAAAGGTCGGTCGCGGCCGGCGCGGGAGCAGG
>JAHCJK010000338.1 GCA_026184295.1 Planctomycetota bacterium
AGAACGGCGCCATGCATGCATGGCGCCGTTTTCTTTTGCGTGTCCGGAGTTACTTCGCCGCGCCGTGCGCGCGCAACAGTTCAGCGACGGCCTCGTGCTTGCGCCGGGTGGCCCAGGCGAGCGGCGTCGCCCATGCCGGATCGCCGGGCAGGTTCGTCTTCGCGCCGTGCAGCAACAGCAGTTCGGCCACGCGCACCTTGCCGAACTTGGCCGCCCAGCCGAGCGGCGTGGAAAGGAATTCTTCCTCGCGCGCGTTCACGTCCGCGCCGTGCTCGATAAAGATCGCCGCGTTCTCCACGTCGTCGCGTTCGGCGAAGCGGTGCAGCGGCGTGATGCGCAGCCAGTTGCGGTGGCTCGCGTTCATCCCGTGCGCGAAAAGCAGGTCCGTGATCGCGCGGCTCTTGATCGCGTCTTGCGGGCCCTTGCTGCGCACGCCCACGGCCACGCGCTTGGCCAGGTCGGGCTGGTACTTGAGCATCAGGCGCACGAAGCCTTCGTGCCCTTGTCCGGCGGCGCTTTCCAGCGCGCTGGGGTCGTCGGCCAGCTTCGGGTTGGCCTTCAGCACCGCCGCCGCGACCTGCACGTCGCCCGAATATCCCAGCAAGTCCATCGAACGCGCCGCGCCGTGCGAGCAGAGCAGGTCGATCATCGCCTGGTCCTTGCGCCAGATGACCGCGCTGAGCGTGTCGGCGGAGCTTTCGACCGGGACGTTGGGGTGCGCGCCTTTCTCGAGCAGGTAGCGGACGACCTCGATGTGGTTGTTCACCACCGCCGAATGCAACGCGTGCCCAAGCGGCGCGATGCCTTCCTCCGGCAGGTTCGGATCGGCGCCGGCCTCAATCAGCAGCTTGACGACGTCCAGGTGCCCGCCGCGCGTCGCGTTGGAAAGCGGCGTGCCCGAGCATGCGTAGTACGTCACGTACTCCGAAGGCTTGTTGGCGAGGGACTTGTCCTTCTTCAGCAGCGCGCGGACCTGTGCGGCGTCGCCGATGTACGAGGCCGTGCAGATGTCGCAGAAGGCGCCCTTGGCGCGCAGGTGGTCGAGGACCTCGCGCCAGGTCGTCGCGACGTCCTTGGGCACGTCGCGCCAGCCGCGGTACATGTAGTCGCCGTTGGTGAGCTGGATCGGGCGCGCGCCGTCGTTGCGCTTCGCGTCGATGTCGGCGCCGCGCGCGAGCACTTCGTCGATCATGGGAATGTTGCGCGTCGCCACCGCCCAGTGAATCGGCTGGTTGGTGCGTTCGTCGGCCGCGTGGACGAGCTTCGGGTCGGCGTCGAGCATCGCGCGGACTTTGTCCAGGTCGCGCGCGCGGATCGCGGCGGCGATCGCTTCGCCTTCGGGGGAACCGCCCTTGCGCCCGGCCAGCACGCCTTCCAGCAGCGCCTGCATCTCGGCGAAACCGCGCTCGCGGGCGATCTTGAGCAGCGTGTCGGGCGTCCCGGAATTGACCGGGTCCGCGCCGCGTTCGAGCAGGAAGCGGGCGGCCTCCAGGCAGTTCTCGCGGACGGCGAAGGCGAGGGGCGTGCGGTAATCCCAGGAAGCGCGGATCAGGTCCGGGTCCTTCTTCAGCAGGCGCTTGAGGCTCTTCAGGTCGCCGTGCGCCGCGGCGCGGAACATGGCCCAGAGGTCCGCGCCGCGCCCGGGGGACCAGAAGAGCGGCTTGTTCGACTTCAGGGCGTCGGGCTGGATCAGGCGGTCGAAGCGGCTGGAGGCCCGCGCGCCCGCGCTGCCTTTCTTCTTTTTGAGCTTGGTGGGCATGGTGGCGGTTCCGTTCTGAAAAAGCGTCGCGTTTTGGGCGTATGGGAACACCGCTATCCTTCTCGGACCGCGCGGACTGTCAAAGGTTTTTGGCGCTCAGCGTTCCAGGCCGAGGTCCTGGACGATCTTCGCGGCCATCTTGGCGTGCAGGTCGCGGTTGGGATGGCCGTCGCCGGGGAAGAACCAGCGGTCGTAGTCCACGGGGCCGTCGGGCGCGCCGCCGGCGTTCAGCAGATGGCGGTAGTCGAGCACCTTGACGCCGTTCGCCTGGACGATGCGGACGACCTCGTCGGTCAGCTTGTCCTGCCGCGCGGGATACAGGAGCAGGTAAAAGCCGTCGGAGGCGAACCGTTTCTCGAACAGCACGCGGGCCTCGTCGATCAGCAGCGCCGCCAGGCGCGCGTCGTCCTTGGTCAGGACCTCGCCGTGGTAATCGCGCATCGCGTCGAGCAGTTTGCTGCCGGAGTTCGCGGGCGCGTTGGGACGTTCGCGGAAGGAACCTTTGCGCGCCGGCCGCCCGGTGTGCTCGTCGAGCGCGTACCAGGGAAAGTCGCCGCCGAAGGTTCGCACCACGCGCGGCGTGCCCGCGGCGCGGTTGATGTGCTCGTGGTGGAAGGTGAAGATCGCGAGGGCGCGCTTCTGCGGGACTTCCTTCGAGAGATCGGTCTTGAAGAGTTCCACGAGCTGCTGCGGGCCGTAGCCGCCCACGCCGAAGTTGTAGACCCGGCGGTACGGGGCGAGTTCGGCGGTCTTCCACGGCATCGTCTCGGCGTCGTCCACGCCCCAGCCGAAGGTGTACGAGCAACCCAGGAAGAAGACGGCGCGTTCGGGCACGGGGCCGTCGGGCGCGGGCATCACGCGCCGGCCGTGTTCGTCGGTCGTGTAGACCGCCTTGTAGACGAGGGTGCTCCCGTTCAGCTTCGTCACCGTCGCGCGCGCCCTCGGGCGGAGTTTGTAGCCGAAGGCCGGATCCTTTTCGTAGAAGCGCAGCAGCGTCTTCCACTCGTTCGGATCGAAGGAATCTCTTTTTCGACGGCCACCCGCGGCGCGCGCACCGCGGGCGGCCGGGCTTGCGCGGCGGGTGGCTCGGCCGGAGAAGCGGCGGTCGCT
>JAHCJK010000339.1 GCA_026184295.1 Planctomycetota bacterium
CGCGTCCAGCGGCAGCGCCGCGAGGGCCTCCGGCAGGCCCGCGGCCCGCGCGCCCGAAAGCCCCAGCGCTCCGCGCAGTTCGTCCAGCCCGCGCCGGATCTGGCTGCGCACAGTGTTTTCCGAAATCCCCAGCGCCTTCCCGACCTCCACCGAGGTCAGCCCTTCGATGTAATGCAGCCAGACCGGCAGGCGGTAATGTTCGGGCAGCCGCTCCAGCGCCGCGAACATCCGCGTGCGGTCCTCGCGCGTCTCGGCCTGCTTCACGCCCGCGCCCGTCGTCTCCACCGCTTGCGCCCTCTCCGCGATCCGTTCGCGCCGCTCGCGCCGGCCGGCCTCGCGATGCTTCGACCGGCACGCCGACACGACCATGCTCACGAACCACGCCCGCACGCTGCCGTCGCCCCGGTACCGCTTTGCGTTCCGCAGCAGGTAGACGCACGCCGACTGCACCGCGTCTTCCGCGTCGGCCGCGTTGCGCGACATTCTGCGCGCCACGCGGTAGGCCACGTCGAGATGCCTGCGCAGGAGCGCGTTGAGCGCCTCGCGGTCGTTCGTCTGGACGAACCGCCGCAACCGCGCCGCGTCCTCGGCATCGCCGTCCGGTAGCGCCTCCTCGGAACCCTCGCCGGGTTTCATGTTCGTTCCCATCGCATCGCGCGCTCGCAACGCTCGTATCCAGGGCGTCGAAGGACCCCTCTGCGGTGCAAACTACCCCAAAATCCCGCCGGATTTCCCAAGATTCCGAATACGAAACGTGTAAAGCAGGCGTAAAGCACCGCGCGCTTGGAGACCGGCGTTGGCTGCGGCTGGGAGCCGCACGGCGCGTTGCGGGGTGGCACCCACGGACGGGGCGAATCTACAAGCACCGGGGGTCGCTGGGGGCCGGCACACCGCTTTGCGGTGTGGCACCCACGAACTGCTCGAATCTACAAGCACAGGAGGCTTCTGGGGCCGCACGCCGCTCCGCTATCGCTTCGCAGCATGGCACCTGCGGATGGGGCGAATCTACAAGCACCGGGGGGCGCTGGGAGCCGGCACACCGCTTTGCGGTGTGGCACCCGACGAATGCTCGAATCTACAAGCACCGGAGACTCCTGGGGCCGCACGCCGCTGCGCTATCGCTTCGCAGCATGGCACCGACGGACGGGGGAATCTACAAGCACCGGGGGGCGCTGGGGGCCGCACACCGCTTTGCGGTGTGGCACCCACGGACGGGGCGAATCTACAAGTGCTGCTGTCCATTCGGTTCGGTTCGTCTTTTCCTTTCTTCTTTGCTGTTCTTGGCGTCTTTGCGTCTTGGCGCGAAACATGTTGTGGCTGTGGTTGTGGCCGTGATGGTGGTCGGGGTTGTGGTTGTGCTCCGTGCCTCCGTGTCTCCGTGGTTGAAAAATCGCTGGGGGTCCCATGCCTGCTTCGGGTGTCTTTGCGCTCAACCGGTCGGCGGACTTTCGCGCGCCGGTGTACGGGGTCGAATTTCTCGAGGGCGGGGCGCGCAACGCGCTGGCGCGGTCGCTGGGCGGGCGCTTCTACTTCGCGGAGGAAGTGCTGCTGCGGTCGGGGCGCGCGGCTTCGTACGCGGTGGCCGAAATCCCCATCGCGGCGTGGGAAGAATCGGCCCCGGCGATCGCGGGGGTGAAGGGCGGGCCGCTGGCGCGGCTGAAGCTGGGCGCGCGGGCGCGGGCGTACGTCTACGCCGGCGGGTCGGCGCACGCGCTGCTCGTCGGGAGCGTCGTGAGCATCCGGCAGGACCTGGAGGCCGACGGGGCGGCGGTGACGATCCTGGACGACCGCTGGCTGCTGGAAGGCGTGCCGGTGGCGGGGCAGTTCCTCTGGGACGAAGCCACGCAAAGCGTATTGTACCGGCCCAAAGGCCCGTGCCGCTTCAATCCGCGCGGGCGGCCGAACTGCCTGGACGGTCCCGACGGCCCGCTGTTTGCCCCCTGGCCCGGCTACGGGCGCGCCGACGGCGACGCGGACCCCGCGCCGGGGCAGGCCGCGGAAGCCGCGCGCCCGTGGCGGCACGCGGACATCTGTTCGTACCTGCGGCGCGCGCACGCGACCGCGCTGTACGCGGCTCAGACCGCGGAGCACTCGTACTTCACGCGCGTGGACGAGACGAAGCTCGTCGTGCCCGAAGGCTTCGGGCTCGAACTGCTGAACGACGCGGAGGCCGATCCGGCGGGCGCGCGCGCGGCGCAGGGCTACGGCGAGAACGACCGCGAGGACGCCTCGGGTTCCGCGCGCACGCCCGACCTGGCGCTCGAAGGCCTGGACCTGCTCGCGGCGTTCAGCGCCGTCGTCGAAAGCGCCGGGGCCTACGCGCTCTCCTGTGCGCCCGAAGGCGACGGCGGGAGCGGGCGTTCGATTCTGGAGATCGTGCCCGCGCGCTACGTGGACGGGACGGCGGCGGCGCGCGTCTACCGGCCCGGCGCGGGCTCCGCGCTTGCGTTCGTGCCGGCGCTGAGCGTCACCGGGGGCGGCCTGGAGGAAGACGCGGAAGACCTTTTTACGGCGGTCGCGGTGGCAGGCGAGCCCGCGCGGCTGGAAGTACGCCTTGCGTATGCGGCCTCCGGCGGCGGCGGGCTGGAACCGGCGTGGAGCGCGGCCGACGAGGCGGCGTTTCGCGCGTACATGGCGGAAGAGGCGGGGCAGCCGAATTCGCGGCAGGCCTTTTTCGAGGCGGCGTGGAAGTTTCCGCGCGTCTTCGCCGCG
>JAHCJK010000034.1 GCA_026184295.1 Planctomycetota bacterium
CGGCGACGTAGATGTTCCCCGCGGCGTCGAACTTCGGGCCCACTGCCCCGTCGGAAATCTTCCACAGGATCGGGACGTCCGGCGCGGTCACGCGCTTGCCGCTGGGCAGGTATTCGTGCAGCGCCTTGAACGTGCGCCCGCCCATCCCGTACTTGGTCGGCTCGAGGACGAACAGGTGCCCGTCGCTCCAGCGCACGCCCAGCGTGTGCGGCAGTTCGGTCATGCCCACCGGCACGTACGAGACGCTGGGGTCCTTGGAGGCGGCCTTGTCGTAGTCGTAGCTCTTCAATTCCTGCTCGGTCGGTTCGCGCCGTTCTTCCCACGCCACGGGCTTGCCGTTGCGGTCCCACTGGAAGAAGGAGTGCTCCCACTTGATGCCGTACAGCCGGCCGTTGGGCGCGGGGGTGATCTGCGTGCCCTTGCCCCCGCCGTCGCTCCAGGCATTGCCGGGCAGCTTGACCACCTCCGAGGCGCCCGTCTCGTCGTTGAAGCGTTCCCAGATGCCGCCGCTGCCGCCGTTGCGCGTGTAGACTTCCTTCGTCTTGCGGTCCACCACCACGCTCAGGTAGCACTCCTGCGGCTGGCCCTTGCGCCAGTCGGCCGAGACCTCGGTGCGTTCGAACGACGCGCCCTTGTCTTCGATGCGCAGTAACTGGCCGTCGCCGCCCGCCGCGATCCACACGATCACCGGGCCCGAGGAAGCGTCCAGCGCCAGCGAATGGTTCGGCGTCCAGCCTTTGCGCTCGAGCGCGATCTCGGCGGCGGGCTGCGCGTCCTTCCACGTAGCGTACTTGCGCAGCACCACCTTGTTGCCCTTCTCGCTGGAGACGTACAACGCGCCATGACGGGGATCGACGCCCAGGCCGCGCGGCGCTTCGGTCTTCAGCTCGCCCAAAAATTTGCCGTCGGCCTCCGCGAGCACCAGCACCCGCCCGTTGGCGGTGTCGGCCACAAAGAGGTGGCCCTTGCCGTCCACGGCCAGCATCCCGGGCGCCGCGCCCACGTGCGTCTGGTCGTTGCCGGCCTGTTTGGGATCGCCGAAAAAGACCGCGTGTTCCGTGCGCGCGGGCAGCGGCACGGCGTACACGGCGCTCAGCGGCGCGGGAGCGTAGCGGTTGGCCAGACCGTTCACGAACGCGCGCGTCCCGTCGCTCGAGATGGCCAGGAAGCCGGTGCCGAAGAGGACCGGTTCCTTGCCGAAGCCGTTCTTTTCGGCCACCAGCTTCGAGACCAGCGGGGCTTCGGCGCAGCCGCCGGCGGTCGAAGCGCGCAGCAGGCCCGCGGTGCCGGCCAGGCCGTACAGGGTCTTGCCGTCGGGACTGAGAGACAGGTTCGAGTAATTCGGGCCGGCGATCTCGTGGAAGAGGTCGCGTTCGTACGCGCGCCCGGCGGGAACCCGGCGCCCGTCGATGGTCATCGCGTCGATGCCCTTGGCTTCGGCGTTGTCCGGCGTGGAGGCGTACGGCAGGAGCGTGCGGCGGTAGGACCCGTCGCGGTTGATGGCCAGGATTTGCGTATGCCGCCAGACCGACGGCGAGTACTGGTGGCGCAGGTACAGAGTGCCGTCGGGGCCGACGGCCATCGCGCAGGTGCCCGAAAACGAGAGCGGCCGGCTGGAGAGCACGCGGTCGTAGGCGACCTTGAGCCCCAGGGCCACGCGCACCTTGAACGGCCCGCCCTCGGCCGGCAGGCCGTAGTCGGCCTTGCCGTCCCATTCGATCGCTTGGTCGAGGCCCGGCTTGAGCGGCGCGGGCGGCGGAGCTTCCCCTTGCAGCACGCCGGCCACCAGGTGCCGGACGATCTTGCCCTGCGCGTCCTCGACGAAGACCGCCACGTCCGTCGGCCCGGAGACCGAGAAGCGGATCACGACTTTGCCGCTTTCCTTCGTGGCCGTGGGCTTGGTCTTGAAGGTGGCTTCCCCCGCCGTAGCGCTGAGCGCGGCCAGCACCACGACCGCCGCGAGCCCCGCGGCCTTCGCGGCCTGCGCGACCTTCGCGAACGGCCGAATCGATGAAAACATGTTCCCCCTCCCCTTGCGTTCGAATCAGGTTCCGAGCCGCGTGTCCGGCCGCCAGCCTTCGCCCCGAACTTCCACCGGCACGCTGATGCGGATCGGCGTCAGATGCGGGTGGCGCCGCCGGGTCTCGAACCGGTCGATGGCCAGTTCCGCCATGCGTATGGGGCTCCATACCACGCACGCCGCCGCGGGCGCGCCGCGGAAGAGCGGCACCCAGTCGCGCCGGTACTGCTGTTCGGTGCACCAGCCGACCAGGTCGTAGTCGCGCCCCGGCAGCAGGCTCAGTTCGCGCCCGACTTCCACGATCGTCGCGGCGACTTCCACGAAGAGCGCCACGATGGCCCGCGGGCGGTCGGGGCGCTTGAGCAGCGCTTCGATCTGCGCACGGTTTTCGCGCGCGGGGCATTCGAAGATGCGTTCCTGCGGCAGCGGGCGCCCGGCCTTCAGGCAGCCGGCGATCATGCCCGAAAGCCGCGCGAGGCTGTGCGCGCTCCAGGTGGTGGGTCCCACCCAGGCCAGCGCCTGGTGGCCCTTGCCGAAGAGGTACTCCGCCGCGAACTGCCCGCCCTGGTAGCTGTCCTGCACGACCAGATCGATCGGCGCGCCGGCCTCCCAGGCATCCACCGCGACGGCGGGGAGCCCGCATTCGCGCAGCGTCTCCATCATTTCCCCGTGCACGCTGTCCACGATCAGGCCGCTGGTGCGCGAGGCCACCAGTTGCTTCAGCACCGCCGCGTCCGTGCGCCCCTGCGAACCGACGCCCATCAGGGTCCAGCCGCGCCGGGCCGCCGCGCCCTGCAAGGCCGATAGGAGTTCCTGGTTGAGCGGCTTCCAGAGGTCCGGGGTGGCCCGCAGGTCGGCGATGTAGACGAGCGGGCAGCCCTTGTCGGGGTCCGAGGCGCGGGCGAGTACGCGGTAGCCTTTGCGCGGTTCCGCGGCGACGAAGCCTTCGGCTTCCAGCTTCTTGAGCGCGTGCTGAACGGTCTTGCGCGCGACCTGGTGGCGCTCGCTCAGTTCGCGCGAGGTCGGCAGATATTGCCCTGCCGGATACTGGCCCGATCCCATGCGCTTGATCAGCAGGGAGGTCAGTTCTGCACCTGCGCGTCCAACCTGCGGAATTTCTGGACTATCTGTGGCTTCCATTCTGGACTCCTGTTGGATTACTTATACACCGCGAGGCCTTCTCGTATAACTATTTATATAATTTAGTTGTATTGTGTTAATAGATAGACATTTGCGTGATGTATAGAAACAAAAAAGGACAGGCTAAGCCTGTCCTTTTTCTGCGTGGGCCTGAGAGGCCGAATTACTTGGGCACGTACTTGATCGCTTCCAGCTCCCACTTGGGGCCGGACGGGAAGAAATTGCCGTCCATCGCGACGTTCATGATCTCCTGTTCGGCGTTGCTGTCGGGCAGCTTCGCGTGCCAGAAGCAGCGCACCACCGGGAACCAGGTGCGGGGGTATTCGCCGTCGTAGCCGCTGCCGTACAGGAAGGAGTCGCCGTACTTCTGCTGGTAGAACTTAGCCTCCTGCCAGCTCACGGAGCCGTCGCCGTTGGTATCGACGTTGACGCCGCTCACCGAGGTCCCGCCGCTCCACCAGCTGCACTTCGCCCCGTTGAATTCATAGAGGTAGGACGAGTACGGATGGTCCGTTGGCAGGCTGTTCACCCCCGGGCCTTCGTCGGACTCCGGATACTGCGAGGCCGCGATCGGGGGCTTGCCGCCTTCGTGCCCCAGGGACGGGTCGAGCGGGCAGAGGAACGCGCGGGCGTCGGGGATGATCTTCTCGAAGTACATCGTCCCCAGGCGGTCGGGGTAGCGTTCGCTGAAGCGGTCGTGCGTATCGTTCCAGATCACGATGCCCTTGTGGAACTGCGAGAGCTGCGACTGGCACTGCGTGATGCGCGCCCGGCGGCGTGATTCGGCCAGCACCGGCAGGATCAGGCCCGCGAGCAGCGCGATGATGGCGATCACCACCAGCAGTTCGATCAGCGTAAAGCCTTTGGCGGGGGCTCTTCGCATTCGGTTGACCAGGATTCGCATGGGTATTCTCCGTCTGTATTTATATTAACATGCGGCCTGCCGGCAAGTCACGCCCGACCCGCAGACTTGCCTATATCCTTAACGCCCACAAGCAGATATCGACAAACCGAGGCCACCTTCCACACTTGATTGGACGCGCTTACAGGCGCATTTGTTGCGGTTCGTTGGCGGGGTACAGGGGGCGTTTCCCCGCGAGCACCCGCAGGACATCCTCCACGACCGCCGCGTAATTGAAGCGCGCCTCCGCCGTCTGCGCGGCGTTGTGGGGGCTCAGGATCGCGCGCGGGTCCTTCAGGATCGGGTGGTCGGGCGCCGGCACCTCGGGGTCGAAGACGTCCAGCCCCGCCCCGCCCAGGGGTCCCTTGGCGAGTGCCTCCGCAACCGCGTACGTATCCACGATCGCGCCGCGCGCGCAGTTGATCAGCCGCGCGCCGGGCTTCATGCGGGCCAGTTCCTTCGCGCCAAGTATCCCGCGGGTCCGTTCGGTCAGGGGCAAGTGCACGGTCAGCACGTCGCTCTGCTTAAGGAGCCTCGCGAAGGGCACCTTCTTCGCGCCGCTCGCGCGCTCCTTTTTGGGATAGCGCAGCAGGTCGGTGTAGAGCACCCGCATGCCGAAGCCGCGCGCGGCGATCTCGGCCACCCGCCCGCCGATGCGCCCCAGCCCCAGCACGCCCAGCACCTTGCCCCGCAGTTGCAGGGACTCGTTGCGCGCCCGCGATTCGTAGTCGCCCGTGCGCACCGCGGCGTCCCCGGTGCGGGCGTGCTTGGCGAGCGCCAGGATCATCATCCAGGTATGCTCGGCGACCGCGTCCAGGCTTCCGGCGGGCGTGTAGACGACCCAGATTCCGCGGCGCGCGGCGGCCTCGCAGTCGATGTGGTCCACGCCCACGCCGTGGCGCGCGATCACACGCAGCTTGGGCGCGGCGGCCATGATACGGTCGTTCACCAGGCCCTTGGTGCGGATCAGGATGCCGTCGGCCTCGCGCGCGGCTTCGGCCAGCGCTTCTTCGGAAAAGCCTTTCGGGCGCACGACGCGGCAGCGGCGTTCGAGCAGGTTCAGGTAGTGCGCGTGGATGGGTTCGACGAGCAGGACGGTGGGTTTGGCAGGCATCGGATTCCAGCGTCCCAGGGCCGGCGGCGGGCACGTCTAAGAAAGCAAGCGCGCGCTTAGCTTGACGATGCATACCCAATACTTAGAGTCTGTAAAGGTGCAGATCATGCCCGCCATCCCCACACGGTTCCTTTTCGCGTCGGCGCTCGCGCTGAGCCTGTTGGGCGTGCCGTGCCGCGCCGAAGCCGACCTCCCGTACGATCCCGCGCCGCCCGCCGAGGTGGCCAAGAAGATCGACGAGGCCCGCGAGGCCTGGCGCCTGGGCGACAAGTTCGGCCAGCAGGCGCGCGAAGGCTTGCTGGACGTCAAAGGCAGCAACGAAGCCAACCTGAAGCTGTTGAACGCGCAGTCCAAGTCCTACGACGACGCGGAGAAGGCTTTCAGCGCCGCCCTGCGTCTCGACCGGAAGCATCCGATCGCGCTGGAGACCTACGCGCGCTTTCTGCTCGCCCGCGGCCGGCGGGGCATGTCCGCAATCATGTTCGAACAGTGCCTGATCAGCCCCAAGGCCAAGGACGCCTACCAGCCCGAAGAACGCGCCGACATCCTGCGCACGCTTGCCGGGCTGCTGGAACGCGGCGGCCAGGGCGAACGCGCCGCCAACCTGTACCGCCACGCGATGGAACTCGACCCTAGGGACGCGCGCAACCGCATCTCGCTGGCCGTCTGCCTGTGCGCTCAGGGCGAACCCGAGGGCGCCCAGCAGGTCCTGCTGCCCTGGCTGGAAAAGCCCGAGACCGGCGCGCGGGTCACGCCCACGCAGCGCGCGCTGGGACTGTACACCTACGGCTACATCCTGGAACAGACCGGCCGGCCCGAGGACGCGCAGGTGGCCTACAAGCAGGCGCGCGAAGCGGCCGAGAAAAGCGAGAGCGGCGACGACGTTGGCGTGGCCGAACAGGCCAAGCTCGCCGCGCGGCGCGTGCGCGCGATCCTGCGCGACCTGAACCCCGATCCGGTCAAGCTGGCCAAGGAACGCATCGGCGCCCTCGCGCGCGGCTTCAAGAGCAAGAACAAGGACCTCGCGGAGAAGCTGGACGATCTCCTGGAAGGCCTGGACGCGCAGAACCTCGCCGCCGCGCAGACGGCCCTGGGCGGATACGCGAAGGATTACAAGAACAAGGACATGTACGTCTCCGAACGCATCTCGGCCCTGCTGTCCGACGTCAGCGCCGCGGCGGAAGCCCGCCCGCGCTACGCCAAAGCCAGTCTGCTCTGCGCGCAGGGCGTGGCGCTGAAGCAGGAACTGCTCCAGGACCGCAAGGGCCTGGACGAAGCCATCCAGAAATACGTGAAGGCCCGCGGACCCGAAGAAGAAGCCGCGCGCGCCGATCCGGTCATCCACAAGCTGCTCGCGGCGATCCAGTTCTTCCAGGATGCGATCCAGGCGTGGGCCAAGCACCCGCGCGCGCACCTGGAACTGGGCTGGTGCAAGATGGCGCTGGGCGAGATGGAAGCCGCCGAGGCGCACTTCGGCGCAGCCGCGCTCTACGACCCGCTCGCCCCGTACATCCTGATCCGGCAGGCGGAAGTCCGCTTCATGCTCGAAGACTGGGAAGGTTCCAACGACGCCTTCGCGCGGCTCTCGCGGGTCGATCCCGAGTACGGTCCGGCCTATCTGGGCCTCGCGCGGGTGGCCGGCAAGACCGCGACCAACTACACCAGCCTGGACCTGGCCCTCGACAACCTCGACCGCGCCGAGCGCATGGGCGTGCCCCTGGCGGCGGTGGAAAGCGTGCGCAAGCATCTGAACTTCCAGGTCGCGCGCCTGGACCGCGGGGAGAAGATCAAGCCCATCCCCAGCCGCCGGCGCGCCGAAGCGGCCGCCGCGCGTCCGGCCGACCCCACGGAAGGGTTCCGCGACATCTTCGAAAATACATTCGGCCCGTAAGCCTTTCTCCTGTAGACTGTTTGGCCTGCATTTATCCATATCCAGTGGGAGCCTGGACGCGGGTCAACAACAGGGAGGCAATGCGCAGGTGGCCAGAGTAGAAGCCCGGAAGTCCAGCAGGCTCTCCAGACGTGCAACCGAACGGCGGCTCCCGCCCTTAGGCGACCCACTCGACCGTCCCATCGCACTGGAGATTCGCGACCGCATCGAGGCCGCGAAGAAAATCCTCATCATGGGGCACGAACGCCCCGACGGCGACTGCCTTGGCAGCACCATCGCCCTGGGGGAAATCCTCCGCGGGCTTGGCCGCAACGTCCAGGTGATCAGCGCCGAGCCCGTGCCCGAACGCCTGCGCTTTCTGGAATCGGCGCCGATCCAGTACATCGCCAAGACCGGCGAAAAGCTGGAAGGCGACCTCGCCATCGTGCTCGATTCCACGGGCCTCGACCGGCTGGGCGGGATCAAGCGCGAGATGTTCGCGGACGCCCCGATCATCAACATCGACCACCACATCTCCAACGAGAACTTCGGGGAGATCAACTGGGTGGACAGCACCGCCGCGGCCACGGGCGAACTTATCTGGCGGCTGGCGGCCTGCTGCGGCTGGTCGGTCCCTTCGCTGGCGCTGGAAGGCCTTTACACCGCGCTCGTCACCGACACCGGCCAGTTCGCGTACTCGAACACATCCGCCCGCATCCTGCGCATGGCCGCCGAACTCGTCGAAGCCGGCGTGGACAGCGAGGCCACCTGGCGGCGCATCTTCCTGAACAAGACCGAGGCCGAACTGAAGCTCGAAGCAGTCGCGCGCAACAGCATGGAAGTGCGCGGGAACGGGCGCATCGCCGCGATCACCCTGCGCCACCGCGATTTCCTCGCCACGGGCACCGGCCCCGAGGCCACGCAGGAATTCACCGGGATTCCGCGGGCACTTTCGGGCGCGATGCTGGCGATCTTCTTCTACGAGATCACCGAGGACAAGCTGACCAAGATTTCGATCCGTTCCACGCGCGAAGTCGATGCCTGCGCGCTGGCCAAGCAGTTCGGCGGCGGCGGGCACCGCCAGGCCGCGGGCTGTTCGCTGGCGATGACCGTGGACGAAGCCAAGAAGACGTTTTTCGCCGCCGCGGAGAAGGCGGTCGAGGAACTGCCGCCCAAGAACGGGCAATAACCACCGCACGGGGACGCGGCCGGGGGCCGCGAGGGGGAGCCATGGGGAATCTGAAGATCGGCGTCGCGCTGTGGTCGCTCGGTTCGACCTCGACGATGGAAGAATTCGAGAAGCGCCTGGACATGGCCGTGGCCGCGGGCGTCAAGGCCGTGCAGCCGTGGTGCGTGGACGAACCGAAGTGGAAGCTCGTCTGCGCGCTCGATCCCGACCGCTGCGCCACGCCCGCCCAGCGCGCGGCCGTGCGCAACGCCTGCGAATCGCGCGGCCTGGCCATCAGCGGCTTCTGCGCGCAGCTGGCGGGACCCAAGACGCTCGGCGGCTTCGGCGAAGAACCCAACCTGCCGGCGCGCATCGAAAAGACCAAGAAGGCCCTGCGTTTCGCGGCCGAGGTCGGTTCGCCCATCGTCACCACGCACATCGGCCCGATCCCCGAAGACCGCAACAGCGCCATGTACAAGCTCTTCCTCAACACCACCAAGGACGTGATGAAGGACGCGGACCAGTCCGGCGGCATCTTCGCGCTTGAGACCGGGCAGGAGACCGCGCAGGTGCTGAAGCAGTTCATCGAGGACGTCGGCAGCCCGAACCTGAAGGTGAACTACGACCCGGCGAACATGCTCAAGCACGGTCCGGCCGAAGGCGTCGCGGTGCTCGCGCCGTACATCGTCCACACCCACGCGAAGGACAAGCACCCGCAGACCGGCAAGCCCACCGTCGGCCAGGGCGCCGTGCCGTGGGACGCGTACCTCGCGGAACTGAAGAAGATCGGCTACAGCGGCTGGTACGCGCTGGAAGACGAATCGGGCGCCGCCGACGTGCTGGCATCGATCACCTTCGGCCGCACGTTCCTCGAGAAATACTGAGCCCCCAGGGACCTTCGATGCCCGGACCGTTGCGCATCGCGATCGTCGGCGCGGGCCGCTGGTCGCGCGAGATGCACCTCAAGGTGCTTCCGCGCCTCGCGGAACTCGAACAGGTCTCCTTCGCGGGCGTCTGCGATCTGAACGCCCAGGCCGCCGCGGAGTACGCCAGGGCGCTAGGCGGCGCGGACACCTTCACCGATCTGGGCGCGATGATCGAGGCCGTACGGCCCGACGGCGTGGCCGTGCTGGTACCGCCCGCCGCCGCCGCCGCGGTGCTCGAACAGGTGATCGCCCGGCGCGTCCCGTTCCTCACCGAAAAGCCGCCCGCGCACAGCGCCGCGGCGCAGCGCAAGCTCATCGCCGCGGCCGCGGGCCTGACGCACGTGGTCGCGTACAACCGGCGGCATTGCGCCTACATGCAGCAGGCCAAGGAATGGCTCGCCGGCCGCGCGCTCCAGGCCGTGCAGACGCACTTCTCGCGCTACAACCGCATCGAAGAAGACTTCACCGACACCGCGGTACACGGCCTCGACGCGACGCGCCACCTGGCCGGCGACGACCTGGCCGAAGCGCGCATCGAGGTCGCCCCCGGCGCGCGCGCACGGAACTTCTTCATCACGGGCTGGACGAAGAGCGGCACGCGGATCGAGATCTCGATCACGCCCGACACCGCCTCGGCCTGCGAACACTACACCGTCCGCTCCGCCGCGCGCACCGTGGTGCTCGCCTTCCCCATGAACGGCATGATCGACCTGCCCGGCCGCGTGGAACTTCACGAAGACAACCGCGTCGTCGCGCGCAAGAGCGCCGCGGACTTCGGCATCGACCCCGCCGACCAGCCGGTGCTCGCCGGAATCCTGGCCGAACACCGCGTCTTCTGCCAGGCGCTGCGCGGCCAGACGCAACCCTTCTCGACGCTCGCGTCCACCCTGCAGACCCAGGAGATTCGCGACGCGATCTACCCGCTGCTGGCCCGGGGCGGCCGGGCCTCGGCCGAAGTCGCCCTCGGCTGACGGCGGGCGTGCTTTCGCGTGACCTGGCGGCGTCCAGCGGTTAATAGAAGGTGAAAGGAACCGCGCATGACCCCCGTCGAGATGCCCAAGGCCAACGAGAACCTGACCGAGGCCACCCTGGAAGCCTGGATGGTCAAGGTCGGACAGAGCGTCGAAGAGAAGCAGTCGATCTGCACGATCATCACCGACAAGGCGACCTTCGAGATGCCCGCGCCCTGCGCCGGCACCATCCGCAAGATTTACGGCGCCGAACGCAGCCTGCTGCCGGTCGGCTACATCATGTGCGCGATCGGCGGGCCCGACGAGGCCGTGCCCGAAGACTACGAGACGCGCAACAAGCAGGTCGTGGAAGCGCACCGAGGCGCGACGACCGCCGCGACGCCGATGCAGAGCGGCGCGGCCGCCGTGGCCGCCGCGAGCCCCAGCGCCGTGCGCGCGACCCCCGCCGCCCGCCGCATCGCCAAGGAAGCCGGCGTGGACCTAGCCGAGATCGCCAAGGCCCTGAACCTGACCGGCCCCGTGGGCGAAAAG
The DNA here is from genome assembly GCA_026184295.1 of Planctomycetota bacterium. Taxonomy (GTDB): domain Bacteria; phylum Planctomycetota; class SZUA-567; order H5-PLA8; family H5-PLA8; genus JACQFI01. Next base: position 10,642 of record JAHCJK010000034.1, read on the forward strand.
GACGTGAAGACGTATTTGGAAAAGAAGTGAACAGTGGTCAGTGGTCAGTGAACAGTGAACAGTGAACAGTGAACAGTGAACAGCAGGCTGGGGCCTGAATCGTGAATTTTCGCAAGGGTGGCTGAGTCGTTGCTGTTCGTTGTTCACTGATCACTGTTCACTGACCACTGTTCACTGACCACTGTTCACTGACTGTTCACCAAGGAGTCCCATGATCGTCGGCCTCGGCATGGATGTCGTGGAAGTCGCGCGCATCCGCGAGATTCATCTGCGGCATCCGGAGCGCTTCGTTCAGCGGGTGCTCACCGAGGCCGAGCAGGCCTACGTGCTGCGGCACCGCGATCCGGGCGAACGGCTCTCCGGGCGCTGGGCGGCCAAGGAAGCGGCGATGAAGGCGCTCGGCACGGGCCTCAGCCACGGCATCCGCTGGCGCGACGTCGAGATTCTCCCGGACGCGCTCGGCAAGCCCTGCCTGCACCTGCACGGCAAGGCGAAGGAACGCGCCGAAGCGCTGGGCGCGCGGATCGCGCACGTCACGATCACGCATTGCATGAACATCGCCATCGCCCAGGTCATCCTGGAGCGCGCGTGAGATGCCCGCGGACGCTCCGTCTCGCGCGCCGATCGAACGCGTGGTGGTGCTCGGCGCGGGCGCCATCGGCAGCCTGATCGGCGGGAAACTCGCCAAGACCCTCCCCGTCGTCCTGATCGGCCGCGACGAACACATGCGCGCCGTCGCCGCCCGCGGCCTGCGGCTGACCGGACTCTCGGACGAAACGGTGCGCTGCGGCGAACGCCTGGCCGCGCTCACCCGTCTCGAAGACCTGGCCGTTCCGCTGAACGCGCGCGACGCCGTGATCCTGGCCGTCAAGGCCGCGCAGGCGGCGGAGGCCGCTCGGGCCCTAATGTCGGCCCCGGGTACCCCGCCCGGCGAGGTGGCCCTGTATGCGCTGCAGAACGGAACCGGCTACGAGGACGCGCTGCGCGCGGCCGTGCCCGAGGCCTTTGCCCTGCGGCACGCGGTCGTGCATCTGGGCGCCACGTACGCGGGCCCCGGCTGCGTCGAAGAATGGGGCGGCGAGATTCTCCTGCCCGACGACGCACGCTCGGCGGAACTCGCCGAGAAACTCGTGGCCTCGGGTCTGGGCGCGCGCAGCCTGCCCGACCTGGAAGTCTGGCGCTGGAAGAAGATCGCCTTCAACTGCGCACTGAATGCCTTTTCCGGCATCTGGGAAGTGCGCAACCGCGAGACGATCGTGCCCGAGCTGCTCCCGCTGCGCCGCGCGGTCCTGGCGGAAGTGCGTGAAGAAGCCGCCGCCGCGGGCGTCCAGCTTCCCGGTCTCGGCGAACTTCTGGCGGAATTCGAAGCCCGCGCGCGGGCCTCGAACAATGTCAATTCGCTGCTCCAGGATCTGCGGCGCGGACGCCCGACGGAGGTCGGGTTCCTGAACGAGGCGATTCTGCACCGTGCGCGGGCGGCCGGCCGCGAGGCGCTCGTGAACGGCACGCTGGCCGCATGGATCCGCCGCTTGGAGTCCGCGCAGGAGAGCGCGCGGCCGGGTTTGCGCGAAATGGCCCGATTGGAGCTGCTGGCGCTCGCAGACGACCCCCGGTTGCGCTAGCATGCACAGCGGGATTTATGCTTCCGGGCACGGCCCATGAGGAGCCCTTTTTGGCGAGCGGCACCGACTCCTCGGTATTTCCACCGGCCTGCATGGCCTGCGGGATGGCGCTGCCCGACGCGGCGGCCTTCTGCCCGTCGTGCGGTCGTCCGGTCAAGCCGCTCAGCGGCGCGGGTACCCTGACGCACGTGCCCGGCGCGCCCACCGTGGTGCGCCATCGCGAGGACCGCGAAGCCAACCTGGCCAAGATTCAGGAAGACCTGCCCGCGCGCTACCGCCTGCAGCGCCTGGTGGGCCGCGGCGGCATGGGCGTCGTGTATCTGTGCATGGACGCCGCGCTCGACCGGCCCGTCGCGATCAAGCTCATGTCCGACCGTTACGGCACCGACCCCACGGCGCAGAAGCGCTTTCTGCGCGAGGCCCGCGCGCAGGCGATCATCAACCATCCGCACGTGGCCAAGATTCTCAACGTCGGGGTCTCGCAATCCGGCTGTCCGTTTCTGGTCATGGAATACGTCGAAGGCAAGGACCTGCGCCAGATCCTGCGCGACGAACCCAACGGGCTGGACCCGAACCGCGTCTGCGACCTGATGCACCAGACCTGCGTCGGGCTGGCCGAAGCGCACGCCGCCGGGATCGTCCACCGCGACCTGAAGCCTTCGAACCTGATCGTCCAGAAGGACCACGCGGGGCGGGAGTTCGTCAAGATTCTGGACCTGGGGCTGGCCAAGATCATCGGCGGCACGTCCGACCTGCGCACGCTCACGCTGGTCTCGGCCGGCGTGCTGGTGGGGACGCCCGCCTACATGAGCCCCGAGCAGGTGAACGGGAGCACGGTGGACGCGCGCACCGACCTGTACGCCGTCGGCGTGGTGCTCTTCGAACTCCTGACGGGCCGCCTGCCGTTCGAATCCGAGACCGTCGAAGGCTGGCTGTACCAGCACCTGCACGCCGAACCGCCCGCGCCGAGCAAGCTGCGCCCGGAACTCACGCGTTACACCGGGCTGGATTCCGCGGTGCTGTGGTGCCTGGCCAAGGCGCCGCACGTCCGCCCGGCGCGCGCCGAGGACCTGGGCTTTTCGCTGCGGCGCATCCGCGATTCGGCGCCGTCCGCGCCCCATTCGGCGGATTCCGGGATGCACAGCACGCCCGACCCGGTCGCCGGCGCGATGGACACGGGGATGAACATCCGCCCGCCGACGCGCATGGCGCCGAGTTCCATCCTGCAGCGGCCCTCGACGGGCCAGTTCGTCGCGCCCGAGAACCTATCGTCCGCCGAGGCCGGGCCGGCGGCCGAACGCCGCGCCAAGTTCCTGACCCTGGCCGCCTCGGCCGAAGACGCCGAAACGCGCGAGAAATGGCTCGAAGCCGTGGAAATCTGGCGGCAGTCCATGCCCCTCGCCGAAGACCGCGCGAGCGTGAATTCGCGCATCGAATCGCTGCAGCGGGAAATCTCCTTCGAGCAGGTGCTCAACAACGCCGTGGCCTTCGCGGCCTCGGGCGACTGGGCGCGCGCCGAAAGCGGCCTGACCACCGCCGCCAGCCTGCGCCCCTCGGACCTGCGCGTGGACCAGGCGCGCGGGCGCCTGGGCCAGCGCCTGATCCAGGCGTGGCTCGACGGCGCGCGCGCGCGCATGAACGAATTCCCCGAAGGCGAGGCCCGCCAGGCGCAGATGCACCGCCTGGCCATGGCCCGCGCGCGCACGGGCGACATGGACGGCGCGATCCTGCTTCTGCAGGAAGAATCCCGCGATCCCGGCATCCGCATCTGCGGCCTGGCCCAGGCGGCGCGTTCGGCCGTGGAAGCCGGGCACCGCGAAGGCCTGCGCCCGTACCTCGACCGCGGGCTCTCCGCGGCCTCCGCGATCCCCGATCCGGCCGCGCGCGGGCGCGCCTGCCTGGACGTGGGCCGCGCGATGACGTCCTACGGCGACGTGGAAGCCGCGGCCAAGGCCTTCCAGGCCGCGCTCGCCGCGTTTCTGGCCGCCGGCGCGCAGGCCGCCGTCTCGCCCTCGAAGTCGAACCAGGCGCTCGATTCGATCTGGGGCAGCACGCACGTCACCACCACCACGCGCCGCCTGCCCAAGCTCTCCGCCGACAAGGAAAAGACCCGCGATAACGCGCTCGCCGCCGTCGCGCAGGCGCAGGCGCACGCGGGGCTGGCCGAGGAAGCGCTCAACACCGCGGGCCTGATCGAGGATTCGTGGACGCTCTCGCTCACCTTCGCCCAGGTGGCGCAGGAACTGGCCAAGACCGGGCGTTCGGCGGAAGCCGAGCGCGTCGCGGGGCAGATTCCCTTCCGCCTGCCGCGCGCGAAGGCCCTGCGCGCCGTCGCGGTCTCGCGCGTTTACCGCGGCGACATGGAAGGCGCGGAGACCGTGGTCCGCGAGATCGCCAGCCCCGAAGAGCGCGCGCCGACGCTGGGCTTTCTGGCCGGCGCGTGGGCCCGCCGGGGCGAACGCGCCCGCGCCGAACGCTTCGCGAAGGACGCCTTTACCGCCGCGATGGAAGTGCCCGGCACGGGCGGGCGCATCGACGCGCTGCTCAATTCCAGCGAACCGCTCATCAACGCCGGCCACCAGACGCTCGCGGCGCAGCTCCTGTCCACGGCCGGGCGCATGATCGACGGGACGGAAGAACCGGTCGAGCGCCTGCACGGGCACCTGCGCGTGGCGCGCCTGCGCGGGCTCGCGCAGCAGATCACCCCCGCGACCCGCAGCGGCCTGGCCGCGGCGGTGCAGGGGCGCACGGAACTGAACGAGGTGCTTCGCCGCGCGGTTGGCTCGCTCCAGCGCATCGTGGTGCAGTCGGACCGCGTGGAATGCCTGGAAGCGCTGGCCGCGGCGGTCAGTTCGGCCGGCGCGAGCGATCTGGCCGACCAGTTGCTCAATCAGTCTCGAAACGAGATGGAACGGGCGCTGATCTACGTCGGGCTGGTGCTAGGGCTCGCGTAGGCTCGCGCTTGTGTACAGCCGATGTCAGTGGCCTGTACACGCCGGACGCGCGGCTTTTGCGCCCGCCGCGCCCGGGTGGTAGACTGAATCCAAACGCGCCGTCATCGAAATGGGGGCTCCGCCATGCGCATCATCGACCCGCACTGCCACATGTATTCACGAACCGTGGACGACTACGAGCTGATGGGCCTGTGCGGCATCGAGGCCGTCGTCGAGCCCAGCTTCTGGATCGGCAACGACCGCCAGCACGCGGGCAGCTTCTTCGATTACTTCAACCACATCAGCGAATGGGAACCGAAGATGCGCGCGGCCAAGCGCGGCATGCATCACTTCTGCACCATCGCCATGAACCCGAAGGAAGCCGAGAACCTGACGCTCTCGCGCGAAGTGATCGCGGGCATGCAGACCTTCCTCGACCGCTCCACCGCCGTCGGCATCGGCGAGATCGGGCTCAACAACGTGACGCCCAACGAGGAAAAAGTCCTGGCCGAACAGTTCGAGATGGCGCGCAAGATGGACGTGCCGGTGATCGTGCACACGCCGCACAACAACAAGCTCGCGGGGACGCTGCGCATCCTGGCCATCGCCAAGGAATGCAAGGTCAACCCGCTGCGCGTGAACATCGACCACAACACCGAAGAGACGATCCGCCACACGCTCGACGCGGGCTTTTACGCCGGCGTCACCATGTATCCGCGGACCAAGTGCACGCCGCAGCGCGCGCGCGACATGGTCGAAAAGTTCGGCGCCGAACGCATCCTGCTCAACAGCGCCTGCGACTGGGAGACCAGCGACCCGCTCACCGTGCCCAAGGCCGCCAAGCTGATGCTGATGACCGGCTTCACGCGCGCGCAGGTGCGCGGCGTGGTGTGGGAAAACCCCTACCACTTCCTGGCGCAGAGCCCCAAGTTCAAGAAGGTCATGGAACCGGTCTTCAAGGAAGACGAACTGCCCGTGGCGTCGGCCTAGTCAGGGTTTTTCGGCCAGCAGGACCATGCGCGGCGACTCGAAGGGCTCGAACGCGCGGCCGTCGTAGCCGCCGGTGAAATCGGCCACCTTCAGGCCCGCGTTGCCCGCCATGCGCAGCAGGTCGGCGGGGCGGTAGGCGCGCACGCGAAAAGCCGGCAGGCTTCGCGCGCGCCCGTCGTCGAAGCGGACCTCGCGCTTGTTCACGATCTGATCCGTCTTCCAGTCGTAGGCGACATCCTCGAGCACCAGGCAGCCCTCGCCCCGAAACCAGCTCTTCGGGCGCATGTTCTGCAGCACCCACAGGTGGTTCACCAGTTCCACGAGCACCCGCCCGCCGGGCTTCACGGCCCGCGCGAGTTCGCAAAGCGACTGCTGGTTGTCCGCGTCGGCATCGAAGAAGCCGAAGCTGGTGAACGCGCTGAACGCGGCATCGAAGCGGCCGGCCAGAGCGTCCGGAAGCGCGCGGATGTCGGCCTCGTGGAACTCGGCCTTCAGGCCTTCCCGCGCGGCGCGCTCGCGCGCGTGCTTCAGAAACGGCTGCGAACGGTCCACGCCCTCGGCCAGGAACCCCGCCCGCGCCAGCACCAGCGTGTGCCGCCCAAAGCCGCAGGGGCAATCGAGCACCCGGTCGCCCGCGCGCAGATCGGCCGCGCGCACGATCTCCCACGCCTCGCGCTCGGCCCGCTGCGGATCGCGCGTGGCCGCGTAGATGGCCAGGTAGTCGTCGTCGAAGGTCTCGCCGAACCAGTCTTGAGGTTGCATGGGTCTATTTCCACCGCGGAGACGCGGAGCGCGCGGAGAACATCCGGATCACGGCTCCAGCCGGTCTCCGTACCGTTCTTCGAATTCCATCAAGGCTTCGGCCAGGTCCAGCGAATCCGGCTCGTTCCTGAGGTCCAGGCGGTCCTGGATTTCCTGCCATTCGGCCTCGCTGAGTTTTCCGCGTTCGACGCATCGAACTTGAGCGCCAAGGCCATAGCAGCACAGGCTCGCGTTGCAGGCCGGACAGGTCGCGGCGCTCAGCGGCGCGGAGAATTCCGTACGAAAGGACGTTCCGCAAACGGGACATCGCAGATCATGGCCGCCGGGCGAAGCGCTCGAGAGGGTGGCGGATGCCATGCCGGTGCTCCGCGACCTCTGCGTTTCCGCGGTGAAAATGGATTACTTCGAACGCATGATCTTGGTTTGGCGGATGTCCATGTTCTTGAGGCGTCCGGCGAGGATCTTCATCACTTCCAGGGCGAAGTCGGGCGTCTGCTGCACGAGGAAGCGGAACTTCTCGCGGTCGATCGGGACGAGCTGGCATTCGACGACCGCCTTGGCGGTGGCGGTGCGCTTGTCCTCGGAGATCAGGCTCATCTCGCCCAGAATCCCGCCGGGCGCGACAGTCTCCAGGACGGTGCCGCCGGCCGAGAGTTCCACCTGGCCGGCCTTGACGACGAACATCTCGTGGCCGTCCTGGCCCTCGACGAAGACTTCCTCGCCGGGCTTGAAGGTCCGGAACTCGTCCGAATGCTTGAAAAAGTTGAGCGGGTTCTTCTTCGACAAGGCCGTTCCTCCGCGCGCCGCGTTGAGCATACTCTAGCGGGGACCGGGCGCAGAGCAATACGCCGCCGGCCGCCTACAGCTTGCCGTCCAGCCGGTGCAGCGCCAGCCCCGCGGCGCCGATGATGCCGGCGTTGTCGCCCAGTTGCGCGAATTCCATGCGCAGGCGCTTGCCCGCGGGCGGCAGCGCGCGGCGGCGCAGTTCCTTGCGCAGCGGCGCCATGATCTTGTCGCCGGCGAACGCGAGCCCGCCGCCGACGACGCCCAGTTCGGGGTTGAAGGCGTTGGCGAGCGACGCGCAGGCGATGCCGAGGTGCCGGCCGATGCGTTCGAAGATGTCGCGCGCGGGCTGATCGCCCTTGTCGGCGCATTCGTTGACGCACGCCCCGGTGATCTCGTCGGCCGGAATCCTGGCCAGCAGCGATTCGGGGTAGGTCACCGCCGCGTTCTGCGCGGCCTTGATGCAGGCCGTGGCGGAACAGAGCGCCTCGACGGAACCGGGGTTGTCGAAGACCTGCGTCGGCCCGTTGGGTTCGACGATCATGTGGCCCAGGTGCCCGGCGATGTCGTCCGGCCCCTTCCACACCTTGCCGCCGATGATCAGCCCGCCGCCGACGCCCGTGCCGAGCGTGAAGATGAACATCGTCTGCACGCCCTGCCCTACGCCTTTGACGTACTCGCCCCAGCACGCGCTGACCGCGTCGTTTTCGAGAAACGTCGGCCGGCCCAGCGCGTCGCCGAGCAGTTTGGCCAGGGGCACGTCCTTCCAGCCCAGGTTCGGGGTCTCGAAGATGACGCCCGTCTGCGAATTCAGCGGCCCCGGCGAACCGATGCCCACGCAGGCGATGTCGCCCAGCTTCTTGCCGAGTTGCCCCAGGGCTTCGTCGGCGATCTGCTTCATCTTCCCGACGGCCGCTTCGGGCGCGGGGCGCTTGCCCACTTCCGTTTTGGCGCGGGCGAGTATCTCGAACTTTTCGTCCAGAATGCCGCAGCGGACGTTGGTGCCGCCGAGGTCGAACGCAAGAATGAGGCGCGACATGAGGGCTCTCCGGAGATCGGACGCGTAATGCGCAGGACGTAAAACGTAAAACGTAACGCCGCCCGCGCAACGCCAAGTCGCGGGACTTTCCTGGCGCTGGGTTCTCTATTCTCACGCAAAGCCGCTAAGACGCGAAGAACGACAACGGCACTAAAATCTTACTTCTCGTTTTCTAGTTTGCTGGTTCTCTGGTTTGCTGGTTCTCTGGTTTGCTGGTTCTCTGGTTTGCTGGTTCTCTGGCTTCCTGGTTATTTAGTTCCCGCCGTTCGTTGGTTCATTGGTTCGTTGGTTCTTGGTTCTTTGGTTTTTGGTTCTTTGGTTCTTGGTATCTTGCCGTTCTTGGTTCTTAGCAGTTCTTGTCAGTTCTTAGCGCCTTCGCGGCTTTGCGTGAGAATAAAAACCACAGCGCCTTACCCCTCGTAGCGTTCCCACGCCGGCGAGGCGCAGGGGAAGAGACCGGGGTGCAGGATCTGCGCGAGCTGTTCCAGGCCGTCCACGACGCGCGGGCCGGAGCGCGAGAAGTACGCGTTGGCCTCGACGATGTACACGCGCTGGTTCTTGACGGCGGGCAGGTCGCGCCAGCCGGGGCGGGCGGTGAGCAGATGCATCTGCGCGCGCGCTTCGGCGCAGTTGTACCCGCAGGGCATGACGACGATGAATTCGGGCTTCGCGTCCAGCACCACCTGCCAATCGATGCGGCGCGAACGTTCGCCGACTTTTTCGAGCACGTCGCGGCCGCCGGCGAGTTCCACCATTTCGGGCACCCAGTGGCCGCCGGTAAAGATCGGGTCCGGCCATTCGATGCAGGCGACGCCCGGGCGCTGCGCGGCGCCGAGCGCGCGCGTGCGGCCGGCCACTTCGCCCACGCGTTCCTCGAGCTTCTCGACCAGGTCGCCGGAGGCGTCGATCGCGCCGGTGGCTTCGCCCACGCGGCGGATGTCGGCCAGGATGCCGGTCAGGTCGGTCGGGTCGAGCGAGAGGACGTTGGGGTTGAAGCCCTTGATCGAGCGCACCGCTTCCACGACCGAGAACCGCGGCACGGCGCAGACGTCGCAGAGGCCCTGCGTGATGATCAGTTCCGGCCGGGTCTCTTCGAGCAGCCCCGGGCGGATGCGGTAAACGCCTTCGCCGCGCTGGAGCGTCTCGTTGATGCGCCGGTCGATCTCGCCCGGCGGCAGGTGCTTGCCCTCGGGCCCCAGGCAGCTTTCGATGACGATCGGTTTTTCGGTCTCGATGCCCGGCGGGTAATCGCATTCGTGCGTGATGCCGACAAGATCGTCCTTGAGGCCGAGCGAACAGACGATCTCGGTGGCGCTGGGCAGCAGGGAAAGAATGCGCATGCGGTCCTCGCGTGAATCCTATTCGGAACGCTTCCATGCTTCGTCTTGCAGGCGCAGATTTTCAAGTTCCGCGCGCAGCAGCCGGACGGCCCGCGAACGGTGGCTGACCCCGTTCTTCTCGTCCAGCGTCAGTTCGGCGAAGGACTTGCCCAGGCCGTCCACGAGAAAGACCGGATCGTACCCGAAGCCCTGCCCGCCGCGCCGTTCCCGCAGGATGTGCCCGGCGCAGCCGGCGCGAAACGTCATCGGTTCCCGCCCCGGCCGGCAGAAGGCGATGACGCAGACGAAGCGCGCCGTGCGCTTCTCGTCCGGGACGCCCTGGAGTTCGCCCAGCAGTTTGCGGATGTTGTCGTCGAAGCTGCAACCCGGCCCGGCGTAGCGCGCCGCGTAGATGCCCGGACGCCCGTCCAGCGCATCCACTTCCAGCCCCGTGTCGTCGGCGATCGACCATTCGTTGGAAAGGCTCAGCGCCGCGCGCGCCTTGATGATCGCGTTCTCTTCCAGCGTGCTCCCGGTCTCGTCGGGATCGAACGGACCGTATTCGCCCGCCGCGCGCATGGACACGCCCAGCCCGTCCAGCAGCGGCGCGATCTCTTGGGCCTTGTGCGTGTTGCCCGTTCCGAGCACCAGGATTCTGCTCATGCCATGAGGGTACCTATAGCGCCCCCGCCTCGCCAGCGCATGCGCCGGCCGGAGGCTCGGATTCTTCAGAATTCCCGAAACCGCGCCGAACGGAGGCCGTCCAAGGAGTGGAACCCGAGGAAAGGAACCCCATGCAGCCCACGGCCGCCGCTCCCCGCACCCGCTCGATCTCGCTTCCGGATGAGGACTTGCGCGTTTACGCGGCTCGCCCCCAGCGATCCGTCTGGGCCTCCTGCGCCCGCTTGGCCGCCGGTCTGGCGTTGGGCGTGGCGCTCGGCGCGGTCGCGTGGGAAGCCTACGCCGCGTCCGCGCAGACCCGGGAACCGGTCGCTCCGGTGGTTCCGGCCGCGCTTCCCGCGCGCACCGAACCCAACGCTCCCGTCACGCCGGTGGTCACCCATATCCCCGCCACGGCGGAAGCACCGGCCGCCGCGCCGCACGTGGATGCCATCCCGGTGCCGCAGGCCGTATCCGGTCCTCGCAACGGCATCGAATTCTGCCCGCCGGCCTCCGAGCAGGCGGTCTCCACGCGGCCCGCCACCGCGAGCATCAAGTCGCAGCTCGTGCCGACCGGCAAGCCCAGTCCGGCGCCGGAACCCGAATTCAACGAAGATTTTTAAGCGCGAGCCGCAGCCGCGGGGCGTCCGGCCTTGAGCGCGCGCTCGATCCAGCCGCCGCCGAGGCAGACGTCGCCGTTGTAGAGCACCACCGCCTGCCCGGGCGAGACTGCCCGCACCGCATGGTCGAAGTGAATCTCCGCGCTGCCGTCGGACTTCGGGAGCAGCGTGCAGGGCACCGAGGCGCCGCGGTAGCGAATCTTGGCTTCCGCGCGCACGCCTTCGGGCGGCGCTTCGCCCGCGATCCAGTGCATCTCGCGTGCTTCCAGCGCGTGCTCCCACAGCGAGGCATCCGGCCCGAGGATCACCGCGTTGCGTTCCATGTCCAGCCGCACGACGTACAGCGCTTCGGTCCACGCGACCTTCAGGCCGCGCCGCTGGCCGACGGTGTAGCCCGCCAGCCCGTCGTGCCGGCCGATCTCGCGCCCGTCTTCGTACAGAATCGGTCCGGGCACGAACGACTGCGGGGCCTTGTCGCGCAGGAAGCGCCGGTGGTCGTTGTCCTTCACGAAACAGATTTCCTGGCTGTCGGGCTTGTCGGCAACGACGAGGCCCAGGTCGGCGGCCATCGCGCGCACTTCCTTCTTGGGCAGCTCGCCGACGGGAAAGCGCAGGTAGGTCAGTTCGTCCTGCGCGACAGGAAAGAGGAAGTAGCTCTGGTCGCGTTCGGGGTCGAGCCCCATGCGCAGGCGCCGGCGGCCGGTCGCGGGATCGGCGTCGATGCGCGCGTAATGCCCCGTCGCCAGCGCCTCGCAGCCCAGTTCCTTCGCCTTCTGCACCAGGCCCTTGGACTTCACGCGCTCGTTGCAGCGCACGCACGGGCTGGGCGTGCGCCCGCGGCTGTATTCGTCGATGAACTGGTCGATGACCAGATGCGAGAAACTCTCCGCCATCTCCAGCACGTAATGCGGCATGCCCAGCGCGTGGGCCACGTCCTTGGCGTCGAGCACGTCCTTGGGGCTGCAGCAGACGTCGCCGCGCGTCTTCGACATCAGTTCTTCTTCGCGCGCCTTGGCTTCGGCGCTGCCGTTGCTGCACGCCCACAGTTTCATCGTCAGCCCCAGGACCTCGTGGCCCTGGGCCTTCAATACGGCGGCGGCGACGGAACTGTCCACCCCGCCCGACATGGCGACCGCGATGCGCATGGCGGCATTATCTCACTATAAAGGATGCGGGCAACGACCTTCGCGCCGTTGGCGTCAGCGCGGCCCGGCCAGGATCCGACGGAAGGCCTCGTCCTCGGCCGGCACCCCGAAGACCCAGCCGGCGTGTTCGAAGAAGACCCACGTCCGGTAGCCATTGAACGCGTTCGCCGCCGCCGCCGCGCGGGCGCGGCCGTCCTCCGCCACGGGCTGCGCGATCAAAAGATGTTCGACGCGCCCCTGAAACCGAATCGTGCGGATGTGTTCCAGCGTCTCGGCTTCCATCGGGTAGTGCACGATCCGCGCGTGGCGGAGCGCGACGCAGAGTTCCGGGTGCGGGAGCGCGAAGAGCGCGTTGGTGCCGGCCGCGGCTTCGTCGAGCCGCATAAGCCGCGCGAGCGCTTCGGGCGGAATCCGGGCCAGCGCGTACCCGCCGGTTCCGGCACGCGGAAACCGCACGTTTTCAAGCATGCCCTGCGCGTTCTGCACGCCCATCGCCAGGTGCGACGCGCAAAGGACCAGCAGGCCGGCGGTCCGCACCGCCGCGCGGCTGCATTCGAACCACGCCTGCACCAGGCCCGGCAGCAGCAGCAGCCCGAGCGGAAGCATGTGGCGCGCGGTGTAATCGATCAGGCTCTGCCGGGCATACAGGGCCAGGAACGCGCACACATAAAGGAGCGCCGCCGCGAGCAGCCAGCGACCGTAAACCGTTCCGCGGTGCCGGCGCAGCATCGTCCAGAACATCCAGCCGCCCGCCAGCGCCAGCGGCGCCAGCAGCGACTGCAGGACGACGGAATAGTGCGGCCAGTCGAGCGCCTGGCTGCCTTCCACGGCCGCGACCCACGGGTTGGCCAGCGGCGCGGCCAGATCGAGCCAACTCCACGGCCGTCCGGATTCGAGGCCCGGCGTGATGCCGCGCGCGAAGAAGAAATACCACGGGAGCGCCAGCGCCAGGATTCCGCTGGCCATCAGGGCACCCGCGAGGACCCCGCGCGTTCGCAGCGGACGCGGGGAAGCCGCCACGGACCACAACTGCATGCCCATCAGCAGACCGGCAAAGAGGAAGAACGACGCCTTCATGAACAGGCCCGCGGCGACGAGCACCGGAAAGACCGCCGCGAAGCGCCCGGGATGTTCGCGCCAGCGCAAGGCAAGCCGCAGCGCCCAGGGGCAGAACCCGAAGAAGAGAATTTCTCCGCCGCTGTACAGGGCGAAGTGGCCGACGAAGTAGCCCTGCGTCATCAGGATCAGGCTGGACCACCGGGCCACGCGCGCGTCGAAGCCGAGGTCGCGCCAGGCGCCGTGCCAGCCCCAAAGGCCCAGGGCCAGCGCCGCAATCGTGGTGAGCCAGATCGCGGGCGCGGGGGCAAGGCCCGCATGGCGAAGGAGGCCCGGGACGGCGTACTGCCCCGGCGTCCACCACGTGACGAAGACGAAATCGTCCTTCGCGAGATCCCCGGAAGGCACCGCCAGGCAGTTGAACGGCGCGCCGGCCTCCATGGAGCGCCAGATCTCGAAGCCTTTGGCCGAATCCCAGAAGAGCCGCGGCGGGCAGAACCAGCCGATCCCCGCGTAAAGCGCGAGCATCCCGGCCAGCAACCAGGGGCCGAAGGGCACGCGCGCGCCGGCGACGACGGACATGCTTGAGCGTTTACACCCGCGCGCCGAAGGCCGCGAAGGGGCCGTTCTTGTGCAGCACGTCGGCGGACGCGAAGCCCGCCTCGCGCAGGCGTTCGATCTGCCACGTGACCGGGCGCGGCGAGTCTTCCTTCTCGATGTATGCGAAGACGGTCTCGCGGTACGCGGGGCCCTTCAGGCCTTCCAGGTACTCCGCGTAGCGCCGCCACATCGCCGCGTGCACGGCGGGGTCTTCGTGCGTGACCAGGTCGTAGATCCACAGCGAGCCGCCCGGGCGCAGGCAGCGGCGGAACTTCGCGAAGACCGCGCGCCAGTCGTCCTCGCCGCGCAGATGGTGGAGCACCGCGGCGGCCAGGATGACGTCGAAGCGCCCTTCGCCGAACTCGGCCGCGCGCACGTCCTCCTGGATCGTCTCCACCCGCCCCGCCCCCGAGGCGCTCACGCGCTGCGCGGCCCGGTCAAGCATCGGGCGGCTGAGGTCGAGCAGCGTCGCGCGGAGGCCCGGGAGCCGCTGCATCAGTTTAAGGGTGTAGTTGCCGGCGCCGCAGCCGATGTCGAGCACGTCCTGCGCGTGCGGCGTGGCCGCCGCGGCGGCTTCGGCGATCAGGTCCAGCGCCAGCGCGCCGTCCATGGCCGCTTCCTGGCCGGTCGAAAGATTGCTGAAGCGTTCGACATCCACGTCAAAGCGCGCGCGTATCTCGTCGATGCTCGATTTCTGGTTCACGGCCGGCTCCCGAGGGTCTGTTCCCCCCAATGTAGCCGCCGGAGCCGAATATTCGAGCCAACCGCGCCAAAAAAGGCGCGGGCGGACGCTGCGCGCCCGCCCGCTCGTGCCGCCGTGCTTTGTGGAACCTAGTGCGCCAGGGTCTTGACCGCCTTGCGGTCCGCGGCGCTCGCTTCCACCCAGGCCTGGTGGACCTTGGTGGGATCGCCGACGGGGTTGTTGGCCAGGTTGCGCCCGCGCGCGAGGTAAATCTGGTGCAGCCAGTTCTTGTTGCGGCGTTCGCCGTGGAACTTCGAACTCGCCGGGAAGTACCGCATCGTGTAGCCGCAGCGCCGGATTGTGCTCGCGTTGTAGTTCGACCCGTGAATGGTCTTCGCGTGGTGGAAGCTGCAGGTGTTCGGCTTGAGCACGCAGTCCACGGCCTTGCTTTCGTCGAAGCGCCCGCGCCGGATCTCGGTGCCGAAGACGTGCTTTTCGGGGTTCTGCACGGGATCGTAGTCGCTGTAGCCGTTGTGCTGCGTCTGCGGAATCACGCGCATGCAGCCGTTCTGCGTCGTGGACGGGTCGATGGCGAGCCAGAGCGTCACGACTTCCATCGGATCGACGGTCGTGCCCCAATAGGCGCTGTCTTCGTGCCACGGCACGCGCTTGCCGGTGCCGGCCGGCTTGCAGATGAAGTGCGACGACCAGAGGATGATGTCCGGTCCGATCAGGGATTCGACCAGGTCCAGCACCTGCTCGTCGAAGAGCCACTTGAAGAGTTCCAGGTCGGTGAAGTGCGGCACGTCCATGTGTTCGGGGGTCTTGCCCGACGTCGCTTCCCAGATCTGGAGCTGCCCTTCGAAGTGCTGCTTCAGCGCATCGAACTTCGGCTGCTCGAAGACGGGCTGGTCGTACAGCAGGTACCCTTCCTTTTTAAAGAACGAGACCTGATCGGGGTTCAAACGGCCGGCCATGGCTGCTCTCCTGGGTCGGGGGAATACGCGTCCGTCACGTTCTATACCTTACTTCTACAATTTAGACTTTTCTTGGCATCCAATGACATTATTATTGTACTTAAATGACTTCTGCGCCCCGCCCGAAGAAACTTCTGATCCGCGACTTCGTCCCGCCCGACGGCCACTACCACGTCGCCCGCCACGTGCGCGGGGCCGGGCACGTCTCCAACGAGCACACGCACGACTTCCCGGAAGTCTTCTGGGTGGAGGAAGGCCGCGCGATGCACTGCATCAACGGCCTCGAAAAGTCCGTGCGCGCCGGCGACCTGGTCCTGATCCGCCCGCCCGACTGCCACGGCTTTTACGCGCCGCGCAGCGAAGGCAACAAGCCCGTCTTCGGGATGGTCAACGTCGCCTTCCGCGCCGGGACGCTCGCCTACCTGCGCAAGCGCTACTTCGCGTCCGGGCGCGCGGTCTTTCCGTGGAAAGGCGCGGCGCTGCCGTCGCGCTACCACGTCGGCGCGGGCGAACTCCGCCGCCTCGCGGAACTCGCCGACGGCCTGGCGCGCGGCCCGCAGTCGCTCCTGCGGCTCGAAGGCTTTCTGCTCGCCGTGCTGGAATTGATCGAACACACCGCGCCGGTCCCGATGGAGACGTCCGCCGCGGTGCCCGACTGGCTGCGCGGCGCGCTGCCGGTCTTCGCGCAGCCCGCGCACCTGGCCGGCGGCGTGCGCGAACTTTCCCGCCTCGCGGGCCGCGGCCCCGAGCACCTCAACCGCGTCGTGCGCCGTTGCCTGGGCGAGACCACCACCGACCTGGTCAACCGCCTGCGCCTGGACTACGCCGCGCGCGAACTGACCATGTCGGGCCGCTCGATCCTGGACATCTCGCTCGAGGCCGGGTTCGAGAACCTGAGCTACTTCTACCGCGTCTTCCGCAAGCGCTTCGGCGAGACCCCGCGCCGCTTCCGCGCGCGCGCGCAGATGCTGGTGCGCTAAAGCTTCAGGCGCGCGCAGGCCGCGGCGGCGTCCTTCAGAAGCGGCTCGACGCCGATCGGCTGGCCGACGGCCGCGCGCATCCACTGTTCGGGGTAAATGCAGCCGAGCGCGCACATGCGCTGCATCTCCTCGGCCAGATTCTTGTCGCGCAGGTATTTGCGGACCTGGTACGCGATCACGTAGCCCATCGGGTAATCGGCGAGGTAGAACGAACACCACAGCATGTGCGAGTACACCGACATCAGCCCGTAGCCTTCGTTCCCGAAGATGCGCGCGTAAAATTCCGCCCACACTTCGTCGCCGATCGTGCGGATCGCGCGGTGCATCTCCTGCGCGCTCGCCTTGGGGTGCTTGTACAGCCAGTGGAAGAAGCGGATCTCCGTCAGCGCAGGCCCGGCGATCTCGTAGGCTTCCCAGAAGCGCTGCAGCGTCACCACGTCGGCGTTGCTTGTGGTCTTTCGCCCGAGGATGAAGTCGGCCTTGTCCTGGAAGGTGAACGCAAAGCCTTCGGTGAAGGCGGTGTTGGGCACGCCCCACAGCGCCTTGAAGTCCAGTTCGTACGAGGTGAGCACGCCTTCGACGCAGTGGCCGAGTTCGTGCATGTAGGTGCTGAATTCCTCCTCGTTGATCCCTTCCTTGTCCACACGCACGCGCAGAAGCTGAATATCAAAATCCGTCGCGGGCCCCCAGGCGTGCCCTGCGCTGCGCGAGTTATCGACGCGAATCTTGGAACCGATCCACTTCGCGCGCGCTTTGGAAAACCCGAGCCGTTCGAGGATGCCGGGGATGGCCGCCGTCAGCGCCTTCGCATCGGGGTACCGCTTGCGGATGTCGTAGCCCAGCGGCGCCTTCTTCGCGCCGGCCTGGAAGCCTTTAAAGTAAATGTCGTGCGGTTCGATCGGGCGGCCGAGACGCCCTTCGACGTAGCGCGCCACGCGCGCGGCCACGGGCGACGAGAGCACGTCCGTCAGAATCCCCGTGATCTTCTCCTCGGAGACCTCGCGTTCGTACTTGAACTTGTTGTCGATGATGTTGCCGCCCAGCGTGTACGGATCGATGCGCCGCTGGACGTCGTAGACTTGCTTGAATTTCTCCCAACGCAGCGCGCCGGTGTACGCGGGCTTCTTCGCCCGGCCGTTTTCGACCACCACGCCGTCGGCCTGCTTCCAGCGCGCCTTCGGGTTGTCCACGATCTCGCGCGGAATCTCGCCGTCCACGACGCGGCGCATCAGGTCGCGGATCGCGCGCTGCGCGGGCAGGGCGCCCGGCTTGCCGTTCAGGCTCGTCATGAAATCGCGCAGGCCCCAGTGCGAGATGCGCACGGTGTCCTTGGGGAAATCGAACCGCCCGCCGGCGTACTCGATCTTGTCCAGGTGGATGTTGAAGCCGGTAACGAAGCGGTCCACTTCCGTGCTCTTGCGCGCGCTCTCGGCGAGCAGTTCGGCGGGGACGACGGTCCGGCCGAGCAGCGAGAGCCGCCGCGCGGCCCAGGCTTCGCGCGTTGCGGGCGGCGTCAGGTCGTCGGTGCCGAAATTGAGCTGCGCCAGGGCCGCGATCTGGAACGCGCGCAGGTCTTCCTGCAGGTGCGTGCCTGGCGAGAAGGCCGAGAAGAGTTCCTCGGCAGGCGTGAGCGGCAGGTCGGCCATGTCCTGCCCGCGCCGCGTCGTCTTGGCGATGACGCCGAAGGACCCGCCGGCGATGTTGCTGATCTCGTCCAGGCGCCGGAGCAGTTGCACGCGCGCCTTGCCCGGCGGCACGTACTGCTTGGCGCAGAATTCGGCGAAGGCCTTCGCGCCGGATTTGGCGAAATCCCAGACGCGCGCGCAGTACTTCGCGCCGCGCGCGGCGTCCTTGCGGCAGGCGGCCCCGTGCTTCCCCACGATGGCGAGCACCGCGGCGCGTTCGGCCGCGGCATGGCTGCGATGGTTCTTCATGCGTTCCCTTTCGTCTCCGGCTCTTCGGGTAGGTTGGGCGGCGCGGCGGGCTTGTCAACCCCTTCCGCGCCCAGCGCCTCGCCGATGCGCTCCAGCTTCTCGCCGGCACGCGAACCTTTCGCGACCAGCAGCACGCCGGCCAGGCTGTTCTTTTCCAGCACCAGAGTCGCGTCGCCGACGCGAATCTCCCAGGCCAGCCCGCGCGCCTCGTCGCGCTTGACCACTTTGCCGTCGAAGAGCCGGCAGATGCGCGTGGCCTGGCGTTCGAAGCGCCCTTTGTCGGCGCGTTCGCTGAGCACCAGCGCGCGTCGGCCGTCGAGCGTGGTGGCGAAGACCGGTCGCGCCACCGAGGCCTGCGCCACGGCCTTGGCGATCGACGCGCTGCGCCACGCGGGTTCCGCGAGCGGCAGGTCGCGCTCCAGTTTCCGGTCGAAGCTCGAGAAATTTCCCGGCCAGACGAGAAAGGTCTTGCCCGGAGGCCGCAGGTGCCGCGCGGTCTTTTCGAACAGGTCCAGTTCCACCGGCCGTTCGTCGCCGGCCTTCCCGCGCCAGCGCGCCAGTTCCGGGTCGAGGTCCTCGTCGTTCACCGGTGTCGCGCGCGCCCATTTGCCGTTCGAGCGCAGCACGCGGACGTACAGGCGCAGGCCGAGCTTGGATCCGAGCCAGACCAGGCGGCCTTTAGCAATGGTGCTCTCCTGCTCGCGCCAGGCGATCCATTCCTGGACCAGCGCGCCGGCGCGTTCGTCCAGGTGCTTGCGCAGTTCCGCCTCGTCGTACGCGGCGGGGTCCTGCCGGAAAAAGGCTCGCAGGTTGTCGTAGAGCTGGGTCTCGTGCCGCCGCAGTTCCAGCGGACGCTCGAAAAACGTCTCGACCGCGACGGCAAAGGCCTCGCTGTGGTCCTTCGCGGCGTACTCGCGCAGGATGCCGCGCAGTTCGCCCGCGGCCGCGCGCGCCTTTTCCAGCGGGCCGAGCCACGAGGAGGCCAGTTCGCCCGGCAGGTGCGTCGGCACGCCGTCGAAGACGTGGTCCTTCTCGTCCAGCGCGTGCGCGAACTCATGCACGCCCACGTGGTAACCGTCGGCCGGCTGGCGGAAGGAATATTCCAGCATCGCGCGCGTCACGCCCACCGCGCCCTTGCCCACCCGGCTGCTGGTGTAGACGCCGCCGTACACGCCCTTCTCCGACGGCTGCCAGGTCTTCTCGTCGAACTTGCGAGGCGAGACCACCACCCGCGCGACGGGCGGAAAGGGCCAGTCCGGCCGGCTGACGTACAGCAGCGAACACGAGGCCGCGATCCACGCGCGCTCGCTCAGCGTGGGCTTCAGCCCCTCGGCGCCGTCGATCTGTACCTGATGGAGGAAGGTGCGCGCGAGCGCCAGGAAGCGATGCTTCTGTTCCGCGTCCAGCCGCGCGAGAAAAGGCACTTCGTCGAGCGCCCGGCGTTCGCCGTCCTGCAGCTCGCGCTCGGGCCGCTTCAGGAACAGATCAGCCAGCGTCTTCCACATGCGTGCGATCCATGCCGTCCGTCAATTCGGCGCGCTCGGCGGTTCCGGGGCCTCGGCGGGCAGCGGCTGCGCCGGCGGCATCGCCTCCTTGATGCAGTAGCCCGCCAGGGCGAAGAAGATCAGCGCCAGCACCACCAGCGCCCATCCGCAGCCGCCGGCGGAACGGTACATCACCGCGCGCTCCGGGTGCTTCGGGTCGTAATACGCCTCGATCTCGTCGCCCGGCGACCGGATCGCGTCCTTGCCCTGGCGCAACTCTTCCTCGTCGAGCCACAGGTCGTCGGTCCCGCTGCCCTCGTAACGCGCGCCGTCCACCTCGTAGGCGTACTTCGCGTGCAGCACGTACTGCTTCTTGCCTTCCTTGAGCCTTTCCTCGTAGTCCCAGGCGGTCACGCGCGCGGTCACGCGCTTCCACGAACGCGTCGTCAGCCAGGTCTTCAGAAACCCGCCCGCGGCAAAGAGCAGGGCCGCGGCGGCGAGCGACGAGAGCACCACGGCCACGTACGTGGCGATCTCGGCGCCCAGCACCAGCGTCCAGGGGACCAGGGTCAGCGTCATGCGTCTTTCGCGTCTCGTGAACCGGCGCCCAGTCTACCACGAATCGCGTCACGCGTGGCGTTCCCGAAAGGCGCGCGGCGAGAGGCCCGTGCGCTTCTTGAACTGCGCGCTGAAGGCGTATTCGTCGGGGTAGCCCAGGCGCGCGGCGATTTCCTTGATGCGCAGGTTCTCGCGGGTAAGCAGCGCCACGGCGCGTTCGATGCGGCGGCGGATGCGGAAGTCGCGCGGCGAGAGCCCGGCCTGTTCGGCGAACTGCTTGCGGAAGGCGCTGTAGCCCATGCCCACGCGCCGCGCCACCGCCGGCAGCGCGATCCGCCCGGCCAGGTCCTCGCTGAGCACCTGCATCGCCTGCGCGATGGGCGCATCCAGCGCCGCGCCGGGCCGCGCTCGGTCGCCGCGCAGCAGCCGCACGAGGAACTGCTGCATCCGCGCGAGCACGTCGATCAGGCGCTCGTCGGGGCAGGCGCCCAGTTCCGCGCGCAGGGCGGAAAACTCCTTCGCGATCCAGCGGTCGCCGCCCACGCGCAGCACCGGGCGCGCCTGGCTGGCGAGCCCGGTCAGTTCCAGGAGTTCGAAGACCTGGCAGGGCACGGCCAGGAAGCAGCGCACGCAGTCGCTCTCCCACTTCACGTCGTGGCGTTTGCTGGGAAAGCGCTGGTACGCGTCCCCGGCCGCCAGGCGGTGCACGCGCCCCTGCGCGTCCACGTACTGCCCGCGCCCGCACAGGACGTACACCACGGCGTACTGCGGCGTCACAAAGCCGAGTTCCTCCGAGCCCGCGCGGTTCGCGGTCACGCCGCAGCGGAACTGCGCGGCCCGGTTGCCGGCGCCCAGCCGATAGACGCTGCCCACCGTTGGAAACATCGCCACGCCCTCCCCCGCCCGTGTCAAAAAATACATCTTTTTGGGCAATGGTGCCATTCTTTATTGGGGAATCGTCGTTAGCTTGGCTTCAAGTGCGGGGACAGTTTAAACAAGACGGGAGCCTGACCATGCGACCCAACGTCGTGATGATCCTGATGGACGACCTCGGCTGGAAGGACCTCGGCTGCACCGGCAGCACCTTCTACGAGACGCCGAACCTCGACAAATTGGCCAAGCAGGGCATGCGCTTTACCGACGCGTACGCGTCCTGCCCGGTCTGTTCGCCGTCGCGCGCGAGCATCATGACGGGCAAGTACCCCGCGCGCGTGGGCGTCACCAACTTCATCGACTGGAGCGGCAAGCATCATCCCCTTCGCGGCCGCCTGATCGACGCCCCGTATCTCAAGCAGTTGCCGCAGTCCGAGATCAGCCTCGCGCGCGCGCTCAAGTCCGCGGGGTACCGCACGTGCCACGTCGGCAAGTGGCACCTGGGCGGCGAAGGCCACTTCCCGCAGGACCACGGCTTCGACGTCAACGTCGGCGGCGGGCGCTACGGCGCGCCGATCCACGGCTACTGGAGCCCGTACAAGCTCGACAATCTGCCCGAAGGCCCCGAGGGCGAGTACCTGCCCGACCGCCTGACGCGTGAGGCCGTGGACCTGATCCGCGCCGAAGACGACCGGCCCTTCTTCCTGAACCTCTGGCACTACCTCGTCCATACGCCGATCCAGGCCAAGCCGGACGCGATCGCCTACTTCAAGGCTAAGGCCGAACGCCTGGGGCTCGACAAGGAAATGACCTTCGAAGAAGGGGACTTCTTCCCGACCGACATCACGCGCAAGCGGCGCATCCGCCGCCGGCTGCTCCAGTCGGATCCGGTCTACGCCGCGATGGTCAAACACATGGACGACAGCGTCGGCGCGGTGATGCAGGCGCTCGAGGAGACCGGCAAGGCCGCGAACACGGCCGTCTTCTTCACCTCCGACAACGGCGGGCTGGCGACCTCCGAAGGATCGCCCACCTGCAACCTGCCGCTGATCGAAGGCAAGGGCTGGATGTACGAAGGCGGGACGCGCGTGCCGCTGCTGGTGCGCTGGCCGGAAAAGATCCAGGCCGAGAGCGTCTGCCGCGTGCCGGTGACGAGCCCCGACTTTTACCCGACGATTCTGGAGATGGCCGGCGCCAAGCCCGACCCGAACCAGAAGGTGGACGGGGTCAGCATCCTGCCGCTCCTAACGCAGGAAGGCACGATCAAGCGCGACGCGATCTTCTGGCACTACCCGCACTACGGGAACCAGGGCGGGCGTCCGGGCGCGTCGGTGCGCGCGGGCGACTGGAAGCTGATCGAGTTCTTCGAGGACAACCACGTCGAGCTGTACAACCTGCGCGAAGACCAGGGCGAAGACCGCGATCTCGCCGCCGCGCAGCCCGAACGCACGCGCGAACTCCTCGAGATGCTGCACGCGTGGCAGGGCTCCGTGGCCGCCGTGCGCCCCGAACACAACCCCGACTGGAAGGACTAAGCGCGGGCGCGCTTAGCCCTTCGCGAAGACCAGCCCTTCGCCGTTCGGCGCGGCGTCTACCGCGATCGTGTCGCCCTCGCCGTACTTGCCCGCGAGCAGTTCGCGCGCCAGCGGGTCGGCGAGGTGCTTCTCGATCACGCGCGAGCGGGCGCGCGCCGAAGGCGGGTCGTAGCCGGTGTCGCAGAGGTAGTTCTTGGCCGCGCGCGAGAGTTCCAGGGCCATCTTGCGGTCCGCGAAAAGCTTCGTGAAGTTCGCGAGCTGAATCTCCACGATCTTGAGCATCTCCTTCTTATCGAGCCGGTGGAAGACGATCTGCGCCGTAAGCCGGTTGATGAACTCGGGGCGGAAGTGGTCCTTCACCGCCTGGAGTACCAGCGCGGCGCCCTTCTTCTCGTCGTCGGCCTCGACCAGGTACTGGCTGCCCAGGTTGCTGGTAAAGATCACGATCGCGTTGCGGAAATCGACCGTGCGCCCCTGCCCGTCGGTCAGGCGCCCATCGTCGAGCAGTTGCAGGAAGACGTTCAGCACCTCCGGCGCGGCCTTTTCCACCTCGTCGCACAGCACCACGCTGTACGGGCGGCGCCGCACGGCCTCGGTCAGTTGCCCGCCCTCGTCGTAGCCGACGTAGCCCGGCGGCGCGCCGATCAGGCGGCTGACGCTGTGCTTTTCCATGTACTCGCTCAGGTCGATGCGCACGACGGCCTGGTCGCTGTCGAAGAGGTATTCCGCGAGCGCCTTGGCCAGTTCGGTCTTGCCGACGCCGGTGGGGCCGAGGAACAGGAAGCTGCCCATCGGCCGGTTCGGATCGGCCAAGCCCGCGCGGCTGCGCCGCACGGCGTTGCTGACGGCCTCGACGGCCTCTTCCTGGCCCACCAGGCGGCGGCGGATGTTTTCCTCCATGCGCAGCAGCTTCTCTTTTTCGCTCTCGAGCAGCTTGCTGACGGGGATGCTGGTCCAGCGCGAGATCACGCGGGCGATGTGCTCGTCGTTCACTTCCTCGTTCAGCAGTGCGCCGTCCTTCTGCGTTTTGCGCAAGCTGTCCTGGAGCGCGGCCGTCTCCTTCTCGAGTTCCGGAATCTTGCCGTACTTGATCTCCGCGGCCTTCTCGAGCTGCCCCTTGCGCTTGGCCAGTTCCTCGTCGTTGCGGTACTGCTCGACCTTCTCCTTCGCTTCGCGCAGCTTGGTGATGATGCTCTTCTCGTTCTGCCAGCGCGCCTTCAGCGCCTCGGCCTGTTCGCGGAACTCGGCCAATTCCTTGCTCAGCTTTTCCAGGCGGTCCTTGCTGGCGGCATCCTTTTCCTTCTTCAGCGCGGCCTGCTCGATCTCGAGCTGCATGATGCGGCGGTTCAGGTTGTCCAGGTCCGCGGGCAGGCTGTCGATCTCGATGCGCAGGCCCGAGGCCGCCTCGTCCACCAGGTCGATGGCCTTGTCCGGCAGGAAGCGGTCGGCGATGTAGCGGCGCGAGAGCGTCGCCGCGGCCACCAGCGCGCCGTCGGTGATGTGGACGCCGTGGTGGACCTCGTAGCGTTCCTTCAGCCCGCGCAGGATCGCGATGGTGTCCTCGACGCTGGGCTCCTCGACCATCACCGGCTGGAAGCGGCGTTCCAGGGCCGCGTCCTTTTCGACGTGCTTGCGGTACTCGTCCAGCGTGGTCGCGCCGATGCAGCGCAGTTCGCCGCGCGCGAGCGCCGGCTTGAGCATGTTCGCGGCGTCCGCGGCGCCTTCCGACGCGCCCGCGCCGACGATGGTGTGCAGTTCGTCGATGAAGAGGATCACCTGGCCGTTCGAATCGACGACCTCGCGGATCACGCCCTTCAGGCGCTCTTCGAACTCGCCGCGGAACTTCGTCCCGGCGATCAGCGCGCCCAGATCCAGCGCGACGACCTTCTTGTCCTTCAGACCTTCGGGCACGTCGCCGGCCACAATGCGCCGCGCCAGGCCTTCGGCGATGGCCGTCTTGCCCACGCCCGGTTCGCCGATCAGCACGGGATTGTTCTTGGTGCGGCGCGAAAGCACCTGCATCACGCGGCGGATCTCGTCGTCGCGCCCGATCACGGGGTCCAGCTTGCCCGCGCGCGCGAGCGCCGTCAGGTCCTTGCCGTACTTTTCGAGCGCCTGGAGGCTGGCTTCGGGGCTGGCGCTGGTGACGCGCGACGATCCGCGCAAGGACTGCAAGCCCTTAAGCAATTCATCGCGATTGGCACCGGCATCCTTGAGCATGCGCGCGGTGCCGTCCTTCAGGCCGATCAGCGCGAGCAGCAGGTGCTCGGTGGAGACGTACTCGTCCTTCAGCTTCTTGGCTTCGTCTTCGACGTTGGCCAGCGCGCGCCGCAGTTCGACGCTGGGCAGCGGTTCGCCGCCGCCGCGCTGCCGCGGGAGTTTGTCCAGTGCCAGCATCGTCTGCGCCTTCAAAGCGCTCGGATCGACGCCGATCTTCTGCATTAAAGGAGAGACGAGCCCGCCGTCTTGGTTCAGGAGCGAGGCGAGCAGGTGAATCGTATCGAGTTCGGGATGCTCCGACTTCAGCGCCAACTGTGAGGCTTCCTGAAGCGCCTCCTGAGCCTTGATGGTGAATTTGTCCAATCGCATAGGCACCTCCTTAACTGCACATTCATTAACAAGGGACGTACCAGCGATGGACCGGCGCGATTTTTTATTAACCCGCTCATCGGTAGAAACTTATAGGAAGGAATACGCACCCGGTTCGCACCAAATTCCAAAGCGCTCGTGTCGTTTTGACTCGATTGGGGCGAGATGCCTTCAACTCCCTACGCCTTGAAGCCTTGCGCGCGCACCCGTACAATCCGCGCCCGCAATGGCGACCACGCTCTGGCCCACCCTCGAACCGCCGGCTCCGCGCGAATTCCTCCCGCGGCACGTCGCGATCATCATGGACGGCAACGGGCGCTGGGCCAGCCGCCGCGGGCTGGTGCGCGTGCGCGGGCACGAGGCCGGGGTCGAGTCCGTCCGCGACTGCGTGCGCTACAGCGGGCAGACGCATCTCAAGGCCCTGACGCTCTACGCCTTCAGCACCGAAAACTGGAAACGCCCGCGCACCGAAGTGACCTATCTGATGCGCCTGCTGAAAAAGTACCTGATCGAAGAACGCGACGAACTCCATGCCAATGGCGTGCGCCTGACCTCCATCGGGCGCGTCGAGGAACTCCCGAAGGACGTCCGCGAGTGCCTGGAACACGTCCAGGAACACACGGCCGGGAACAGGGGCCTGACGCTGAGCCTCGCGCTGAACTACGGTTCGCAGGACGAGATTCGCGACGCCGCGCGCGCCCTGGCAGGCAAGGTCGCGCGGGGCGAACTGAGCGCGGACGAGATCGACGAAGCCCAGGTGGCCGCGCACCTGCACACCGCCGGGCTGCCGCCCGTGGACCTGCTCATCCGCACCGCGGGAGAACAGCGCATCAGCAACTTCCTGCTCTGGCAGGCCTCCGGCGCCGATTTCCACGTCGCGCAGCCCTGCTGGCCGGACTTCCGAAGAGCGGACCTGATCGAAGCGATGCTGGCCTATGCGGGCCGGCGCAAGGGCGCCGCGCTGGCGGGCCCGCGCGAACCGGCGTAAACGTTTTTCGTGCTATGCGTATTTCCATCTAGGAGCCATACTCGCCGCACCCTCGGGATTCCGGAATGCTCCTTCAGCGCGTCTTAGCCGCCACCTTGCTTATCTGTCTGCTCACGGGTTGCATGTGCGCGGACTACTACTATTTCGAGAACAGCTACCTCCTGCATGTCATCGTGCTGGCGGGCACCTTCTTCGCCCTGCGGGAATTCTGGGCGCTCTGCCGCGCGCGTGGGCTCCAGACCTTCAGCACCTGGGGCACGTTCTCCGGGCTGATGCTGGTCGCGGCGCACTTCTGGGCGCTTCAAATCTGGAGCACGCCCGGCGACAACGTGACCGAACGGCTCATCTATCTGCACCGTGCAGACAAGATCATCACCGGCGGCATGGCCGTGGCGGTCATGGGCGTCTTCCTGCTCACGGCTCGGCGGCATCAGTACGAGGCCAGCATTGGCGGCCTAGGCGTCACCTGCCTCGGTCTGATTTACCTCTGGTTCCTTCCCTCCTTCTTAATGAAGCTCAGGCACATGGGCGTGGATGGCCTGTTGGGCGGGCGGGACTGGTCGCACTTTGGGGCCAAGATGGTCGTGGCCACCATCGTCGTATCTAAAGGATGCGACGTCTTCGCCTACCTGGTGGGGCGAAAGATCGGTAAACACAAGGCTTTCCCGGACTTATCGCCCGGAAAGACCAAGGAAGGCGTGGCCGCCGGCATCCTGGGAAGCGTGCTGCTGGCGCTGCTGCTGCGATTGCCCTTCGTCAACGTATTAGATCCTGCTGTGTTTAACTTTATGGAAACGGTACTCTTCGGGGTTTTCATTGGATTTTCGGGTATTTTGGGGGATCTTTCAGAGAGCCTGCTCAAGCGTTCGGCAGGGGTCAAGGATGCAAGTCACTATGTGCCTGGATACGGCGGGGTCCTGGACGTGATCGACAGTTTGGTCGTGGCCGGACCGGTTGCCTATTTCCTCATACCCGTTATGATTCATTGGCTGTAGGAGTGGAGGGACACCTCCCGGAGGCATGAAAGCCGAAGTGCGCAAAACCATAGAGCTTGAGGACCCTGAGATTGCCCGAACCCTCTTGGGCACGGGCGACTGCCACCTGCGACGAGTTCGAGATGCCCTGGGGCTGGATATCGTGGTGCGCCGCGAACAACTCCACCTGCACGGCGACGATACGTCCGTCGATCTGGGTCTTCGTACCTTTACCGATATGCTGAACGTCGTTCGCAGCAGCCGCCGCCTGGAGGCCAGCGACGTGGACCGCATTCTGGACTCGGTGATGGAAGACCACGCCGAGCCCGACCCGCTGGCCGCTCCGCCGGCCGACGAAGCCAGCCGCCAGAAACTCTGGACGCGCGGGGGTTCGCTGGTGGGCGGGCGCGTGCGCGCGCAGTCGCCCGGCCAGGCCGAATACCTGGACGCGATCCGCCGGCACGACATTGTCTTTGCCATGGGACCGGCCGGCTGCGGCAAGACGTACCTCGCCGTGGCGATGGCCGTGGAAGCGCTGACGCGCCACCTGGTCAACCGCCTGGTGCTGGTGCGCCCGGCCGTCGAAGCCGGCGAACACCTGGGCTTCCTGCCCGGCGACCTGCGCGAGAAGGTCAACCCGTACCTGCGCCCGCTCTACGACGCGCTGCACGACCTCCTGAACCCGCAGCAGGTCGCTCGTTTTCAGGACCGCAACGT
>JAHCJK010000340.1 GCA_026184295.1 Planctomycetota bacterium
CTGTTCACCGGCTACTGATTATCGCTGCTGTTCAGCCGTTGCTGTTCTCCGCACAGACGCGGAATGGTGCTGGCCGCCGCCTGCGCTGAGTTCTGCGGCAACGCGGCCTTCGGCTTGCGGCGGTCAAGGTAGACGCTGATAAGCAAGGCCAGGAACGTCGCGCAGGAGAGCCAGAATCCAACTAGGTAAAAATAGGAAATTCCGTGCGGGTAGCGCGACCACTTCCAGTAAAAGATGCCTCTTCTGCTGCAAAGCACGGCCAATTCCTGCGAGGCCGCCAGCCATTGCACGGTAGCGCTGCCGATCTCATGGCTGGACAGTTCAGCGAGCAGGCCGCCGGTCGTCCCGTCCCAAATCTGCACGCCATCCCCATTCGTGAAAAGCCGGCCGTCGTTATCGAGGAAGCCCATGCTTGCCGGGCTCCTCCGTTCATGCGGCCATGATCGGATCACGGTTCCCGTGGCGGTGTCCCAAACGGAAATATCGCCACCAGCCACCAGAGTCGCCACTTTGGAACCATCGGGCGAGATGCATGATAAATGGACGCGCCGGGCGAGGTCGCACGCTTTCGGCGGCCCTTCCGATGACAGATGCCAAAAGTAGATGCGTGGCTCAAGCGTCACGATCACGGCTTCGTTGGCATCGGCGGAGAGAAGCAGTTGCCGGACGTGGAAGATGTTCTTAAACGTGTGGGAAGCCAACAGGTTTCCATCCAGGCTGTACAGCCGAACTTCGGCCGGACGTTCAAGGTCGTAAACACGGGCGAGCACCCGTGTCTCACCCGAAGAGATCGCGGTGAACCTGTCCCATTCCGGCCTCGAATACGATTTGGCATTGAACGGGTCCCATAGGATGGGGCAATCGTCGTGCCTCGGATAGAGCAGCAATTTTCGTCCGTCTTCCGAAAATCGGAAATCCTGGCACTTGGTGGTCAGGCTCGCCATCTTCGTATTCGATTTCAAATCCAGGATCGAAGGGTTCGCGCCCCATTCCTGGGTATAGGCAAGATAGCGTCCATCAGGCGACAAGATTGGACTTGGAAATTGGCTGAAAGGCACGGTGCTCATGGCAGGATTGTATGGGAATAGCTCCACAAGCAGCAGGCCCAGGCTACCGGCGCAAAGCACCAGAAGCAGCAGCGAACGCAGGCTGAAGCGGATGCGTTTTCGGTACGTAACGGCGAGTGCCACCAGCACGATCAGCGTGACGCCGCCGCCGAATCCGAGCATCAATACGGTGTCCAAGTCGTATTTCATGCGGCGTTGGCACCTGGCATGGGCTTCGGCATTCTAATTATTACATGAAGCGTGGAAGAGCTTTCGATTCTTGCACACGCCGGAAGGAATTCCAGGGCAAGCGTTTTGCCTCGGCGCGCGAAAAAGTTTCGGCACAAACCCTCCAAATCGCGCGGCGATTTAGGTAAGATGGTTTCGTCGTGATGAATCTGCTTGCCACCTCACGCGGCCGCAAGGCCGTCTTCACGTGTCTCTACCTCAGCGAAGGCGCGCCGATCGGGTACATCTGGTGGGCGCTGCCGACGCGCCTCAAACTGGCCGAAGTGCCGCTGGGGGACATCACGGGGCTGCTCGCGTTTCTGGCGATGCCGTGGGCCTTCAAGTTCGCGTGGGCGCCGCTCGTGGACGTGCTTCGCGGCGGGCGCTTTCAGCACCGCGCCTGGATTCTGGCCGCGCAACTGATCATGGGCCTGGCGCTGCTGCCGCTCTTCTGGCTCGACCTGCGCGCCGACTTCGGCTGGATCTCCGCGCTCTTCGTCCTGCACGGCTTCGCGGCCGCGACGCAGGACGTCGCCATCGATACGCTCGCGATCCGCGTCACGCCCGTGCCCGAACGCGGCGCGATGAACGGCTGGATGCAGGCCGGCATGCTCACCGGACGTTCGCTCTTCGGCCCCGGCGTCCTGAAACTCGAACAGGCCCTGGGCGAGACCGCCGTGGTCGCGGCGCTGCTCGCGGCCATCGGGTTCAGTTCGCTGCTCGTGCTGGCCTGCACGCGCGATCCCGGCGAATCGGAACCGCTCGCGCCGCGCGAAGTCCTCAAACGCTTCGGTTCCGCGCTGGCCTCGGCGCTGAAGCAGGCCAACACGTGGCTCGGCCTGGGCCTGGCGCTGCTGGGGGGCGCGGCCTTCGAAGCCGCGGGCGCGGTGGCCGGCCCGTTCCTGCTCGACCACATGAGCGCCCTGCCCAAGGAAGCGCGCGGCGCGGCCGTCGGGAGCTTTTACCTCTACGCGGTGGCCGCGATGCTGGCGGGCGCGCTGCTGGGGGGCTACGGATCCGACAAAGTGGGCCACAAGCGTTCGGTCACCTGCGCGCTGCTGCTCCTCACGCTGCTGGTCGCGGGGCTCGGGCACGGCGACCTGGCCCGCTGGGACGCGGACGCGCTGACGGCGCTGCTGGTCGCGGTCTACTTCGCGATCGGGCTCTACACGGCTTCCTCGTACGCGCTCTTCATGGACCTGACCGATCCGCGGCTGGGCGCGACGCAGTTCAGCGCGTTCATGGGCATGACCAACGTCTGCGAATCGTGGTCCGCGAAGAGCATGGGCATGCTGAAGCCGGTCTTCGGCTACGGCGGAACCTTCCTGTGGCTCGCGCTCGGTTCGCTGCTGGTCCTGCCGCTGATCTTTTGCATGAAGCTGGGCCGGCACGATCTGGACGAGCAAGCGGGGAACAGCGGGCAGTGAACG
>JAHCJK010000341.1 GCA_026184295.1 Planctomycetota bacterium
TGGCTGCACGCGCAGGGCCAGAAGAACATCAGCGGCCTCGACTACCAGGACGGCAAGGTCTACACGCTGCCCAAGGTCCTGGACGAAAAGGTCGCGCGCCTGCACCTGAAGAAGCTCGGCGTGAACCTCGACGCGCTCTCCAAGAAGCAGGCCGATTACCTCGGCGTCCCCGCCGAAGGCCCGTTCAAGAGCGACAACTACCGCTACTGAGCCGTCTGCTCTTCCGCTCGTAGAAAGGGGCTCCCGCAAGGGAGCCCCTTTTTCTTTCGGAAGCGGCCCGATCGTATATAAGGAGTCCACCCAACCCTACGGGAGCCCGCCATGCATCACACGTTCTCCGAGAAGCGCTACGAGTCCATGCAGTACCGGCGCTGCGGGCGCTCGGGGCTGCTGCTGCCGGCGATCTCGCTCGGCGCGTGGGAGACCTTCGGCGGGTACCGCGGCGAGGAAGTCGCGCGCGAGTGCCTCTTCCGCGCCTTCGACCTCGGGATCACGCACTTCGACCTGGCGAACAACTACGGCCGGCCTCCGGGCAACGCGGAAGTCGTCTGCGGCAAGGTCTTCAAGGAGATGCCGCGCGACGAACTGATCGTCTCCACCAAGGCCGGCTACCGCATGTGGCCCGGGCCCTACGGAGAATGGGGCAGCAAGAAGTACCTCGTCGCGAGCCTCGACCAGTCGCTCAAGCGCATGGGCCTGGACTACGTGGACATCTTCTATTCGCACCGCCCCGATCCCAACACGCCCTTCGAAGAGACGCTCGGCGCGCTGGACCTGATCGTGCGGCAGGGCAAGGCGCTGTACGCGGGCGTCAGCAGTTACCGCGGGACGCAGTTCCTCGAATCGGTGCGCCTGATCGAGAAGCACGACTGGGCGCCGATCACGATTCACCAGCCGAGCTACAACCTGCTCAACCGCTGGATCGAGAGCGACCTGCTCCCCCACACCGACACGCACGGCTGCGGCGTCATCGCCTTCTGCCCGCTGGCGCAGGGGCTGCTGACGAGCAAGTACCTGAACGGCATCCCGGACGATTCGCGCGCGGCGCTGTGGTGGGACGAACGCGGGCGCGAGAACCGCGTGAACGAGAAGACGCTCCACAAGGTCCGCGCGCTCACCGCGCTGGCGCACGAACGCGGGCAGAGCCTCGCGCAGATGGCGCTTGCGTGGATCCTGCGCGACCCGCGCGTCACCTCGGCGCTGATCGGGGCGAGCAAGGTCAGCCAGATCGAAGAGAACGTGCAGGCGCTGAACCACCTCAAGTTCTCGCCCGAGGAACTGAAGAAGATCGACGAACTGACGCGCGAAGCGTAGCGGCGCAGGCGCGCTGTTTTCCACGGCGCTGAACTTGTGCGGTGCCGTCCACCCGGGCCTGCCGGTCGCGCAACCTCTTGCGCCCCGAACCGTTGCAGTAAATCCCTCTGGAATTGCCGTCTTGTTTTGACGCCTCATTCCGTCTAAGGGTTGGAGGTGGGGAACCGCCTTTATGTTGGCCCCGGCCCGGTGGTTCGGGGCTGTTCAACCAACCTGAATGGCGGTACATCATGGCACACGAGGCTCGCACGCCCAGTCCCGCTCGATCCGCCCTGGCCAGCCCTCTGGCCGGGAAACGCCTGCCCCCGGCGCCTATCGAAAAGGAGATTCGCACCGCGCCCATGGAAGCACCGTCCGAACTCGCCGCCTATCCCGAACTGGAAGGCTTCCGCCTGATTCAGGAACTCGGGCGCAGCCCCAAGGGCATCGTGTACAAGGCGCGCCGGCTGGTGGAACAGGACATCGTCGCGGTCAAGGTCTTCAAAGAACACGCGCACCTCGACGCGAACTTTCGCGCCAACCTTCCGCGCAACGCCGAGAACACCTTTCTGCTCGAACACGCCGGCATCGTGCGCTGCCTGGGCTGCCAGGAAGACAAGAACCGCCTGCTGCTGGTGATGGAATACGCCCGCGGCGAACCGCTCAGCCGCGCCCTCCAGCGGAACGTGCGCTTCCTGCCGCCGCGCGCGCTCAGCATCGGCCTGCAGATCGCGGACGCGCTGCATTACGCCTACCAGCGGCACCGCTACCACGGGCGGCTGCACCCGGGCGACGTGATCCTGGGCGAAGAAGACGTCCGCGTGCTCAACATCGGCCTGGGCGAACGCTTCGAACACCCCGACTGGACGGTCCACGACCCGCACCTCTTCGCGCCGCTCACCTACGCGCCGCTGGAAGCGATGCCGACCAAGGCGCTGCCGGAGGCCGAACACGCCCGGCGCGCGATCGACCTGTACGGCCTCGGCGCGCTGCTCTACCACATGCTGACCGGCTCCCCGCCCTTCCGCGGCAACGACGAAGGCGCGATCATGGCCGAACGCGAGAGCATCGCGCCGGCGGTGGTGCGCTGGCCCAAGGGCGCGGAAAAGACGCTCCCGTCGCGCAGCGTGGCGCTGGTCGAACGCCTGCTCTCGCCCGACCCCGGGCACCGCGGCGTGTACGAATCGGTGCTCGCCTCGCTCGACGAAGCCCTGCGCGAATCGGAAGGACGCCCGCCGGTGATCCACCGCATGCAGGCGGCTCCGCCTCCGGTGCTGGCCCCGGTGGAGATCGCACCGCGCCCGGTTCCGGAAGCGCCCCACGGCGAGGCG
>JAHCJK010000342.1 GCA_026184295.1 Planctomycetota bacterium
AAGAGCGCGCCGACGGTCACGGCCTCGTCCGGGAACGGTTCGAGCGGCGGCGGTTCGTCCGCGGCGAGTTCGAGCGGAAACCCGACGCCTTCGCCGCCGCCCGCGGCTCCGGCCACGCCTGTGCCTGTGCCGGCGCCCGTGCCCGCGACGCCGAATCCCGCGCCGGCTCCGAACCCGAATCCGACTCCTGCGCCGACGCCGGCGGCCGATCCGACGCGGCCTCCGGCCGTCAAGGAGAGCGACGCGCGCGCGAAGTTCGCGCCGCTGAAGGCGGAGTTCGACCGCGCGCGGGCGGCGAACGACCTGAAGACGATGGCGCGCGTGACGGGCGAGATGGGGATGGTGACGCGCGACTTCGACGGGACGGCGACGGCCGCGGAGGCGCTCGCGGCGATCAAGCTGTTCGGCGAGATCCGCGCCGCGGACCGGATGCGCGAGGCGGGCGCGGAGTTCCGCAAGGCCAAGGCGGCGGCGAAGGAGTACAACGAGGAGGTCGCGGAGGCGATCGCGAATCTGCGCAAGCTCGCGAAGGAGGCGGCCGGCACGACCGCCGCGGCGGAAGCCGAGACGGACATCAAGCATTACCTGGAAGGCGAGGCGGCGCGGCTGTGGGGACGCGCGAAAGGCAAGACCGCGGGCGACGCGCCGGAAGCGGTCGCGGCGTGCGACGTGGCGGCGCGCGTGGCGCGGGAATTCGCCGGGACGGACGCGGCGAAGGAGGCCGAGAAGGCGCTGGCCGACGAGGAGAAGCGGCTCGTCGAGGCCCGCGGGACCTCGGCGTTTCTGGTCCTGCAGTCGGCGCTGTGGCGCGCGCGCGATCCGAAGTCGGTGCGCGAACTGGCCGGCCAGGCGCACGTCCTGATCGACGCGGGCGAAGACGCCGAGGCGCTGGGCGGGCTGGCGAACCGCGCGCTGCGGGCGCTCGACCGGATGCCGACGCCGGCCGGCCGGCCGCGCGTGGCGCTGAACTGGCCGAACGCGAACGCGGTGAAGCGCGATTTTTCGGGCGTCGGCGGCGCCAGGGAGGAAGTGGTCAAGGAAGGCGACAAGGGCGCGGTGAAGTTCGCGTCGCCGGGCGCGGCGGTGCGCGTGATGGCGATGCTGATGCAGCCGGAAGAAGACACGGTGCTGAAGCTGACGTACAAGGTTCAGGGCATCAAGAGCCTGACGCTGCGTTTCGCGAGCGCCACGCACCGGGCGGCGTTCGAGTACACGGTGCCGAATCTGAAGAACGACGCGGCGGAGACGCTCGTGTTGCCGCTCGCGTCGGTGAAGAAGGACGCGCA
Organism: Planctomycetota bacterium; assembly: GCA_026184295.1. Classification (GTDB taxonomy): domain Bacteria; phylum Planctomycetota; class SZUA-567; order H5-PLA8; family H5-PLA8; genus JACQFI01. The sequence continues at coordinate 1,287 of JAHCJK010000342.1, forward strand.
CAGCCTGCGCAATGCGTTCGTGACGCTCTTCGAAATCCGCGCCGAAAAGGCCAAGCCCGACGACGCGGCGGCGGCGCTCTTCCTCTACAGCGGCGACGTGAACAGCGGCCGCGCGAAGTAGTTTTCGGACGGTCCAGCCTTTGCTTTTACCGATTCAGGCGCGCGGACGCGCGGCGCTTGCGCTCTAAGAAGGAGCGCGCGCGGGCGTCCATGCTGGCGTGCTTGGGGGAGGAAATCTCCGGCGTTCTTAAGGTTATGCGATCGCGGAGGCGGAGTGCACGTGTGCTTCGCGCCTGTTCGGATTGCAACGCGCGGGCGGGCGCGGCGAAATCCGCCTCATAAAGACCGGGCAGAACTCTTGCCGAAACCGTACCCATCGGGGAAACTGGACGCCTCCATGACGACTCCGCGCTCGCGCATCTCCCGTTCGGCGCTCGGCCGCGCGCTCTGCCTCGTGTTCGTGGCGGGGACGCTGCAGGGCTGCGGGCCGGCGCAGGTGAAGGTGAGCGGCCAGGAGGTGAAGTGCGAGGGCGCGGGCTTCTGGGACCGGCGGCGGCTGCAGCCGTTCTTCGAAGACGTGCGCGTGCTCGCGTTCGAATATTCGCGGCAGAAGAACATGTCCATGCGCTGCGAGCGCATGCCCAGCGTGATGATCGTGCGTTCGAGCGAGGAACTGGAAAAGTTCACGGGCCTGCCGGCGAAGCGCGAGAACATGGTGCTGCACGGCGCGTGCGATTACAGCATGAACCGGATCTATTCGCTCAGCAGCGACGAGGAAGTGCTCGCGCACGAACTGGGGCACTGGTACTTCAGCGACCGCGAGGAGATCGCGGACGACTTCATGGAGTTCGTCGCGAAGAACCGGGGGCGCGTGAAGCAGATCGCGCAGGACCTCGGGCCGCTCCCCACGGTCACGTTCACGCCGCCGCCGACGGAGACGACTTCGGTCGCGCCCGCGCGGCCCGGCGCCAACCGCCCGCCGATCGTCGAAGTGAAGTGAAGTAAAGTGAAGTAAAGTGAAGTAAAGTGAAGCAAAGTAACGTGAAGCGAACTTCCGCAAAGCGTAAGACTCTGCTTCACGGCGCGCGCATGCCCATGCGCGGCGGCTTTCCATGCCCCGGAGCAGCGACATTCAGGTGAGCGCCCTCGCGGCGCGGTCGCGGCGTCCGGGGTTTTTTGTTTCCCGGGTTTTCACCGCGGAGGCGCGGAGGGCGCGGAGAACGGACTAAGACGCGAAGACGTAAAGACGTAAGACTAAAAGACGCTAAACCGGCCCAAAGGGCCGCGGGAGAATAGCCAGGGGCAACGCCCCTGGAAAAGGGCCCCACCAC
>JAHCJK010000343.1 GCA_026184295.1 Planctomycetota bacterium
CGTCGCCGAGATCGATCGGCGGCCGGCTGCTCAGGTCTTTCCAGGTCTTCACGACCGCCAGGACGGCGGGCTTGGGCTTGTCCTTTTCGGCCACCGCGATGGGGTGGACGTGCTCTCCGGCGCGGCCGGCCGCCGAAAGGAAGCACGCCGCAAGGGCGAGCGCCGGGGCCATGCGCAGGGGAAGCGGGCGAGGGGTCTTCACGCTTGGAGACTACACCGCCGCCGGCGGCGCCGTCTCGATTTCGCCCGATTTCCCGAACCAAACGCCGGGCGGGCCGTCCTACTACTTGAACGAATACTTCTCGCCGCTCGTCTCGCTGACGAGTTCGATGTCTTCGTAATCCACGGTCAGGACTTCCTGCGCCTTCGCGCCCGCGCCTTCGGTGAACTGAAGGTGCGAACTGGCCACGGTCGCGTTCTTCAGCGTGAGCGTGAAGTAATGCTTCGCCTCGCCGCCTTCGGGCTTGCTGTAAAAGAGCACCTTCACTTCGGCGATGGGCGTCGCTTCCTTGACGCGTTCCGCCAGGCGCGGCGTGGCCTTGTCGAGCGCCTTCACGATCGTGATCGAGCGCGGGCGCTTCTCGATGCCCAGCTTCGAGGTGATCTTGCCCGTCGTGGACTTTTCCAGGTCGGTGCTCACCGAGAGCGCCTTGACCGTGCCCTCCAGGCCCTTCTCGGATTCTTCGCCGCTGATGCCTTCGAACTTCACGTATACGCTGTCGGCCGCGCGCGCTCCTGCGCAGGCCGCCGCGCACAGCACCAGCACCGCCAGGATCGGAATTCGCATGGTTGGCCTCCTCGTTCGGGCCCCGGGACCTCGGGGCGTTCCATCGTAGGACGCGGGGCGCGCCCGATTCTTCAATGCCCCGGAATCGCTTCGTGCGTCTGCGCGGCCTCGGGCAGGAAGAAGAAGACGATGCCCAGGATCACGTACACCATCAGCAACTGCACGCCTTCCAGCCAGTTCGATTCGCCGTCGCCCGCGATCTGCCCGCAGATCGCGACCGAGACCACCACCGCCAGCACCTCGGCCGGCGTAAAGACCAGGTTCATCGGGCCCTGCGCCTGCGGGCCCAGCGCGTAGCTGGCCAGCACCAGCACCGGCGCGACGAAGAGCGCGATCTGCAAACTCGACCCGATCGCGATGGACAGGCTCAGGTCCATGCGGTTCTTCATCGCGACCAGGATGGCCGTGCTGTGTTCCGCCGCGTTGCCGATGATCGCCACGACGATCACCCCGACGAAGACGTCCGTCATCCCCAGCGCGTGCGCCGCGTGCTCCACGCTTCCCACCAGGAACTCGCTGACCCACGCCACCAGCACCGTCGCGCCCACCAGCACCCCGATCGACTTCCCCAGGCTCCACGAGGCGTGCGAGACCGCCAGGTGCGCGCCCGAAGCTTCCACCCGGGAGGCCTCCGCGGCCTCGCCGGCGAAGAGGTTCTTGTGCGTGTGCAGCGAGAAGAAGAGCGAGGCGGCGTACGTGATCAGCAGCACGATCGAGACTTCCATGCTCAGGTCCTGCTCGCGGCGCAGGTCCACGTGGGGCGCGAGGAAATGGTACGCCATGGGCGCGATCAGCCCGATCGCGGCCAGCGTCATCATCGTGGACTGCGTGCGCGCGCCCACGGCGTTGAAGGTCAGCTTCTTGAAGCGCAGCCCGCCGGCCAGGCACGAGGCGCCCAGCACCAGCAGGATGTTGCCGATGATCGAGCCCGTCAGCGAGGCCTTGACGATCTCGTACTTGCCCGCGTGCAGGGCCATCAGCGCGATGATCATCTCGGCCGCGTTGCCGAAGGTCGCGTTCAGCAGCCCGCCGATGCCTTCGCCCGTCTTCTCGGCCAGGTGCTCGGTCGCCTTGCCCATCCATCCCGCCAGCGGGATCACCGCCAGGCAGGAGCAGATGAAGATCCAGGTGTGCGGTTTGGCGTCGCCCGTGAAATATTCCATGCCCGCCGAGATCGGCACGAATACGAGCAGCCAGTTAAGGGAGGGTTTGAGCCATGTAGGCATAGGTTCTCCGCGCGCGAGGCTACGGGACAGGAACGGGCCGTGGGGCTCCGAGCGTTGTACGGAGGCCCCGCGAATATACAAGAGGAGCCGCGGAATCTTTCACGCCTGCCGCGGGCGCGCGATGTCGATGCCCTGCATCTGCAAGGGGTACATCCGCCCGTACCAGCCGCCGTTGTCGAGCAGGCGCTCGTGCGTGCCGCGTTCCACGATGCGCCCGCCTTCGACCACCAGGATCTGGTCGCACGCGCGCACCATCGAGAGCCGGTGCGTGACGATCACGGTCGTGCGCCCCTGCATCAGGCGCTCCAGCGCCGCCTGGATCAGCGCTTCCGACTCGGGTTCCACGGCCGCGGTGGCCTCGTCGAGCAGCAGCACGCGCGGGTTGGCCAGGAACGCGCGCGCGATGCAGAGGCGCTGCTTCTGCCCGCCGGACAGCTTGACGCCGCGCTCGCCCACCACGGTCTCGTAGCCCTTCGGCAGCGATTGGATGAACTCGTGGGCGTTGGCCATCTTCGCGGC
>JAHCJK010000344.1 GCA_026184295.1 Planctomycetota bacterium
GGCCCCGCCGGCTTCTTCGTCTCGGCGGCCTGCGCGCCCGCAAAACACGCGAGCGCCAGGAGCGCTGCGAGCGTTCGAACGTTCTTCATGATGAAAGGCTCCTTACTTGCCGGGGTCTCGCGTTTCGACCGGGCGGTGCTTGGGTTGACGCCCTCGTCAGACAACATGCTACCTACTATTGTGACTACCATCTGCCCACATATACACCAGTATGCCTTTCCAGCGCATAAGATTCAACCAGGATTAAGGTATTGATAACCCCGTTCATATAAACAAATTGCAACTTTCAACACGCGCAGCCCATGCGCCGCGCGCTCCTCTTTAGTAGTTCGCGCTCCCTCCTCGGCCCCGAAGCCGGGTAGAATTCTCGAGATTCTGGAATAGGCCGCATGACACCGACATGTACGGGCTGTCAACGAGCACGAAACAAGCAACGCGGCAGCACAATCCAAGCAACATTCAGATCAACTGAAGATCGGGGCACGCGGCGCCGCGCGGCGCTTGCCGGGAGATCGTGTTTTCCAAGCGAGGAGACGCAATCATGAAAGCCATTGCCGCCTTTCCGAACCAGCGCGAGATCAAGCTGATCGACGTGCCGGAGCCCAGACTCGAGACGCCCGCGCAGGTGAAGCTGCGCATGCTGGAAGTCGGCGTCTGCGGCACCGACAAGGAAATCTGCCGCTTCGACTACGGGACGCCGCCGGCGGGCTCGGAGTTCCTCGTCCTCGGCCACGAATCGGTGGGCGAAGTCGCCGAAGCCGGGAACGACGCGGGAGGCCTGAAGCCCGGCGACCTGGTGATCCCGACCGTGCGCCGCCCCTGCCCGCACGGCCACTGCCTGGCCTGCCGCCAGGGCCGCCAGGACTTCTGCTACACCGGCGACTTTACCGAACGCGGCATCAAGGAACGCCACGGCTACATGACCGAGTTCGTCGTGGACGAATCGAAGTACATGGTGCCGGTGCCGAAGGAACTCCGCGAGATCGCGGTGCTGGTCGAACCGCTCACCATCGCCGAGAAGGCGCTGATCCAGGTCTGGAACGTGCAACAGCGCCTGCCGTGGACCTGCGAGTTCGTGCCCGGCAAGGGCCAGGGGCACTGCCACAAGGCCGTGGTGCTGGGCGCGGGCCCGGTGGGCCTGCTCGGCGCGATGGCGCTTTCGGCCAACGGCTTCGAGACCTACGTCTACTCGCGTTCCGCGGGCGAAAGCCGCGCGCCGCTGGTCGAGTCCTTCGGAGCGCACTACGTCCCGGCCGAGACGCACTCGGTGGAAGACCTGGCGCGGGTCGTCGGCAACATCGACCTCGTGTACGAAGCCGTCGGGGCCTCGCAGCTCGCCTTCGACATGCTGCGCACGCTGGGACCCAACGCGGTCTTCGTCTTTACCGGCGTGCCCGGGCGCAAGGGGCCGGTCTCGGTGGATACCGACCTGCTGATGCGCAACCTGGTGCTCAAGAACCAGATTCTCTTCGGCACCGTCAACGCCGGCCGCGAGGCCTTCGAGGCCGCGATCAAGGATCTGACGACCTTCCAGAAGCGCTGGCCGGCCGCCGTGAATTCCCTGATCACCGGTTACTTCCCGATGGATGGCTACGCGGACCTGCTGAAGGGCCGCGCCGGAGGAATCAAGAATGTCCTGCAGATTGGATAGCACCGCCGAATGGCTCGAAGCCGACGGCCTGGGCGGATTCGCCTCGGGCACGGCGGCCCTGGTCCGCACGCGCCGCTACCACGCGCTGCTGCTGGCCGCGACCAAGCCGCCCACCGGCCGCTTTGTGCTGGTGAACGGCGTCGAAGCCTGGATCGAGTCACCCGAAGGACGCTACGCGCTCAGCGCGCAGTACTACGCCCCGGGCGTCGAACATCCCGACGGCGCGAAGCAGGTCGAATCCTTTGAGCACAGCCCGTGGCCGCGCTGGCAGTACCGCCTGGCCAACGGCGTGCGCGTGGAATTCGAGGTCCTTTCCGCGCACGGGCAGCCGGCGACGGTGCTGGCCTGGCGGCTACTTGATCCGCTGCCGGGCGCGGTGCTGGCCGTGCGCCCGCTCCTGAGCGGCCGCGACCCGCACGCGCTGCATCACGAAAACGGCGGCTTCCGCTTCGATGCCCAGGTGGACGGCGAGCGCGTGCTCTGGCGGCCTTACGCCGGCGTGCCCGGCACGGCGGCGTGGTCGAACGGTTCGTACGAGCACGCGCCCGAGTGGTACCGCAACTTCCTCTACGCCGAAGAACGCGCGCGCGGACTGGACTTCACCGAGGACCTCGCCTCCCCCGGGGTCTTCTGCTTCCGCCTCGCGCCGAACGATCCCGCGGCGCTCGTCTTCGCGCCGGCCTTTGAAGGCTCGGAAGCGCCGAACCTGCCGCAGCGCGCCCTGGAGACCCTGCATACGGTCAAACTCGGCGAGCGCGAACGGCGCGCGGCCTTCCCCACCGACTTCGAACGCGCGGGCGACGCGTACCTGGTCAAGCGCGGCAAGGGCCGCACGATCGTCGCCGGCTACCCGTGGT
>JAHCJK010000345.1 GCA_026184295.1 Planctomycetota bacterium
TTCTGGCGATCGTCGGCGCGGTGCTGGTCCTCCCCTTCTGCTTCCGACTGGATCCGGCCCACGACCGCGTGACCCTCGGGCCCGTACCCTGCGGCTCGACGTGCCTCAGCCACGCGCTCTGCGGAACCGACTGCCCGGGCTGCGGCATGGGCCGCTCGTTCATCAGCCTCGCGCACGGGCGCATGGGCGACGCGCTGCACTACCACCGGCTCGGCCCGGCGCTGTACCTCTTCATGCTGGCGCTTTTCGCGTACCATCTCTGGGGCGCCCGGCAGCCGCAGGGCGCGCCGCGCACGAAACTCGACCGCCACGTCCACCGGCTCGGCTGGGCGATGACCCTGGCCCTGCTGGTCAACTGGTTCGCCGGCGCGCTGGCCGCCGCGGGCAACGGCACGCTCTGAAATTCCGCTCCGCGCTTTTCTTTCACGTCCAGGCCGCTAGGCTCCGCGTCGTGGCGGGCATAAAGGCAGGGCATGGACTGGTTCTTCGGATTTCTTAAAGGCATCCCGCCCGTGCGCTGGCTGCTGGATCTGCCCTGGGCGCGCGTCCTCGATCTCGCCATCGGCGAACAACTCGGCCTCGCGGTCCTCGCGGCGTGCGTGTTCGTCGGCACGCTGGCCGCGCTCGACCGGATGACCTCCGACCCCGATGGCGCGCCCGCCAAGCCCGAGAAGAAACCCAAAAAAGGCCTGCGCTTGCGCCACCTGGCCCTGGTGCTGGTGGCGCTGCTGCCCGGCGGGCTGGTCGGGTCGGCGGCCGTGGTGCTCGCGATGGGCAAGGCCCACTGGCGCCGCGACGCGGTCTCCATCGTGGGGCTCTCGTACACCGTGGGCGCGCTCCTTTTATGGTACGACTCGCGCTACTTCCCCCTGCCCCAGGTCGCGGACAACTTCCACGCCTCGGGCGTGCTCGGCATCGCCTTTGGGCTCCTGACCTTGTGGGCCACCATCAAACTCCTGCGGGAACTCTGGGGCGAACCGATCGCCAAGGTCCCGTGGCACCCGCCGCTGGCGCTGTGGCTGCAAGGGTTGCAGCTCGGCGCGGCCCTTTTTCTGCTCCTGCATTAAGCGCGCACACGTGCGCTTAACTCCCTATCGCTAAAGATGTTGCAGAAGATCCTTGGTGACATTCCGCGCGCCGAGGCGTAAATTTCAAAAGTGTTGGGAACATTTGCGCATTCGCGACGGCTTATGGTCGGGACACGACTGGAGTCGTGAAGCGAATCGGACGAGTTCGGAGCCTGCATGCCCACGACGGCGATGATGATCAACGCGCTGGTGGAAATGCGCAAGGCCCCGGGCGGCGCGCCGCCGGACCACTTCTGGCAGTTGGTGGAACGGTTCCGCGCCGACCTGGTGAACCAGGCGCTGGCCATCCTCGGCCAGCAGGCCGACGCCGAAGACGTTGCCCAGGAGTCGCTCTGCCAGGCGTTTCAGGATCTGCACACGCTGGACGATCCGCAGCGCCTGGGGTTCTGGCTCCGCTCGATCAACCGCTGCAACGCGTTGGACCTGCTGCGCAAGCGTTCGCGCGAAAAGGTCCGGCCGAGCGGGCGGATGGCGGCGGAGACGGCTCTGGCGCCGGAGACGACGCCGACGGGCAGCAACCTGGAACACGTCCGTCGGACCGGCAAGGTCGAACTGGTCGCGCGCGCGGTGGATTCGCTTCCCGAACCCTTTCGAGAGGTCGTCGTTCTTCGCTATTGGGAAAAGAAATCCTACGAAGAACTGGCGCAGTGCCTCGGCGTCCCCATGGGTACCGTAAAAAGCCGGCTCGCCCGGGCCGACGGCATGCTTGTCGCCAAGTTGCGTAAGCTCTGGGCGGAGTCCGAGGGAGGCCGTGGATGAGCAACTCGCCGAAGAAATCGTCGCGCCGCCTGGCCAGCGTGGCCGTGGCCGCCGCGCCCATCGCCTGCAAGGACGCGCCGGAATACTTCCGCTCGTTCCTGGAAGGCACGCTGCCGGAGGCGCAGGAACAGCAGATTCGCCGGCATCTCGAGACCTGCCCGCGCTGCGCGCACGCGATCAAGGACCACCAGCAGCTCCACACGCTGCTCAACGAGACCCTGGGCGCGCGCGCGCTCGACCGGGGCTTCGACGAACGCGCCGACCGCCGCCTGCACGAACGCCGCGCGCTCGCCGCCGCGGGCACCACGTCCGCGCGCGCGATCACGGCCATGCGCCTGGGCATCGAAGCCGAGGACGACGAACCGGTGGCCGCCGGCGCGGGCGGGTTCCTGGATTCGCTCCAGGCGCGCCTGGGCGCGGCCCCGTGGTGGATCATCTCCGGCGCCTTCCACGCGCTGCTGCTGCTCATGCTCACGCTTATCGGCATGGCGCTGCTGCGCAACAACACCTCCGAAGTCGTGATCGTCAGCAACCTGGAAAAGTCGCCGCCCCCGCCCGAAGACGAGAAGGAAAAGGTCCGCGACGTCTTCAACAAGCCGGTGCCGGTCGAATCAGACCTGCCGCCGGTCGAAAATCCCGTCGTGACCCACGA
>JAHCJK010000346.1 GCA_026184295.1 Planctomycetota bacterium
GCACTACTTCGACGTGGACATGATGGGCTACGTACGCAAGCCCGACGGCGTCGTCGCGAGCAACGACGAGATCGCCAAGGACAAGAGCCTGCTCTTCAACAAGACCGACAAGACCCCGGCCTACTACTACAAGTACGACGGCCCGAACGGCATGTGGGGCTGCCTCGCCACGGGCGTGAAGTACAGCATGTACGGCCGCAAGTTCAGCGCGCACTCCATGAACCTGAGCCTGCGCGAGGGCGAGTCCATGACGCGCTGGTTCAAGCGCCAGTGGGCCCCGAACTTCCGCTTCTTCAGCCCCGCATGGCCGGGCAGCGAGTACGGCGCGCGCATGAAGCAGCTCAAGGGCCAGGGCCCGCAGCGCCCCGAGACGTACTACCTCTTCAAGGAAGACGGCATGGCGCGCTTCGGCAACTGGGAGATGGTCTACGCGCCGCCGCTGGCGAAGCCCTCGAGCATGGACGGCCTCTTCTCCTCGCAGAACGTCGTGCACGCGGCCGCTGCGCCGTTCCTCAAGCCCGCCAAGGCCGGCGAGCCCGCCGAGGTCGTCTACAAGTACTACAGCCCGTACCTCTGCTCGGGCAACCCCAAGGACCTGGGCAAGCAGGACGACGACTGCGACGGCGCGGTCTTCGAAGGCGAATTCGCCGACGCCAACGGCTCGGTGCTGCTCTCGCTGGACCTGGGCCGCTCGTGGCAGGAAGTCCACAAGGGCGGCGGCGCCTTCAAGCTCGACCTGACCCCCAAGCTCCAGACGCGCGCCGGCTGGCTGATCAAGCTCGCCTTCCAGGGCGCGGGCGCGGGGGTGAAGGCCTTCAAGAGCACCCTCGCCGGGCAGCTCTCGCCCGCCATGCTGCCCTTCGTGGACGGCAAGACGATGATGACCTTTACCCGCGAAGCGACCGACTGCCTGGTCTTCGAGCCGGACATCACCGAGAGCGAGGCCGAACTGCGCCGCGTCAGCTCCAGCGTCGAGAACTACGCGAACTGGGACGAATCGATCAGCGGGCACCACGCCTTCGCCAACGGGACCGGGTCGGTGACCTTCCGCGTCGAAGCGCCGGGCGAGATCGTGCGGGTGCAGACGGCGGCGCGCTTCGGCGGGCGCAAGGGCAGCTCGTTCTGCGGCGTCTCCTTCTCGATCGACGAAGGCAAGACCTGGATCGTGGCCTGCGACCAGCCCGTGGTCAAGGACGAGGACCACCCCGAGGAATTCTGGGGCCAGAACGTGGACGGCATCCTCGACTTCGCCAAGAAGAAGGCCTACAGCCCCGGCTGCGTCCCGCACGCCAAGTCCGTCCGCGAGAACTCCTTCGAGCCCGCGCCGGTCAAGAGCGTGCTCGTGCGCGTCGGCACGCGCGACGGCGACTGCCGCCTGATCTGCCTCGAAGGCATCTACGTGCTCTACAAGAAGCCCGGCGCGCTGCCGCTCAAGATCACCCACGCCTGGGCCGGCGGGGAACACGTCGAAAAGATCGGCGCGGACGAGGCCACCAAGAGCTACGACGTCAACGGCGGCCCGCTGGCCAGCAACCTCTCGATCAAGATCGAGACGGACACGAAGTAGCAAGCCCGCGAAGAAAACGGCCGCGGAGCGCTCCGTTCAGGGGGTTTCCTTCGGCCCTGCTCCGCGTTCCTCCGCGGCCTGCGTGCCTTCCACCGGCCGGATCGTGCGGCGTTTCTTCTGGATCGACCAGCCGCCGTAGTTCTTTTTGATGCTGCCGCCTTTGCTCATGTTGTCGGGCACGACGGTGACTTCAAAGTCGCCGCCCACGGCCTTGCTGCAGGTTGTACACAGGTAGGTATCGGGAAGCGCTTCTACGCGTTCGGGCGGGATTGCGGCCTTGCAACGTTCGCACAACCGTACGTCATCGTTCATTGGAACGCCTCCGAGCCCTTGGGGTTGCGCGCGCGACGTTCGCGCGGCGCCTCGGGGATTTCGTCCCGCCAGCAACTAACTACACGAATCCTCCGCTGTCAAACCGTCCGAAGGAATTCCGCGAAAATTCGGCATCGCCATCGGCCATGGCCGTGCCCTTCTTGGCGTCTTAGCGTCTTTGCGCGAACCCTGTTTTTGATTTGAGAAAGCGGCGGCTCAGGCGCGGACGATCTGGTCCGCGTTCTGCAGATCGCTCGTGACCAGCGCGCCGGGCTTGAAGTTGAGCACTTCGGGCGGCAGGTCCTTGGCGCTGAGCACCAGGGTGTCGTGCGCGGCCTGGTGTTCGCCCGGCGGCGGGGCCGGACGGGTCGCGACGTCGATGGGCGAGGCCATGATGCCCGAGGCGCCGGTCGCCTTCGGTTCGGGCACCCAGGTCTTCTCGACCGTCGCGATGATGCTCGGCAGGCTCGGCTTTTCCGGCAGGCGCCACTGCAGCTTGACGACGGTCTCCTTGGGCAGCGGGCGGTCGGTCAGGAGCTGGAAGACGCCGGTCCTGGCCGCGTG
>JAHCJK010000347.1 GCA_026184295.1 Planctomycetota bacterium
GCCGGCCGCTCCCGCGGAAACCATCGACGCCGAAGCCCTGACGGCGCTCTCGCCCGAGCAGAAGGCCGAGCGCTGGCAGGCCCTGGAGGCCCGCGCGCTGGGCTGCACGCGCTGCGTGCTGCATAAGGGCCGCACCAAGGTGGTCTTCGGCGAAGGCCACCGCGCCGCGCGGCTCGTCTTCGTCGGCGAAGGCCCGGGCGAACAGGAAGACCTGAGCGGCCGCCCGTTCGTCGGCAAGGCCGGGCAACTGCTCGACAAGATCATCGGCGCAATGGGCCTGCAGCGCGAAGACGTCTACATCTGCAACGTGGTGAAGTGCCGGCCCCCGGGCAACCGCACGCCGCTGCCCGACGAAGTGGCCCTCTGCAATCCATACCTGGAAGAACAGCTCGCGCTGATCGCGCCGAAGGCGATCGTCGCGCTGGGTTCGCCGGCCTCGAAAGCCCTGCTGAAGACCAGCCAGGGCATCATGGCGCTGCGCGGGCGCTGGCAGCTTTACCGCGGCATTCGCGTGATGCCGACCTACCACCCCGCGTTCGTGCTGCGGCAGTACACCGACGAGGTGCGCCGCGCGGTCTGGAACGACATGAAGCAGGTATCCGCGTACCTTCAGGAAGGATGACCGCGGCGCGCCCCGCGCCGGCTTCGCATGGCTCTGAACAACCGCGTCCGCCTCGCGCTCTTCCTGTCGGCCTTCGCCGTCGTGGTGGCCGGCGCGTTGGTGGCGCGCTCGCGCTCCGGCGCGCCCGAATGGGGCTCGATCAAACAGGCGATCCGCGAGAAGTTCCCCGAGGTCCCGCAGACCAGCACGCAGGAACTGGCCGGAGCCCTGTCCGGCGGGGCGACGCCGGCGCCGCTCCTCTTCGACGCGCGCACCGAAGCCGAATTCGACGTCAGCCACCTGCCCGGCGCGCGCCGGGTGACGGCGGACGACCTCGAGGCCCTCGCGGGGGAACTCGACAAGGCCCAGCCCATCGTCTGCTACTGCTCGGTGGGATACCGTTCGTCGGCGCTGGCCGAAAAGCTGCGCGCCGCGGGCTTCACGCGCGTCTCGAACCTGGAAGGCTCCATCTTCCAGTGGGCCAACGAAGGCCGGCCGCTTGAAGCCGGCGGCAAGCCCGCGGAGAAGGTCCATCCCTTCAACGCGACCTGGGGCGCGCTGCTCGAACCCCAGCGCCGCGCGGAAGTGAAGTGAACGGCAGGGGTCAGGGGTCAGGGGTCAGGGGTCAGGGGTCAGGATTCAGGATTCAGGGATGGAGCGGCTTCGCCGCCCTTCATTAACAAAGAAGCGGCGAAGCCGCTCCTCCCCTGAATCCTAAATCCTGAATCCTGAATCCTCGTCATCGTCGACGAGCGGCTACTTATAGATCGGCAGATACCGGTAGTAGACCTCCAGGCACAGCGCGCCGAGCGCCGTGGACTGCACGCGCCCGCCGTAGATGTACCCGGTCGGTTCGGTGAAGTACGGATCCCAGGAGCCGTCGAAGTCGCCGTCCTTGCGCTGGGCATTGGGCAGCGCCGCGCGCATCGCTTCGTTCCACAGCTTCCAGTTCTCGCCGCCCTTCTGGAAGGTCACCAGCGTGCCGTAGTACCAATAGTAGAGATTGAAGCGGGCCTTGTTCTCGGTGGGCAGGTTCTCGGCCTTCTTCATCAGGTTGCAGGGGCCGGCCACGCCCGGCGCGCTGGGTTTTTCGCCGCCGACGAAGAGGCGCGTGAGCGCCGCGGCGGCGGTCATGGCCATGTTTCTGGGCTGAGGCGCCTGGCCGACGTGGCCGCGGTAGGTCATCATCCCGCCTTCCCAGTATTCGGCCTCGCCGTCCTTCGGCGCGCCGCGCATGTCCTGCCCGGAGTTGATCCAGCGCATCGCGCCTTCGAACGCGGCCGGATCGACGTGCAGGCCGGCCACCTTGGCGGATTTCAGCGCCATGATGTTCCAGCCCGTCACCGAGGTGTCGTTGGTGTTGCCGCCGTTGGCGGGCGGCTGGTAGTCCCACGCGTGGTACTCGCTCGGGCCGAGCTTGATCTGCCCGTAGACCACGCCGTCGATCGCCTTCTGCGCCCACTTTTTGATCTCGGGGTTGCGGCTCATCCCGGCGGCCTCGGCCAGCGCCAGCGCCGCGACGCCCTGGGTGTAGTTGCTGCCGTGGTTGACGCACCAGCGGCCGGGCGCGGTCTTCTTCTCGCATTCCTCAAGCTGCTTGCAGAGCCAGTCCTGGGCGCGCTTGACGTTGTCCTTGTACTTGCCGACCTTGTCGGTGTGCCCTGCGCCGAGGAACGCGAGCAGCGCGAAGCCGGTCACCGCGGCGTCGCCGTTGATGCCCTGCGTGCGCCCTTCCTGCTTGCCCTCGTACTTCCAGTTGTCCCAGTGGCCGTCGGCTTCCTGGTGGCGCGCGAGCCATTCCAGCGCTTTATCGACGGCCGATTCGGTGGCTTTGCCGCCGC
>JAHCJK010000348.1 GCA_026184295.1 Planctomycetota bacterium
GTCTTCGGAGGCGACTGGGTGCATCCCGAGGACAAGGACCTGCCGGTCGAGGATCAGCGCTGGTACAACTCGGCCTTCGCGATGGACGCGAACGGGAAGCTCCTGGGCCGCTACGCCAAGCGCAGGCTGGTGCCCTTCGGCGAGTACATCCCGTTTACGAAAACGCTGCCGTTCATGCTCTGGCTGCGCTCGGTCACGCGCGACAGTTACCGCCCGGGCGAGGAACCCAGCCCCGTCGTCGAGGCCGGCGGGATGCGCTTCGCCTTCAACCTCTGCATCGAAGACGTCCATCCGGATCTGGCGCGCGAAGCGGCCGCGTCCGGCGCGGACGTGCTGATGAACCTGACCAACGACGGCTGGTTCCACGGGACGTTCGGGCCGGCGGCGCACCTGCAGGCGGCGCGGCTGCGCGCGGTGGAAGTGCGCCGGCCGATGGTGCGCGTGACGAACTCCGGCGTGAGCGCGCTCGTCGATCCGCTGGGCCGCCTCAACGTGCCCATCGCGCCCGACCGGATCGGCGTGGGTATCGCACAAGTGCAACTGCTCCAGGAACCGCCCGGGAAGACCCTTTATATGCGGCTTGGCGAAGGCGGCGTCGCGCTAGCCTGCGCGGTCATTCTGCTCTTGGGGCTTTCTTTGGATGTGATTTCAAGGCCACAAGACGATGTTGCCAAAGATGTTGCGCCTTGATTCCCCTGCCGACGAAATGCCCATTTCTCTCGCATCAAAGCATGCCTGAATGCCGTCTATTTAGACAAGGTCGCATGGGTGATGGGATTTTGAAAGGCCAAGATCGAGGGCGACTTACGTGAAGCAACGGCAAGCGGCGGTGGCGAAAACGGCGGCTCGGAACACGGCCGAGACCCGCGGGGCGATCTGCTGGGCGCTGCTGCTCGCGGCGGTCCTGGCCCTGATTACGTGCTCGGCGCGCGCCGAAGGCGACGCCCCCAAGATGTTCGACAGCGGCGGCGACAAGGGTTCGCTCGAAGACCGTCTGCGCAAGGCCTACGACGAGTATCAGAAAAAGGCCCAGAACAGCACCGCGCAGTCGGCCCAGGCCGGCCAGACGAAGGGCCAGGGCAAGGTCAACGGCGCCGCGAACAAGGTGGACGACCTCGAGTACAAGGAAAAGATCGCCGCCAACCAGGCGAGCATCAAGGAACTCTTCGCGCAGGCCGAAGGCCGCTACAAGGAAGGCAAGTACCGCGAAGCCGCCTCCTTCTACGCCTCGGTGGTGCTGGCCAACGTCGCCAAGACCGAACAGCTTGTGGCGGACTCGCGCAAGCGCTTCATCGAAATGGAAGGCCTGGCGCAGGAGCACCTCAAGAACGCCGACGACGCGGACCTGCAGCGCGACTTCATGAAGGAAGTGGACGAACTGGCGATCATCTGCCGCGAGTTCCCCTTCACGAAGGTCTTCGAGACCGCGCAGCGCCGCCTGGTGGGCTTGAAGGCGCGCCCGGACGTCGCCGGGGCCGTCGAGTACAGCGAAGGCGAGCAGTTGGAAGCGGCCGGGAACCTGGTGGACGCGCTGCGGAAGTACAAGAGCATCACCGAGAACCCGCGCTTCGAGAACTCGCTCGCGGCGATGAAGGCCTCCCGCAAGATGGAGATGCTGCAGAAGAACGAGGCCTCCCGCGAACAGCTCAAGAACGACATGCAGCTCCTGGCCGAAAAGAACGCCCCCGCGCTGCTGACCTCGGCCAAGAACTTCCTGACCAACAACATGCCCGCGCAGGCGAAGGAAAAGCTCCGCCAGGTGATGGAGAAGTACCCCGGCACGACCTTCGCGGACGACGCCAAGAAGCAGCTCGACCAGATCCCGTAACGGCAAGCACCAAAAACGAAGAACCACGAACCAAGAACCAACGCCCCGGCGAAAGCCGGGGCGCGCTGTTTGGGGAGCACGCTCGGCGGCTTTCCATAGGCCGTTTGACTTGGCCGGTGCGTTTGGCTGATTGTGGTGGCGCAGTTGTAGGACAGGCGTCCCGCCTGTCTGTCCCTTGCCCAGCGCCTACATGCCCAAGCGCGGCCAGCGCGCTGTTGTAGCGCCGGCCTCCGGCCGGCAGTGTCGCCGGCGACACTGCCGGCGAGGACGCCGGCGCTACCACGGCACGCCGGCACGCGTGTGCCGGCATGGGGACGCAGGGCAAGTTCGGGGCGTGCGGGCGCGGGGCAAGCTACACGCACGCCGCTTCGCATTCGCTCCGCAGCATGGCACCTGCGGACGGCTCGAATCTACACGCACCACTCCTGCATCCTCCGGTGCGGACAGGCGGGACGCCTGTCCCACATAACGGCGCGCGCTCGCGCGCCGCGGCTGTTCACTGATCACTGATCACTGATCACTGACCACTGTTCACTGACCACTGACCACTGACCACTGACCA
>JAHCJK010000349.1 GCA_026184295.1 Planctomycetota bacterium
CCTGACGCAAGGCGGCGGCGGCATCGTCGCGTCGATCTCGACGACGACGTACCTCGACAGCCCGCCCGCCGTGGCCTTCATGAAGGACCTGCTCAAGGCCACTCGCACCGCCAAGACCACCTGGGGCGAGGCCCTCGTCAAGGCGCAGCAAGCCGCGGCAAAGAATTCGAAGGTGACGCCGGGCGCGCAGTACGAAGAGAATTCCTATACCGACCTCGTGAAGTCCGAGTGCCTGCTCGGCGATCCGGCCCTGAAAGTCCTCGATTCCAAGAAGTAGGTCTTGGAATATAGCTTTCATTCAGGTACGATTGCAAAGCGAGCATGGGGGCCGACATGGCGTTTTGCTTCACACAGGTACCGGGCATTGCGTGGGACGAATTTGACGGCGAAGCCGTGCTCGTCGATGCCGTCTCGGGCAAAGTCTGCCACTTGAATGCCTCCGCTTCCTTTATTTGGAAGGCCTGCCGGCATGGGGCCGAGACCGAATCCATCGTTCGCGATCTGGCGCGCACCGGCCACGACCGCGCGCAGGTCCGCGCCGACGTGCGCTCCTTTATGAGCGAACTCGAGGCGCGCGGGATGCTCTCCAAGGACGTGAAGCCGCAGGCGCCGCGCAAGGCCGGCGATGCTCCGCATCGCGGGCACGCGTACGTGACGCCGCGCATCACCAGCGAGGAAGTGCTGGGCCGCCCGCCTCGCCCCGCGAGCCCCAATTCGGTCACCGAACTGCCGCCGTGATCGGCGCTCTGCCTTCATGAACGAGTTTCAACGCAAGGGCGAGGTCCTCGGATTCCCTTTGCGCGTGTCTGCGCCCGCGCGCCTGAAGCGCTGCCTGCGCTGGTTTCGCCCCCGTACTTCCCGCGAACCGCACGTGCTGGACGTCACGCTGACGGAAGACCCCCGGGCCGCCTCGCCGCGCGGCGAACGCGCGATTCAGGGCGTGGGCTTCGTGCTCGACCTGAGCGCGCGCCGCCTGTACCTCGCGCCGCCGGCAAGCGCGCTCGCCTGCACGAAAACGCTGCTCCTGGCCCTGGGCATCCTGGCCGAACACTACGGCCCCGAACGCGTCGCCGCGCGCGGCTCGAACGGTCTCGCGCCGCTGCCGCTGCACGCCTCCTCGGTTAAGACGCCCAGGGGCGCGCTCGTCTTCTGCGGGCACAGCACCTTTGGCAAGACGACCATTTCGACGAAGCTGCTGGCGCGGCTGCCGCTGCTGGGCGAAGACCTGGTGTACGCGCTGGTAGGGCCGTTCGGCGCCCGCTCGAAGGCGAAAGCCTTCATCGCCGCGCCCGGCCGGAAGCTCGTGCCCCTGCGCGGGCTCTTTTGGCTGCGAAAAAGCCCCGAGTGCGCGCTGCGTCCCCTGCCATCGTCCGCGGCGGCGGCGGGGATGATCCATCCGATCTTCGGCATGCAGCGACCGGAAAATGCGCGCCACCGCCTGGCGATGCTGCGCCGCTTGCTCGAAGCCGCACCGTGCCGGGAACTCTACTTCCGCAAAGAACGCGCTTCGCTGTGCCGCCTGCTCAAGCAGCACGGATTGCTCTAAGCCTTCTATCACGCGTACATGCTGCACATGCGCGCACGTCCCTCCCGTGGCCTTCCCCATCGCAAGTCAGCGCCTCGTCCAGGAAACCCGACGGCAGCGTCCGCCTGTCTGGATTCTGGGATTCCAGACGGCAGCCTCCATCCAGCCCGCATAGGTTCGGTTGGGTGGTTGTTTTTATAACTATAGTTACACGTGGGTGTTGTGAGAACAGTGCGGCGGAATCCAATTTTATCGCGGAGTGGCCCGAATCGTGATTATGTCCAACCAGGAAAGAAAAAGGAGAACGACCATGAAGACCGAAACCTTCACCTACCCGATGCCCAAGGAACCGAAGACGGCCTCCGAGATTCTGCGCATGACCTACCCGGTCCTCGCGGCCCTGGCTTCGATGGCCTCGGTCGTCCTGGTCCTCTCCGTCGTCGATCAGCTCGGCAAGTAACGCGGCTTCGGCCTGAGGGATCGCGGCCTATCAAGGTCCGCATCCCCAGGTTCGGCCGACCGCCCGACGCCTCTCGCCGCAACCCTTCGATCCCCGCCCGCGCCCGATCACTTCTCCTGCTTCTTGACGCGCTCCCAGGTCTTCAGCGCCGGGTCGCCCAGCAAACACTCCGACTTCACCAGATCCGTATAGGAATTCTCTTCGGCGAATTTGCCGGCCTTGACGCCTGCGTTCTTCGCCGCCGCCTGCTGCGCCTTGACGAGGGCCTCGCCCCAGGTCGTCTTGGCGGTGCGGGTAGCTTTCAGCAGGTCCTTCATGAAGGCCACGGCGGGCG
>JAHCJK010000035.1 GCA_026184295.1 Planctomycetota bacterium
CCGTGGGGTAGCGCTTGCCGGCATCCTTTTCGAGACACCACAGAACGACCTTCTCGACCCCGGGGCTCAGGTCCGGATTGAGCGTCGTCGGCGGCGGCACGGGGCTCGACATGGCCATCTGCAGCGTCTTCCACGGCGTGTCGCCGACCAGCGGCGGGACGCCGGTCAGGCCCTCGTACAGGATCGCGCCCAGGCTGTAGACGTCGGAGGCGGGCGTGAGTTTTTCCTCCTCGCCGCGCGCCTGCTCGGGGCTCATGTAGGCCGGCGTCCCGACGATCGACTGCACGCCCTCGGCGCTCTTGGCCCCGCGCCGCCAGCTCAGGCCGAAGTCGAGGACGTACGGTTCGCCGTCGTTGCCGAAGATCAGGTTGCCGGGTTTGAGGTCGCGGTGGATCAGGCCGTGCTCGTGCGCGTGATGCACCGCCTGCGCGACCTTGATCATGCTCTCGATGAAGCGCTTGCGGCTGAGCAGCCCCGAAGGCATCGCGTGCTCGTAGGTGATCCCCTGCACGAACGGGAAGACCAGGTACGCGTGCCCGTCCGCGACGCCGGCCTCCTTGACGCCGACGATGGAAGGATGCTTGAGCCCGCGGAAGACGTTGGCTTCCTCCTTCACGGCGGCTTCCAGGGAGCGGAGGTCGCGCTTGTCGCCAACGGCGTAGACGACCTTCACCGCCACGGCGCTGCGGTCGCGCGGATCGACGCCGTGGTAGACGATGGAGTTCCGGCCGCGTCCGATCTCGGAGAGCACGACGAAGCGGTCCACGAAGCCGGGCCGGGCCGTGGGGAAACCGTCCTCGCCGGACGGTGGGGGCGTCGGGGCGCGGCCCCGAGGCGGGGGACTCATGGCGTAATTTCACGCCGCAAGCGGGAAAAAGGCAAGGGCAATCACCCTAAAGAGTTGTAGCGCACATGGGAGCGCCTAATATATGAAACGAAGCGCGCCGGACGCGTAATTTCTTCTATCATCATGCCGCCCGAGGATCTGTCCATGGTCGATTTGAACCCGGCCGGCCGCACCGGCGATCCGATCATCGACGTGGTGAACGTCACCAAATGCTACGAAGGCGGCAAGGCGGCGCTTACCGAAGCCCACATGCGCCTGCACCGCGGCGAACTGGTGGCGCTGGTGGGCCCCAACGGCGCGGGCAAATCGACGCTGCTTAAGTGCATGGCCGGTCTGGTGCGCCCGCAGGAAGGCAGCATCACCGTCGCGGGCAAGGACCGCTTCCGCGACCACCTGGCCATCCGCACCTTCACCGCCTACCTGCCCGACCAGCCGAACATGTTCGTGCACTTCCGCGGGATCGAACACCTGCAGATGATCGGCGACCTGTACGGCGTCGAACTCTCCGAACGCAACCGCCGCATCGAAAGCTTCGCGCGCCTCTTCGACCTGGATGAGATTCTCGAGAAGCGCATCGCGACGTACTCCAACGGCCAGTACAAAAAGCTCGCGCTCGCCGCGACCTTTCTCACCAACGCGCGCATCTACCTGCTCGACGAACCCGAGACCGGTGGGATCGATCCGCCCGCCAGCGCCGCGCTGATGCAGATCCTGCGCATGCTCCGCGACCGCAAGGACGTGACCATCGTCTGGGCCACGCAGATCGTGGAGATGGCCGAAAAACTCTGCGACCGCGTCGCCATCGTGGACGACGGGCGCGTGCAGGCCTTCGGGACCATGAACGAACTGCGCGCGAGGTACCAGGCCCCCGGCGCCGACCTGGGGCGCCTCTTCGGGCTCGTCACCGGCAAGGACAAGCAGCAGTTGATCTCGGAAGTGCTGGAAAGCATGGCGCACAACGCCGAGGAAGCGCCGCGGCGCATCGCGAGGTAGCATGGACCACATCTACGGCCGGCTCTTCCGCCTGCAGGAGGCGGACCAGCCGCTCTGGCGGCGCGCCTGCTCCTGGGTCCTGGCCGGCGTGCTGCTGGCGGCCTGCGGCGCGTGGATTTTCTACGCCGGCCGGCAGGTCGCGACCGCCTACCGCTCGCTGCCCGCCGGCGTTCAGATGCCGATTGGGCGGCTGGCCGCGTGCCTGGCGGGGCTGCAATTCTTTTTCCACGCCGCGCGGTTCTGGACGCAGCAGCTCTTTCATCAGGGGCCGATGCGCGACCTGGCGCTCACGCCTGGATCGGCCGCGCAGATTCTTCGCGTGGGCCTGCGCCTGAACCTGCGGGATGCGCGCCTTCCCTGGCTCGCGGCCAGCGTCCTGTACCTGGCCCCGTGGCTCTGGCATGAATGCATCACCTTCGGCGTCACGCCCGGCTGGACCTGGATGCTGCCGCTGGCGTGGCCGCTCGCGCTGATCCTCTCCACGGTGCTGGTGCTGGTCGGGCGCGCGATGGTGGAAGCCTGCGCCCTCGCGGCCTGCATGCTCGGTTCCGCGCTCGGCGTGGGCGGACTCGCGCCGCGGTACCCGCTGCTGGGGCGCATGCTGCTCGGCCTGCATGCCACGCTTTCGATCGGCGGGCTGGCCGGCATCATACTGGCGGTGGCCTCGGTCTTCCTCGCGCCGGGCGAGCGCGCGTCGGACCTTCAGCGCATCGGCGCGGCCATTCTCGAAGTGGCGGCCGAGCCGTCGCACCCGCTGCACCCGCTGCTGCGCTGGAGCCCGAGCACGTTCTGGTTCGACGCCTACGCGCATACCATCAACGGGCCGTACGGGCAGGCGACCTTCGCGCTGCTCGGCTGCGCCGCGACGATCCTCGCCGCGCTGGGCCTGACGGCGCTCTGCCTGCCCGCCGGCTTCAGCGCCGAAGCGCGCCTGGGGTTCTCGGGGGTTTCGCGGGACCCCAAGCCCGCGCAGGCCGCGGACGCGCCGACGCGCGCGTTCGATCCCGACGCCGAAAACGGGCCCGTGGAAGGCTGGCTGCTGCGAAAGCTCGGGCGCATGGCCCGCGCCACCCTGCGCCTGATGACGCGCAACCACGAGGCCGGCTCGCTGGACCGCCATTTCCTGCGCACGCTCTATTACGCGCCGGTCTCGCTGGCCGCCGGATGGCTGGCGCTGCATCTGGTGCCCGGCGCGGTGGATTTCGTGTGCAGGATCTGGTGGCAGCCCCTGCTGCCCCGCGATTACCGCATTCTGGGCGAAGGCGCCGCCGCGGTGGCGATCCTGATCGTGTACGTCACGCGCATGTCCATCTGGGGCCGGCTCACGGGCGCAGGGCTGCAGGGCCCGCAGCGTTCGGCCGCGGCGCCGACCGGCTGGGCGCTGCTCGCCGGCCAGCGCGCCGCCCCCGCCCTCTCGCGCGGCGACCTCCGCATCCCGCTCAACGAACTCTACGCCGTCGGTTACTCCGACGCGGTGCTGCTGCCCACGCTGTACGCGCTGCTGTGGAGTTTCCTGCTGGCGGGGCTGGCGCTGGCGGAAGCGGTCGCGGTGGGCCTGGATCCGGCGGCATCGCTGCTGGCCGCCGCCATCGTGGCCGTCGTCGTGCCGCAGACCGTCTTTCTGATCGCGCTGCTGGGCATCCAATCCTACTGCAAGAACTACCGGCGCACCTGGACGGCGCTGATCCTCCAAACCTGCGCCTTCGCCGTGGTCTTCATCTCCCTGATCAGCGGCATCCTGATCGTGGTCGCGTACCTGGTTCAGCACGTCCTCGACGAGAACCGGCCCGTCTGGATCGCGTACGTCGGCTCGGTCAACCTCGTGCTGGTCTTCGACGTGGCGGTGTACATGCTCGCGCGCCTGGTGTACGTGCGGCGGCGCTTCGACGCCGAACTCCCGGCCGTGCGCTAAACGCGGGCATCCGGCAGCGGCGGCAGGCCCGGCGCGGGCGGCGGCGGCGTCTGGAGCGCCACCGGAAGATGCGGCGGGGGCGGCGGCGGCCAGGAGCCCGGGCGCGGCGCTGGATAAATGATCCCGTGCTCATGCAGCGCCGCCTCGCGCAGCGCGTAGCGCCACGAACGCCAGGTCAGCCACGCCACCGGCAGAAAGAGCGCGGACGTGACCATCACCACCAGGATATGCACGGTCCGCGCGCGGCCCTCGATCTTTTCCGCATGGCGGCGCAGCGCGTCCAGCGCGACGAAGTAGCCGAAGCCCATCGCCAGGAGCAGATACCCCGACCAGAAGATCGTGTAGCCTTGGCGGTCCGGCCCGGGTTCCTGATTCAGCGCCAGCGCGCCGGACATCCCGAAGGCGTACAGGAAGACGGCGGCGAAGAGGTCGGTCATCCCGAATTGCAGGCGCCCCAGCGGCAGGTTCAGCGTGCGCAGCTTCTTCTCGTGCGTGCGCCCCTGGAACCAGACGATCAGCCAGCCGATGTAGCCGGCCAGCCCGCCGAACAGGAAAAAGGCCTGCCCGAGACAGGGCACGAGGAAGGCGCCGCCGAAGATCAGCAGGCACCACAGGAAAGAGCGCCAGAAACCCGAGAGGTACAGGCCGGTGGGATTTCCGCGCCGGCCTCCGAGCGCCAGGAAGGTCAACTGCGAGCGCAGAAAGAGAAACGGATAAAAGGCCATGCCAAACGGAAGAACCACCAGAACGAAGGCCAGGAGGCCGAGGATGACGAATGCTTCGGAGGTATTCATCTCCGCCGCAGTCTAGCGCCGCTGGGCGCGCTTGTCAGCCCCCCGCGAACGGCCCTAGGCCGGCGGGGAACCATCGCCCGCCCGCGCGATGATGGCGTCCACGGCCCGATCGGTCGCCTGGCGCTGGTGCTGCAGCATGTCGAGACCCAGGTTCTGGTCGGATTTCCACAGCGCGTAGAGCCACGCGCGCCAAGTCATCCACGTCGGCACGATGAAGAAGAAGGTGGTGTAGACCAGGACGCCCGAAATAAAGAGCAGCCTCGGGATGGGCCGCTGGAGTTTCATGCTGCGGCGGCAGACATCCAGCGCGAAGAACAGGCCCACGGCCGTGCAGAGAATCGCGTACGCGGCGAGGACGAAGACCTGCTGCGGATCGCTGCCCGTCCGCCCCCAGCTCAGGTAAAAGCCCATGTACGTCGCGAAGAAGACCGCCGGCGCGAACATGTCCTGCATCCAGAGCTGCAGCTTGGGCACCGGGTGGCTTTCGTCGAAGGCCTTGCGCAGCTTGCGGTCGCGGAACTTTCTGTAGAAGTAAATGACCCAGCCGAGCGAACCGGAGCCGCCCAGCGCCAGCATGAACAACAGGAAAGAGTAATTGTTCAAGGCCCGGCCCATCAGCACTACCAGCCACAAGGCCAGGACCGTGACGAAGAACCCGCCCATGCCCATCAGGAACAGCATCACCGGCCGCCCGTAGTACTTCCCCTTGGCCAGGGACTCCAGCCGCATGCGCATGTAAAGGTAGACCCAGAAGAAAACGCCGAGATACACCAGGAAAGCAAGGAACAGCACCATGACCACGAAGCCGGGGCCAAACATAGGGGTCGTCTCTCGATAACGATCAGGCGGCTACGCGCCGCGTTCGAATTCACTGCGCTTGAATGTTACGTGCTTCTTCCAATTTGCATCGTCCGTATTTGGAAAATCCGAGCGCTGGTGCGCGCCGCGGGATTCCTCGCGCTTCAACGCGCCGCGCACGATCAACTGCGCGCAGGCCAGCATATTCTGCAGCTCCAGGCCCTTCACCGACTGGAACTCCTCGGCATAGACGTAGTTCTGCCAGAAATCGAGCATCTGCAAGGCGTTGGTCATCGTCTCGAGGTCGCGCAAAATGCCCGCGCTGCGGCTGACCAGCGACTTCAGCGAGGCGCGCACGTCGTCCACGTCGAGCGGGATCGTTTCCTTGTTGCGCATCGGCCGCACGCGCTTGTCGGGGAACGTCGGCTGCGAACATTCCGCCAGCTTCAGCGCCTGCCGCCCGGCCTCGTGCCCGAAGACCAGGCCGTCCAGCAGCGAGTTGCTCGCCAGCCGGTTCGCGCCGTGAATCCCGCAGCTCGCGACTTCCCCCGCGGCGAAGAGCCGCTGGACGTCGGTGCGCGCCTCCAGGTCCGTGCGCACCCCGCCCATCATGTAATGGCAGGCCGGGCGCACGGGAATCTTGTCCTTGGTCAGGTCCAGGCCGTACTGCCGCAGCGTCTTCAGGATCGTGGGGAAGCGCTCCTGGATCATCTTGGGGCTCAGGTGCGCGAGGCTCAGGTAGACGTTCGTCGCGCCCGTCGAACGCATCTCGCTGTAGATCGCGCGCGAGACGACGTCGCGCGGCGCCAGATCCCCGCGTTCGTCGTAGCGCGTCATGAAGCGCTCGCCCTTCTGGTTCAGCAGGTGCGCGCCTTCGCCGCGCACGGCCTCGCTGACCAGAAAACGCTTCGCGCCCGCCAGGTACAGCACCGTCGGGTGGAACTGGACGAACTCCATGTCCTGCACCGTCGCGCCGGCGCGGAAGGCCGCGGCCATGCCGTCCCCGGTGGTCACGTCGGGGTTGGTGGTCTCGCGGTAGACCTGCCCCAGCCCGCCCGTCGCCAGCACCGTGGCCTTGGCCTCGATCTTGAGAAAGCGCCCGCCCTTCACGTCCAGCGCGATCATGCCGTAGCAGACGCCGTCCATGTGGAGCAGGTCCACGGCGAAGTGGTTTTCGAGCACCGAGATGTTCGGGTGTTCGTGGATCATCTGCGCCAGGCGCGTCTCGATCGCCTGGCCCGTGGCGTCGCCGTTCGCGTGCAGGATGCGCCGGTGCCCGTGGCCGCCTTCGAGCGTGAAGGCGAGTTTCTCCTTGCTCTCGCGGTCGAACGGCGTGCCCCAGTCGATCAGTTCCTTCACGCGCGCCGGGCCGAGCGTGACCAGCTTGCGCACGGAGTCTTCGTCGCACAGGCCCGCGCCCGCGACGAGCGTGTCTTTCAGGTGGTTCTCGGGCGAATCGCCCGGCGCGAGCGCCGCCGCGACGCCGCCCTGGGCATAAAAGGTGTTCGATTCTTTCAGGCTGCTTTTGGTAACGAGGAGGACGGACGCGTTTTCAGCCGCGGCCAGCGCCGCCGAAATGGCCGTGATGCCCGACCCGATCACGACGACATCCGGCGCCAGCGACGGAATCCGGCGCATATCCAGGTCGAGCAGGTACTGTTCGTTCATGTCCGCGAGCCGGCACTCCGCTTGTGCCGAGGCTGGCACAATCGGAACCGACTCCCCCCAGAGGATACTGAGAAGGTATGTTAGGCGGTCGTTTGTGCAAGGTAAAGTAGCATCCGAGGTTCCGTTCCGTTCGATCCGCCTGAGCGCGCTCGGTCGAAGGAGCGGCGCGGAAATTTCGAAAGTTCGTGCTTGCCCGCGAACATTTATTTGGCATATATTAGGGTATGGCCTTCAAGCTCATTTCGAACCCGCCCAACCCCTGGCAAGCCGCGAGTGTCGAATGGCTGGGCGAACCGCCCACCGCGAAACTCGAGGTCTTCGAAGAGCACGCCAAGTCGGTGCTCTCCGAAAACGATTCGCCGGACCTCGGCTTTCGCTGGAGCGTGAATCCGTACCGAGGGTGCTTTCACGCCTGCGCGTACTGCTACGCGCGGCCTTCGCATCAGTACTGGGACTTCGGCGCGGGGACGGACTTCGAGCGCAAACTGATCGTAAAGGTCAATGCCCCCGAGGTGTTGGAGGCCGGTTTCCGCAAAAAATCCTGGCAGGGCGAGACCGTCGTCTTCAGCGGCAATACCGATTGCTACCAGCCGCTCGAGGCCGTCTACGCGCTTACCCGGCGCTGCCTGGACGTCTGCCGCGCATTCCGCAACCCGGTCAGCCCCATCACCAAAAGCGCGCACGTCCGCCGCGACACCGAACTTCTCGCGGAACTCGTCCGCGTCGCGCGCGCGGACGTCTTCCTCAGCATCGCCTTCAGCGACGATGCGACCGCCCGGGCGCTGGAACCCGGCGCGCCC
The DNA here is from genome assembly GCA_026184295.1 of Planctomycetota bacterium. Lineage (GTDB taxonomy): Bacteria > Planctomycetota > SZUA-567 > H5-PLA8 > H5-PLA8 > JACQFI01. The sequence goes on from JAHCJK010000035.1 coordinate 7,813, forward strand.
GTGCCGAGCGCGCGCTTCGCGGCGATGAAGGCGCTGCACGAAGCCGGCGTGCCCGTCGGCGTCTCCTGCGCCCCGGTGATCCCCGGCGTGAACGACAGCCAGGTCGCGGAGGTGCTCGAACGCGCCCGCGCCTGCGGCGCGCGCCGGGCGTTCATGAACCTCCTGCGCCTGCCCGCGGAAGTGAAGCCGGTCTTTCTCGAACGCCTGCAGGCCGCGCTGCCGGGGCGCTACAAGAAAGTGACGAACGCAATCCTGGAAATGCGCGAGGGCGCGCTGAACCGCAGCGCCTTTCACGAACGCATGCGCGGCCAGGGCGAACGCTGGAACGCCATCGAACGCCTCTTCCAGGTCACCTGCCGGCGCCTGGGCATCAACGCCATGCACGAACGCGACTTCGGCGCCGCCTCGCGAAGCCTCCACGCCCACGCCGGCGAATCGACCTTCCGCCGCCCGGGGGAAACGATGAATTTGTTTGAGTAGACGGGGCCTCGCTTACTTCGGGCCCTTCATCCATTTCGAAAACGACCGGCGCATGCGCTGGATGAACGTCCGCTTGGTCCGCCGCCGTTTCTCCGAATTCGAACGGTTCCGCGCGGATGGATAGAACGACTTGGGGTCTTTCCGGAAGGCCTCGACGTAGGGAGCATATTCGCTGTAATTGGGATCGAAATTCGAGGTCAGCGCGTTCAGAAAAGGCGTCGGCTGCGCCAGGGACTCGAACCGGTCCGCATACTTCAGGATCAGTTCCACGGCACAATCGCTCAGGCCGAATTGCTCAAACATGCAGGCCAACTTCAATATTTTCGTTTCATCCGCCGTCACGTTCCATCTCTTCTCGTATTCGTGGTCTCCGAAATCCTTGAAATAGACCGAGTCTCCCCAGACAAGCTGGCCGTGGCGCGTCTGCCCCGGGAAATCGTAGGCGAACTCCGAAGGAAGACTGGCGCGGCTGCAGCGATACACTTCCAGATCGTACAGAAGAAATCCCTGCTGCACCAGAAAGGCATCGATGCTCGCAAAATCATTGCCGTCAGCGTCCGCTTGACCATGGAATAGAATTTCCACCGAAACGCCGAGCACGCCCTCGCGCAAAATCCGGGAAGCACCCTTCAGCACCGCAAGGTCGTGGCCGTCCGTATCGACCTTGATAAAATCCACGTCCTTGTGCTGGCTGGGGTCGATATAGGAATTCAGGGAAAGATTGCGCTCGGAATAAATCAAGGCTCCATTTGAATTGAAGTACTGCTTGGCGCGCTCCTCGTAATTGTGGACCAAGCTCATGCTTGCGCGTTCGAAAATACCCATGGGATCCAAACCCGGGCTTTTCGCGCTCCGCTTTTTCCCATTTTCACCGACGAATCCTTCCACGTATTCGATCTTGGGGTCGGCGTTTTCCCTGTTGAGGCGATCGATTTCGTTCACGAGCGGATCGAATCCGATCGCCTTCAGGTGGGGGCTCCACGCTTTCCAGCTTTGAGGAATGCCGCCACTGGCTCCGACGTCCAGGAGAAAGACGTCCGCTTCCGCCATCTTCGGAAGCGCGAAAACCATGGGAACCAATTTTGGATTGTAGATCATTCTGGGCGTATGCATGCCGGCTATGCCTTAGAATGTGCAATGGAGAGGGGGAAGGAAATCGTTCTTTCCAGCGACTGAAAGAGAAGCAGCACGCTGGGAAAATCGGATCAAAGTTTCGCGAAATATGCGACCTCCCCCATGAAAGTTTGCGCTACTGGCATTCCTTCATGGTACCTGATCCATAGGGCACTTCAAGGCAGGTGGAATGCCCCGCGGACATAGCGCCCGTGTCCCAAAACACGGCGACCCGGGCATGATAGCCCGGGTCGCCGTGCCTCTCTCGCCGTGCAGGGTCAGCGCTTGCGGCCGCCGCTGTGGCCGCCGGACGGCTTGGATGCGCTGGGTTTATTTTTCGAGCCGCCCTTGCCGCCCATGGAGGTATCCAGCGAGTCCCAGCTCTTCTTCATCGCCTGGTTGCCGATGTCCATCTGTTCCTTGCTTGGCTTGGTGTAGCGCTCGTTGGCGGCGCTCGTGCTGAACGAATGCGGCTGCGCGCTGCCGTTCGAACGCGCCGCGGAGTTCGTGGCCGATGCCTGCGTGCGCCCCGCCGGTTCGTGCGCGGACGTATCGCGCGAAGCCGCCGAGCCCTCGCCGCGATGCCCGAAGCGCCCGCCTTCGCTCGCGCCGCTCGAATTCGACGAGGTCTTTGAGCTGCTCGTACGCGCAGCGGGCTCAGAACTCGCGGCCGTCTTCGGGCTGGAGGCCGTATTCGACGCAGCGCCGGATTCCGTCTTCTGGTTCGAAGACGTGTTCTTCGAGGCATTTTCCACTTCGCCGTTGCCCGAGGTATAAGTCGTCGAGGTGCCGTTCTTGGTCACGGTGGTGGCCGCCTGTCCATTGCCGGCGGTCGTGCTGGTCGAGACCGTGCCTTGGGACGAATTCACCGTCGAGCTGCCCTGGTAGCTCGCGGTGCCGTTGGGATTGGTCGTGGTCGTGCCGGTGTGCGTGCTGTTGCCGGACCCGGCGCTCGTTTCCCACTGGTTGTTGCCCGTGCGCGTCGTCGTCGTCGAACCGTTCTCGTTCGTCGTCGTGGAACCCGAACCCTGGTGCGCGCCCGCGGCGTAGCCGCCGGTGTTGTTATTCACCACGCCGCCCGCGGCCTCGGTGGACCAGGTCTTGCCGTTCTCGGTCTGGGTCACCTGGCCCTTGGCCGCGCCCCCGCCGCTCACCGAGGCCCCGTTGCTCGTCGTCACGGTGCCCGCGCCGCCGGCTCCGGCGTAGGTGGTGTCTCCGACGGTCGTCTTCCCGGCCGCCGCCGCGCCCGTGGCCGTCGCCGAATTCCCGTTCGGCCCCGTCGCGGTCGCGGTGCCCGCACCGGCCGCGGCGCTGGTGGTGCCGTTGCTGTAGGCCACGCCCGCGCCTTCGGTCTGCACGGTCGCCGAGTTCCCGTTCGGGCCGGTGACGGTCGTGGTGCCGCCGCCTTTGCCGGACGCCGCGGTTCCGGACGCGTTTGTCACGGTCGTCGCGGACCCTTCGTTCGCCACGGTCGTACCGCCGTTCGGCCCGGTCTGCGTGGCCTTGTTCCAGGTGGTCGTCGTCGCCGTGGGCGAAGCCGCCGCGCCCGTCGTTTCCGTGGTCGTCGTGGTGGAGGTACCGCCGGAGGTCGTGTTGGGCGTCGTAGTCGTGTTGGTCGTGGTTTGCACCACCGGAGCGACGACCACGGGGACCACCGGCACTACGATCACTTCCTGCGTCGTGTCCGCCTTCTCTACTTCGGTCGAAAGCTCCGCGATCACCTTCTCGGTCACGATGGTCTCCGTCACGACGCTCGACGCGGCCACGTACAGCGCGGTCTCGTCGGCGCCGGCGGCTGTCTTCGCCGCGGCTTCCTTTTCGACGCGTTCGCGCACGGCGTGGATCGCGGCCCAGACATCGTCCTTCTGCTGCTTGGCGGCGACGCCCAGGCGCGCGGTCATCAGCAGGTGATCGTCGAGCTGTTCGACCAGCGCGGGGCTTTCGGCGGCCAGTTTCTTGACGCTGTCGGGCCAGCGTTCTTCCATGCGCTTGGCGAGCGGGCCCTTGGGGCGGTCCGGGTTGCCGGCCTGATGGAGCGCCACGGGATGCAGCGCGGCGTCGAAAATCTGTTCGAGAATCGCGTCGGGATAGAGCGCCACGCCGGCGACGAGCGCTTCCAGCGCCGGCTGGGAGAGCGTCTGCACAGGCGCAGCGGGGGCTTCTTCGGCGCGAAGCGGCGTGGCAAAAACGACCGCCCCAAGGGCGAGCGCGGCCAGCCAGCGTTGCGCAACGCATCCATGGTTCGAAACATGCGACACAACCGTCCGGCCGTAGGACATGATAGTCCCCTTCGTGAAAGGAGTTAAGAAACGGTCTTCCATCACCGCAGGGGAAGAGAGCAAGGGCTTTGCCAAAGTGATGCGCGTGGTGGTTGCACGAGGGAAGGCGCGAGCCCTCGGCGGGTTGGCGGACACATGGCGCACGGGCACACCGCTTCCTCGGACCTCCGGTTGTATTTCCCTGCGCGGCGTGATTGATTCTCCTCCATATGATGCTCGATCCGCTGGATGCGACGGTCACCGAGGCCCTCCGCGCGTGGCTGGTGCAGCACGATGCCGGGGTGAGCACGCAGGACGCGCTGCGCACGAGCGCGAAGGTCTGCGGGCCGGCGCGGGCGCGCGCCTGTTTTGAAGAAGCCGCGCGCCGGGTGGACCGCGGCGAGGAACCCGAACGGATGCTGGAAGCGCTCGCGCCGCTGCTTTCCGAGGCCGAACGCGCGGTGATGGTAGCGGGCTGGAAGAGCGGGCGCGTGGACGGCGTGATGGGCGCGGTGGTCGCGCAGCGCGAACTCTGGACCCAGGCGCGGCGGCAGATCCGGGCGCGGCTGGCGATGCCGGCGCTGGTGCTGATGGCCGCCTGCTTCATCGCGCCGATCCCGAACCTGATCGCCGGCGGCAGCCTGGTCGAATACACCGTCACCGCCTTCACGCCCATCCTGCTGGCCGTGTTCGGTTACTTCGCCGTCGATTACTTTGCGCATGCCAAGGCCGCGCGCAGCCTCGCCGCCCCGAGCACCCTCGACCGGATCTGGCTGGCCCTGCCGATATTCGGAGGCATGGAGCGCCTGCGCAACGGCAGCCAGTGCGCCTCGACCCTCGCGATGATGCTCGACGCCGGCCTGCTGCTTTCCGAAGGCCTGGACCTGTGCGCGCGCACGCTGCCCAACGGCGCGTACCGCGCGGAACTCGCGCGCTTCGCCGCGCACGTCCGCCAGGGCGAACCGCTCGGCGCGGCCGTCTCGGCCGGCGGCGGCGACCTTTGGCCCATGGAATTCTCGGCCGCGGTGCGCACGGGCGAAGCCACCGGGCGCCTGGACGAGACGCTCGGGCGGCTGGGGGCGCAGTGGCGGGAGGCGTACGTGCAGCGCGTGGAGATGCTGGCGGCCTGGCTGCCGCGGTTCATGTACGCGCTCGTGGCCTGCTTCGTGATCTACAACATCCTCAAGATGGCGGCGACCGTCTTCGGCGCGTACTCGAACCTCCAGTGAGCTTCCGGCGACTTTCATTTCCAAAAACGCGCGGCATCCTGTACATCGTCATACGAACCCAACGAGCCCAAACCCATGCGCTGCCCCTTCTGCCGTGAAGACAACGACCGTGTCGTGGACAGCCGCGCCGGCGACGAAGGCGCGACGATCCGCCGCCGCCGCGAATGCCTGCACTGCAAGCGCCGCTTCACCACCTACGAACGCATCGAAGAGAACCCGCTGCGCGTGGTGAAGAAGGACGGGCGCCGCGTGCCGTACGAGCGCGAGAAGCTGCGCCGCGGCATCGAGAAGGCCTGCTGGAACCTGGCCATCTCGGCCGAACAGATCGACCAGGTGGTCGCCTCGGTCGAGAGCGAAGCCTTCGAGCAGTTCGACCGCGAGGTGCCTTCGAACTTCCTGGGCGAACTGATCATGCGGGAGATGCGCAAGCTCCACCACGTCGCGTACATCCGCTTCGCCTCGGTCTACAAGGAATTCAAGGACGTCAGCGAGTTCATGGACGTGCTCGAGGAATTCCTGAAGGGCCGCGCGCCCACGGCCGCGGAGCTGGTGAAGCACGTCCAGAACCAGCCCCCGCGCGCCGATCCGCCCAAGAAGCCCGGCAACGGCGGCCTCAAGAACGGACCATGACCGCGCCCGACGCGATTCGCAAACACGACGGCCGGCTGGTGGCCTTCGACCTCCGGCGCCTGGCCGCCTCGGTCAGCGCCGCGGCGTTGTCGGGCGGCGAACGGACCTCGCGCGACGAAGCGCTCGCGTTCGGCACCGAGATCGCCCGCGCGGCCGCCGCCTTTCTCGCCAAGGAAAAACCGCCCGCCCCGGCCACCGCCGACGCGCGCGAGATGGTCCTGAAGCTGCTGCGCGAGACCGGGCACGCGAAGACGGCCGAGGCCTACGCCGACCATGCGCGCTCGGCGACCTCGTTCCTGTGGCGCCTGCGCGTCAGCGACGGGACCACCGCGGGCGAAGGCTCGCCGTGGGACCGCCGCCGCCTGATCGAGAGCCTGCGCGGCTCGGGCATCGCCAAGGACCCCGCCGGCGAATGCGCGCGCGAGGCCGAACGGCGCATCCTGGCCCTGGGGCTCGAACGCGTCTCCCCCGCCCTGATCCACGCGCTGGCCGAACTGGCCCTGCGCGCCCGCGGGCTCGACCCGCGCGCGTACGCCGCGCGGCGCATCGCGGCCTCCTTTACCGAACTCGTCCCGCGTTACGACGCGGCCGCCGCGGCGCTTAAGGCGCTGCCCGCCGCCGGCCCGGCGCTCGAGGCCTTCTGGCTCCAGGCGGTGCATTCGCCCGAGGTCGCCTCGGCCGCGCAGGCGAACCTGCTGGGGCTCGAACCTTACCCCAGCCGCCCGTCCGAAGAGACGAACGCGCCCACGGTCGCGAACGCGCTCGACCCGCTCAAGCCCGACGCCGCCGAACGCCTGCGCGCCTGGCTCCTGGCCCCGCCGGCGATGCTGTGGGTCCGCGCCGACGATCCCACGCGCGCCGCGGAACTCGCGCGCGTGCTCGGCGCGCTGGAACATCCGTCCAAGGCCCGCCCCGCCGGAGCCAACGCCGCCGAACTGGGCATGCTCCTGCGCCCGCTCAGCCCGCTCGTCACGCCCAAAGGCATCCGCGCCCCGGCGGTCTCGCTGAACCTGGGCGGTCTGATGCTGCGCGAGGCCCTGCGCGATCCGCACAAGGCCACCGTGCGCCTGGCGCACCTGGCCACGCTCGCCGCGCAGGCGCACCGCGAACGCGAGGAATACTGGGGCTTCTCGGCCGCGCGAGGGCGCGAACTGCCCGTCGCCGCCGCGGGGCTGTGGAACGCCGCCGCGCATCTGATCGGCGAACCGTTCGACCGCGTGAGCCTGAGCCCCGCGCTGCGCCTGACCGCGACCGCGCTGGCCACGAGCCTGTACAGCGCCGTCTCCACGCTGCGGCAGGAGACCGGCATGAACCTGCTGCTCACCACCGACGCGCCGGCCGCCGCGGGCGCGGCGCTGTGGCGGCGCGACCGCGACCACGCCGCGCGCGACGGCATGAACCTGGACGCGCTGGGCAGCTACGGCGGACTGGACCTGCGCATCGGGCCCGGCGCCGAGGACCTGGCCGAACGCGTCGATTTCCTGCGCGCCGCCACGCCGCTCTTCGACGAACCGCCCGCCCTGCGCATGGAAGCGCCGCTCGCCGCCGAGCCCGATCCGGCCGCCTGGCGCGAACTGCTCACCGCGCTGGCGCAGAACGGCATCCCTCGCCTGCGCTGCACGCCGGGGAGCAGCGGGCGCGGCATGCGCCTGATCGCGCGGCAACTGCGCAGCCACGCGGAAGGCTTTCCGCTCTTCACCAACGGTTGATTCGATTCGGGCAGGAACGGCGGGCTACTTCTCGAGTTCGGCGAGGGCCTGCTTGACCCATTCGGGATCGAGCACGCCCTGGATGTGGAGTTCGGTGATCTTGATCTTGGTCCCGCGGGAGTAGATCGTCCCGTGGCCGGACCATTCCTCGGGGATGTCCTTGCGCTTGCGGTTGTCGATCTCCCAGGTGCCTTCGCGCGCGGACCACTTGTCGCCTTCGCGCGTCAGCGAGAAGACGTAGTCCTTGCCCGTGTCGTACGACCAGTTGTAGCGGATGTTCGAGTTGCCCGAATTCTCCGACATGCGGATGCCGATGCCGCGGTTGTTGGGGCCGTTGTTGTTGTTGAAGTTCCCGCCGCCGGCCCCGCTTCCGCCCAGGGAAAGCGAGATGAAGCGCCCGTTGCCGGCGTCCCCGCGGTCGCGCAGGGCCAGGCCCGCCTGATCGTTTACTTCCTCGAAGGTCATCTTGGCGACGATGCGGAAGTTCTGCCCGCCCAGGAAGCGCCCTTTGTTCACGAAGAGCTGGTAGTTGCGCCCGCCGCCGGTCATACGCAGCGCGCCGTCCTTGATCTCCCACTTGTCGCCGGGATCGGCGGTGAAGTCCTTGGCCTGCTCGGGGTCGGTGAAGTCGTAGCCGATGTCCACGTGGCCCGGCGTCGCGCTGAGCGAGAGGACCTTGCCCTTGAAGAGCTGCGCGGCGGTCTTGGGCTTCTCGAACTTGATCACGGGCGTCTTCGGGGCGTCCTTGGGAGCCTCCTCGGTCTTGGCGGCCGCCTGCGGGTCGGCCTTGGGTTCCGCCTTCGGCTCGGGCTTGGCCTCGGTCTTTTCGGGGCTGACCGAATCGAGCATCCTGCGCCAGGCGCGCGTGAGGCCGATCTGGCCGTGCGTGTGGGCCTCGCGCAGCAGCACCGCGCCGCCCGCGAGGTCGCCCTGGTAGAAGAGGTAGAAGCCGCGCTCCGCGTGGTTGTCGTTCTTGGCCTGGATCCCGGCAATGCCCAGGCGCGCGGCGGCGGGCACGTCGGCCCACTTGAAGCTCATGCTCACGCCCTTGCCGACCGCCAGGTCGAAGCCCGTCTCGGTCACGCGCGAGGCGACGCCGCTCTGATCGCCCACCTGCACCTGCTTGCCGTCCAGCGTCTCGCGCGCCGTGGCCAGGATCTGCGAGACCTGGCGCACCAGCGCCACAGCCGTCTCGGCCAGCGCGGCCGTCTCGGCCTCGCCGTTGGCCTTGCGGTACTGCTCGATGGCCTTCACCGCGTCCTGGAAGCGTTCGGCTTTCAGGTGCGTGGCCAGGCCTTCAAACAGGGCATCGGCGAGGGCCTGCGGGTCCTCGGCCACCTTGCGCGGTTCCTTCACGCGCGGGCGGGGCGCCTCGCTGGGATTCGCCGTGGTGACGTCGATCGCGTCCGGATTGGGCTGGAGGCCGACGGGATCGTCCGAAGGCGCGGGCGCCTTGGGGTCGGGCGTCTTCTCTTCGGTCTTGGCCGGCGCCTTGGCCGGCTGGGTGGGCGCCGGGCGCGCGGGCGTCTCGTAATCGGCCGGCGGCGGAGGCGCGGGGCGCGGGCGCTGCGTGGACGTGCGCGAACCGCCGCCGTTCAGGACCACGAGCAGGATCGCTAGGCCGGCAACGAGCCCCAGCGCGGCCACCAGCCCGCCGGTGACGTCGGTCTCGCGGCGGCGGCGGGTCAGGCGCGGGGCACGGAAGGAAGTCTGCGAGATCTCGTCCATCGCGGGCGGCGTGTCGCGCCCCGGGCCCTTGGCGGGGGCCGCCTTGCCCGCGGGCTGCCGCGAGGAACTGGCCTTCTCGGCCGCGGCCTTCAGTTCGTCGGCCAGGGTCTGGCCGTCCTTGTAGCGGTCCTTGGGATCCTTCTGCAGCAGGCGCGTCACGATCTGGGCGGTGGCCTTGCTCAGTTCGGGGGCCTCGTCGCGCGGGTCGGGCGGAGCCTCGGCGACGTGCTTGGCCATGATCACCGCGCCGGTGGGCCCTTCGAAGACGTGCTTGCCCGTCAGCAGGTGGTACAGCGTCGCGCCCAGCGAATACAGGTCGGTGCCCGGCGTCAGGTCCGACTTGCCGCGCGCCTGTTCGGGCGAGATGTAATACGGCGTGCCGACGGCCATGCCGGCGGTGGTCAGGTTGGCGTCCTCGTCCACGCGGGCCGAACGCGCCAGCCCCAGGTCGGCGAGCTTCGCCTGGCCTTCCTTGTCGATCAGGATGTTCTCGGGCTTCACGTCGCGGTGCAGCAGGCCGTGCGTGTGCGCGTGATGCAGGGCCAGCGCGACCTGCCGCGTGAATTCCAGCGCTTCCTTTTCGGGCAGTTTGCCGCCGTTGCGGTGCAGACGCCCGCCCAGGGACTCGCCCTCCACGTACTCCATGGCGAAAAAGTAGACGCCGCGGTCGCTCCCGACGTCGATGCCCGCCACGATGTTCGGGTGGTTCAGGCGCGCCACCGCGCGGGCTTCGCGGATGAAGCGTTCGCGGAATTCGGCGTCCTTGGCGAGGTTCGAGGAGAGAATCTTGAGGGCCACGGTCCGTTCGATGCCGCGCTGGCGGGCCTTGTAGACGGCGCCCATGCCGCCTTCGCCCAGCTTGGAGACGATGTCGTAATCGCCGATGCGGTTGGTCTTGGTGTCCGCGGTCTGCCCGCTGAGGATGCGCTTGACCTGGTCGGGCGTCAGGTAGCCCTTCTTGACCAGAATATCGCCCAGGCGTTTGCGGAAGCCGGCCTTGGCCGCCGCCCGCTGCACGCTGACGGCTTCCTCCAACTGTTCGTGAGATATAAATCCCAATTGAACGGCAATCCGGCCGAACCGGTCCTGGACCTGGGGAGGCGCGCCAAGGGTTGGAGTTTCTTCAGCCATGGAGGTACCGCGGTTCGCGTAATGCCCTTTCGAAGCACTATGTTACGCACTTTGTAGTGCACCAAGGGTGGGCCGTCAACTAATTCTTTTGGTACGGCCCTAACATGTTCCACCGTCCAGACCTTGGGACGGCACACGATATTTATTGCAAAAACCTAGCCAACAAGGAGATAGCGCGCTCGTTTAGGAGTAACCTACTTCTAATTAATGTTTGGCGCTCGTTTTGTGTTTCCAATAATCAAATAAGATTGAGCAACGTGCTCCCAAGCGGGCACGCCGCTATCCTGGACCTTGGACACAAAGTGCTTTCAGCGGGAGGCTATTTGTTGCCGGGCTCGTCGTCGGCGATCTTCTCTTCGACCTTGGCGCTCTTGGCGACCAGGTCATCGACGAAGTCCTTCGCGTCGATCTGTTCGAGCACCTTGAACTCGTCGTACTCTTCGTAGACCGGTTCGCCGTGGCCTTTCTTGGGCTGGTAGGCGATCGAGTTGAGGAAGGGCGCGCCTTCGTTCAGCTTCGCTTCGACCTTTTCCCACGGCAGGCTGATCTTGGCGCCCGCCGAGGGCGTCAGCACCAGGCGCAGCAGCGCGGACTTGTCCGCGCCCTGGAAGGTCCGGTAGACGGCGATGTCGAAGTATTCCTTGAGCACCGCCAGGTCCACGGTCATCGCGCCGCGCAGGAGCGCCAGCTTCTTGGGGGCCTTGCCGAAGTCCTTGACCGTCACCTTGCGGGTGGCCATGTTGAATTCGCGGTAGATCGTCCCGTCGAGCTGGCGGAAGAGGTGCGCGTTCGGCGGGCCGTCCATGCGGACGTACATCTTGTCCGGGCGCTGCAAGACCAGCGAGCCGCCGGTCATCTGGTCGCCCAGGAGTTCGTCCTTGACCAGGCGCTTCACGCGCGCCTTCAGGCACGGGGTCTTGGCGAAGTACTCGCCGATGGCCTTCAGCGCCGCTTCGGCGTCGGCGCCTTCCAGCTTCTTCTCGACGCCCGCTTCCTCGGGCTTCTCTTCCTTTTTGGGTTCCTCGGTCTTGGCCGGTTCGGGCGGCTCGGCGGCCGAAACGCCGGCCCCGAGGCATGCCGCCAGGGAAACGAGGGCCAGCAGGATCGCGCGCAAGGTCATATCGGGCTCCTTAGGGTATGGGACGCCACCCAAGGCCGGGTATTCGAAGATTTCGTGTCTACGGGTGTGCGTAAGATGCAGGAAGTTCCGGCGGATGCAACTGGGTTCAGTCGTCCTTGCGCACGCCCATGCCGATGTAGGACAGGATCGCCGGCAGGACCACCAGGGCCCCGAAGAGCGCCCCGACGTACCCGAGGTTGGCCGCCCAGCCGAACGAGATCAGCCCCGTGTAACTGCCCCAGATCATCGAGCCGAACCCCGCCAGCGTCGTCAGCCCGCACAGGATCACGCCGCGCCCGGTCTCGGAGACGACCTGGAAGAGGTCCGGGCGGCGCGAGGAGTAGATGTCGGTGACGATGTAGACGCCGTAGTCGATGCCCGAGCCGATCAGGATCGGGAAGATCATCAGGTTGACGTAGTTGATCGCGAAGTCCCAATCGTTGATCTGCGCGACCACCACGCCCGCCAGCACGAAGAGGAACGAGAAGATCAGCGGCACCGCGGCCAGCGCGGCGCGCTTGAACGAACGCAGCGAGACGATCAGCAGGATCACCACGCCCGCGGCGACCACGGCCGAGATCCATTCCATGTCGAAGAGCAGGCTGCGCTTGAGTTCGAAGCCGACCATGCGCCCGGACGTGACCCGCACCATCCCGCCGCCCGACGCGGGCGCCTGCAGCCGTTCGGCCAGGGCCTCGCCCCAGGCTTCGGTGAATTCCAGCTCCTTGGGGAAGTACTTGTTCACCAGCCGCACGCGCGGCCCGCCCTCCGGGCCGGCGTCGATGCGCGCGTACAGCGAGAGCATCGGGCCGAGCGGGCCCTGGAGGACCTCCGCGAGGGTCAGCGGTTTGGCGTCCCCGAAGGTCTTGCCGGTCTTGTCGAGGTTCTCGAGAAACTGGGCGAAGAAATCCTCCGGCTCGATCCTGGGGAAGAGTTCGCGGGCGGCGTCGAGAAAGCGCTGGCGCATCGCGGCCACGTCCAGCGACTTGAGCGCGGCGAGCGCCGCCTTCTGCTGCCGCGGCGAGGGGACGTAATTGGAGATGCCGCCCGAATAGCGCAGGTCGCCCTGGGCCAGTTCGGGGGCCAGGCGCGCGGCGGCCTCCTCGGCGGCGGCGAAGGCGGAGGCCTCGTCGGGCCCCTCGGTGACGACGTTGATGTCGGCGAAGGCGCGCCCGAAACGCTGCTCGATCTTCGAGCGCAGCGGGATGGCCTTGATGTTCAGGCTGCGCAGGTTGCCGAACTCGGCGTCGAAGCGCACGCCCAGCATGCTGTCCGGCCCAGGGTCGGGCCCGAAGACGATCAGGGTCAGCGCCACCGAGGCGGCCAGGACGCCGGCCAGCAGCCCGATCCACGCACGCTTGCGCTTGCCGTGGAATTTGCCCAGCACCACCGTGCTGCGGCGGATCGTCGCCGCGACCTTCACTTCGCCCTGCCCGCTGCGCGACAGCAGCGCGGGAAAGACCGTGACCATCGCCACGGCCGAGACCAGCAGGCCCAGGCCGGCGAGGAGGCCCAGTTCCGCGAGCCCGCGGAAGTGCGTCGTCGCGATGCCGAGAAACGCGGCCACCGTGGTCATGCTCGCGGCGAAGACGCTGGAGCCGCAGCGGCGGATGGTCTCGTGGATGCCTTCGGCGGGCCCGAGCCGCGCTTCCATGCGCAGCGCCTGGTAGGTCGTGTACAGGTGGATGCCGTAATCGACGCCCATGCCCAGCAGCACGCAGGTAAAGCCCGCGCCCATCACGCCGATCGGCCCGTGCAGCAGCCAGGCCAGCGTAAGCGTGACCAGGATCGCGAGCCCCATGGTCAGGCCGATGTCCACGGCCAGCCAGAGGCGCCGGTAGACGAGCAGGAAGAGGCAGAGCACCGCGACCACAGAACTGGCCGTCGTCGAGAGGATGTCCCAGCGCAGGCTCATCTCGTTTTCGGTCGTGATCGCGTGCAGGCCCGTGTAGCCGACGGAGAGGCTGGGCGCGGCGTTTTCGCCCGGCGCGTATTCGGTGAACGTCTCCTTCAGCGACGTGGAAAGCTTCGGCGCCGGCGTGCGCGCGCGGAAGGCCTGGATCGCGCGGTTCTCGGCGTCCTTGCAGGCGGCCATCAGCGCCTTGTCGAAGGCGATCTTGTTGGGGCTGACCACCGGGCGCGCCAGCACCAGCAGCATGCTGTTGTCGGGGCTGATGACGTACCCGCCCGCGTTGGCGTCCACCTGCAGGCCCTGCCCGCCCGCGCGGCGCTTGCGCGCGTCTTCCGCGATGTCCGACAGCTTCAACGGGTCGGCCATGAGCTTGCGGTATTCGACGCTCATCGCGTCCGCCCCGCGGCGTTCCTCGGCGAAGGTCTTCAGGCGCGCGCGCAGTTCCCCGGGCTCGAAGGCCTTGCGGATCTGCTCGACGTCGCGGACGTCCAGGACCGCGGTGGGGTGTTCCTGGGCGAGCTTGACCAGCGACTTCTTCAAATCCTCGCCGATGCGGCATTCGACCTGGCGCAGCCAGGGCTCCTCGGGCGTCTTGTCGTCCACGCCGGGCAGGGGCTGGCCGAGCCCGATCTTCGCGAACTCCTTCGCGAGCAGGTCGCCGAAGGCCTTCAGTTCCTCGACGCAGACCGGGTCGTGCCTGGCCTCGTCGGTGATGGAAATGGCGGTGATCAGGACGTCGCCGCCGAAGTCTTCGCTCAGTTCGCGGGTGGTGCGGAAGCGCGGCAGGTCGTCGGAGACCTGGTTGAAGATGTTGGCGTCGAGATGGGCGAGCAGCCAGGCGGAAGGCGGGAGGCAGAGCAGCCCGACCAGCGCCGCGCCCGCCAGGACGCGCCGCGGATGCTTGGAAACCACCGCCCCCCAGCGGTCCATGAAACGGTCGAGGCGATTCGACAAAAAGTTTCACCCGGCCGGACGTCGAAAAATCGGCGTTCGGCGTTTTGCGTGGTCCTTACGATCCTGCACGGAATACGGCGGCGGCGCCTATTCCCAAAGACTCTTGCCGCTGCCCAGTTGTTCGCCGAGATTGAGAACCTTGACGTCCTCGGGCGGCTTGATCCGGAACTTCTCGTCGTCGATGGGCGTGTTGGGAATCAGCTCTTCGACGTTCATCTCCAGGCTGCGGCTCTCGTCGGCGGGAATCAGGGTCACGCGCCCCGGATACGGCGGCGTGCGCTTGAGTTCGCCGGCCGTGGGACCGGGGAAGCGGTAGTCTTCGTACTTGATGCGCCCGACGCACTTTTCCGCGCGGCTGAAGACTTCGACCAGATCGGCCACGGGCTGTTCCATCGAGATGTGGACCTGCCGGACGCAGCGCCAGTTGATCCCCGGGCGCTCGTAGACCTTCACGACCTCGTGGCCGTGCTCGAACCCGCCGCGGCGCTGCGTATCGACGTTGGCGACCTCGGTCGTCCAGGCGCGGGGGAAGAAGAGATCGGGCATGTTGCCGGCGTGGGCCAGCAGCGAGAGTTCGCATTCGGTGGCGGCGAGCAGGTCCTTTTTGGTGCCGCGAAAGAAGCGGTTCTTGCGCGGCAGCCACAGGTCCACTTCCTCGCCGTGAATCGCCAGGTCCATGATCGCCGTTTCGTTGTAGCGGATCTGCAGGCGCAGGTTGCCTTCCTTGTCGCCCAGGTAGACGCCGTTCAGGCCGACGTGCTTATCTTTGACGTGATCGTGGAGAATGATGTTGGTGCGGACGACGAGGCTCGTCACGGCGTAGCGCCGTTCGTCCATCTCTTCCATCACCTTGACCAAGCTCGGCCGGTCGTAGGCAATGGGCGTGGGATCGGGCAGCCTGCGGTTGGCATCCGCAGCGCACCCGCTCAGGAGCAGCAGCAGGCCGAAGCCGGCCGACGCCTGAACCAGTCCTTTCCATCCATTGAGGAGCATAGCTTCCCTTAAATTTACACACTCTTACAAATGTTGGCAAGGCTTTGGACAGCGTACATCCGTGTTTCGGGATAACTTATGGATGTCCCGAACGCCTCCGCCTTCACTTAAAAGGTAGTATCGTCCCATACGCGTCCCGGGGCACACTCCTAATTGCCCCATAAGACGCGTTCTTTAAAGACGTTGCAAGGTATCGCCACGTGCCAGGTTCCTAGTCATGGGACGAGCCAAGCGCCTCGTGCATTAGGGCGCTTTCGCGCGGCCCGGCAGCGCACCTGCGCACTGAATTTCACGCCTCGCGGCGCTTTGAAGTCACATCGCGCAATGCCCTCCGTCTATACCCTCGCAGCAAGTCCGGATGACTCCCACCGAACCTCGAGCAGCGTGCGAGGCGGGCGGCCACGTGGCCGCCGGCGCGAAGGTTCGTGTCGGTGCATCCGAAATCGCAAGCTAGAAGGAGCATCCCATGACCCGAAGCGTTTCGCATCCCAGCCGGTTCTGGCCCACCGTCGCGCTCTGCGCGCTGGTCCTGTGCGGCTGGATGGCCTTCACCCACGGCGGCCCGGAAGCCCGCGCGGACAACGGCGGCGCGACGACGGCCGGCATCATCTCCCTGATGGGCACCAGCCCGGTCAACGAGCACCTGTTCATCGTGGACACGAACAACAAGACCATCCTGCTCTACGAAGTGCGGAACGCGGCCGATCTGAACTTCGTCGCCGGGCGCAGCTACGAATACGACAGCGAGTACCTCAACGCCACCCCGGGCAAGTTCCTGAAGTACAAGGCCGCGGGGCACGACGACGCGGTGGCCACCTACGTCGCGTCGATCCTGAAGAAGAAGTAGGCGGCCAAGCGGGCGCGACCGGCGGCAAGGCCGGCGCGCCGCCGTTCAGGAATCGGCCGGGGCGAAGACTTCGCGGATTTTCCGGGCCAGCGCCGCGGGCGTGAAGGGCTTCTGCAGAAAGCTCGTCCCGTCCGTGGCCCCGCCGCTCAGCAGCGCGTGGTCGGTAAAGCCGGAGATGTAGAGCACGCGGATGCCCGGGCGCACGGCCTTGATCTGGCCGGCCAGTTCGAGCCCGTTGACTTTGCTCATGATCAGGTCCGTGACGAGCAGGTCGATCCGCGCGGTCTCGGCGCCGCAGATGGCCATCGCGCGTTCGCCCGACGGCGCCGCCAGCACCCGGTACCCGAACGACCGCAGGCTCTCGACGAGCAGATCCCGCACCTGGTCGTCGTCTTCCACCAGCAGGACGGTCTCCTGCCCGGCCGGAGTCGCGGTGGAATCCGCGCGCTTTTCCTCGTCGGGTTCGCCTTCGGCCCGGGGAAGAAACACCGAAAAGGCGGAGCCCTTGCCGAGTTCGCTCTCCACCTGCACCGAACCGCCGCTCTGCTTCACGATTCCGTAGACGACCGAGAGCCCCAGGCCGGTGCCCTTGCCCGGCTCCTTGGTCGTAAAGAAGGGCTCGAAGAGCCGTTTCTGCGTCTCGGGCGACATGCCCGTGCCCGTGTCCCGCACGAACAGGACGACGTACTCGCCGGGCAACACGCCGCCCTCGTGGGCCTCGTCCAGCCGGACGTTGCGCGTCCCCAGGACCAGCTTGCCGCCGGAAGGCATCGCGTCGCGGGCGTTGACGGTGAAATTGAGGATGATCTGGCCGAGCTGGCCTTCGTCCGCCAGCACGCGGCCCAGGTTGGCCTCCAGGTCGAGGACGAACTCGATGTCCTCCCCGATCAGGCGCTGCAGCATGCGCTCCGCGTCGCTCACGACCCGGTTCAAGTCGAGCAGCTTGGGCTGGAGCACCTGCTGGCGGCTGAACGCGAGGAGCTGGCGGGTGAGGTCGGAGGCGCGCCACGAGGCCTGCAGGACGATCTCGATCTCCTTGCGGACCGGGTCGTCCTCCTTCATGTGCATGACGAGCAGGTTCGAGCGCCCGATGATCACCGTCAGCAGGTTGTTGAAGTCGTGCGCCACGCCGCCGGCCAGCCGGCCGATGGCCTCCAGTTTCTGCGACTGGCGCAGTTCCTCTTCCTTCAGGCGCAGGTCTTCTTCGGTCTTGCGGTTGGCGCGCCGGCGCTGGGCCTCGCGGACCTCGCGGCGGATGGCCTCGCCCAGCCGCGTGATGTTGTCCTTCATGATGTAGTCCTGGGCCCCGGCGCGCATGGCGTTGACCGCCGTGTGCTCGCCGATGCTTCCCGAGACCACGATGAAGGGCAGGTCCGGATCGGCGTTCCGCACGACCCCCAGGGCCTGCGGCGCGTTGAGCCGGGGCATGTTGTAATCGCAGAGGACCACGTCCCACTGGGAGCCTTCCAGGCTGCCGCGCAGGGTCTCCTCGGTCTCCACGCGGCGGTGCGTGCACTGGAAGCCGGACCGGCGCAGTTCGCGCAGGACCAGTTCCGCGTCCATGGCGGAATCTTCGATCAGCAGGACGTTTAAATCTTCCATGACCTCATGCGCCCGTGGTTTCCGGCGTCACGTTCAGGACCAGCCAATAGAGCCCCAACTGGCCCACGGCGTCCATGAATTGCGCGAAGTCCACGGGCTTCTGGATGTAGCTGTTGGCTCCAAGCGAGTACCCTTCCAGGACGTCGCGCTCTTCCTTCGAAGAGGTAAGCATCACGACCGGCAGGAGCCGGGTGCGCGGTTCGGCGCGGACCCGCCGCAGGACTTCCAGGCCGTCCACCTTGGGGAGCTTGATGTCCAGGAGCGTGATGGTGGGCAGCAGCGTGGGATCGCGCCGTTCGTGATCGCCGCGGCAGAAGAGGTAGTCCAGCGCCTCCTGCCCGTCGCGCGCGATAAAGACCTCGTTGGCGATCTTGTTCTTCTTGAGCGCCCGCAAGGTCAGATCGACGTCGTCGGGGTTGTCTTCCACCAGAAGGATGGTCCGCTTCATGACTGCTCCTGCCCCAGGGTGAAATGGAATGCGGCGCCCTGTTCCACGGCGCCCGTCGCCCATATTTTGCCGCCGTGGCGGTGGACCACGCGGTGCACGGTGGCGAGCCCAATCCCCGTCCCTGGAAAATCCGCTTCCATGTGCAGGCGCTGGAAGGCGCCGAAGAGCTTGCCGGCGTAGGTCATGTCGAACCCCGCGCCATCGTCCTTAACCGTATACTCCATAACCCCTTCTGTACCGATTTGTCCAGATAATTCCAGGCGGGCCGTTGCATGCCGCGCGGTAAATTTCCAGGCGTTGCCCAGCAGGTTTTCCAGCGCGATGCGCAGCAACTGAGGATCGCCCCAGGTCCACAGGTCGGGCTGGCAGACGAATTCCACCACGCGCGCGGGTTCCGCGGCCTTCAGGTCTTTCACGATCTCCTGCGCCAGGGCGCTCAGGTTCACCCGTTCGCGCCGCATTTCCCTTCGGGTCACCCGCGAAAGGTTGAGCAGGTCGTCGATCAGGCTGCCCATGCGCTTGGAGGCCGTGCGGATGCGCTCCAGATAGCCGCGCGCGGTCTCGCCCAGTTGCCCCGCGCAGTCTTCCTGCAAGGCCAGGCTGAAGCCGGCGATGCCGCGCAGCGGCGCGCGCAGATCGTGCGAGACCGAATAGGCGAACGATTCGAGTTCCTGGTTGACGGCGGTCAGCCGCGCGCTCTGGGCTTCCAGGGCCTGGTTGAGGTCGCGCAGGCGCTCCTCGGCCTCGCGCCGCTCGGTGATGTCGCGCGCGACGGCGATGATCTCCCCGCGCGCCCGGTCCGGGATCGCGCTCCACAGGAACCAGCGGTACGAGCCGTCCTTGCAGCGGTAGCGGTTCTCGAACCCGTTCACCGGGTTTCCGGCGGCAAGCTGCGCGGTGGCGGCGGCGGTGGAGGCCGCGTCCTCGGGGTGGACGAAGGAGAGGAAGGGCTTTTCCAGCAGTTCGCGGGTCTCGTATCCGAGCGTGCGGCTCATGGCGTCGTTCAGCCGCACGAAGAGGCCCTTCATGTCGGCGACGCAGAGCATCTCGCTGGAGAGATGGAAGAAGCGGTCGGCCTCGATCATGCGCCGCAGCAGCACGGCCAGGAACGCGCTGGCGAGCGCGGCCAGCGCGATCGTCACCGCGGCCAGCAGCCAGACCTGCCGCATCACCGCGTCGAGGTCGTCCTCCAGCAGGCGTCGCGGCTGGTCCACCACCGCGGACCAGCCGAACCGGGGGATGGGCGCGTAGGCCGCGACCAGCCGATGCCCATGAAACTCGAAGTCGCCGCTGCCCCGCTCCCCGCGCGCGCCGCGCGCGGCGGCCTCGTACGCCGAAAGATCGCTGGCCTGGGCGAGCACCTCCTGATCGGGGTGCGCGGCGCGCCGCGCGTGGCGGTCGGCGATGGTGATCGTCCATTGCCCCTCCGCCTGCACCCGCCGCATCCAGCGGGAGATCGTCTCGACCGTATGCGCCGCGGTGAGAATGCCGAGCACTTCCCCTTCCTCGCTCACGATCGGCACGGCCACCGCCACCACCAGCTTGTGCGGCTCCACCAGGGTCTGAAAGACGTCCGAGACGTACGGCTTCCACCCGTGGCTGACCCCCTGGTACCACTCGCGCCCGGCAAAACTCTTCCCGTAAAATTGCGGAAGCTCCGGCGTCGAAGACCGCAGGGTCCCGTCCTTGTCGAACAGGTTCACGAAGGCCAGGTCCTTGTTGATCTCCTGCGCCTGGACCAGATGCTTGTGGATCGAATCGAAATCGCGGCGCTTCACGGCCTCGCGGAAGTTGTACCGCCCCGCGTAGCCCTGCAGGAAGTTCGTGGTGGACTCGAAGTGCTGCTGGATCAGGATGGAGGCGAGGTCCGCGAGCTGCATGCCGCTGCTGCGGACGCGCTGATCGACCTGGCGCGCGAGCTTCTCGCTGGCAAGGTGGCCGATCAGCAGGGTGGGGATCGCGGCCAACGCGCAAAGAGTTGTAAAAAAGCGAAGCGGGCTGCCAACGAACCAGGCCAAGGGACGCATGCGCTCTTGCTTTCGCCTGAAACAGGGGCAAATCAAGCAGGAAAATCAGATACAGACAGGTGAATATGAGAAATGGAATGGCGGAGCGGGAGGGATTCGAACCCTCGAGACGGTTTAACCCGCCTACACGCTTTCCAAGCGTGCTCCTTCGGCCACTCGGACACCGCTCCGCGCAGGCTGGATTCTTACCATAACCATAGTCCAAAACAAGAGAACGCGCTATGCGTCCGCCCAGGCGAAGGCGGCATTTTTCAGGCGATATTTCCGCCCCCAGCCTGTATCAAGTGAAAGAAATGTACGGATTTGCCTATTGCATGCTCGGACGCGAAGGCCGCCGGTCCCCACGGGTGCAGCGGAGCCGGCCTGCCGGGCCCGCGGGAGGCGGCCTATCCGAAATGGAAATTGAACATGAGGAATGCCCGGTCTTCTTATAAGATCGGGGCCGTTCGAACGAGCAGTCCAGGGGCGTCATTCCGGGCGCGCGCAAGGGCCCTACCGGCCGTGGAGGAACCATGTTTAAGCGACTTGGAAACCTGATCCGGGGCTTCTTCGGCCTCTTTATCAGCGGGATGGAACGCCGCAATCCCGAAGCGCTGCTCGAAGTCGAGAAGGAAAACCTCCGCGAACAGATCGCCAAGTACAACCAGGGCCTGGCCAGCCACGCCGGGTTGTGCGAACGCCTGATGACCCAGATCAAGAAGCTGGAAGCCGAGGAGCGCGACCTGCGCGCCAAGACCACCGCCCACCTGAAGGCCGGCAACAAGGCCGCCGCCGGCCAGTACGCCCTGAGACTCCAGACCGTCACCCGCGAACTGGGCGAGAACCGCACGCAGCTCGAGTCCGCCGAGAAGACCTACAAGGACCTGATCAAGGCCCGCGACGTCGCCATCGGCGCGGCCAAGGCCAAGATCGAGGCGCTGAAGCAGAGCATCGACGACATGAAGGTCAAGCAGGCGATGGCCGAGCTGACCGAGATGGCCTCGGGGATGATCTCCGAGATCGGCGGCAGCGGCGACACGCTCAACCGCCTGCACGAGATGGTCGAAGAGGAACGCAACAAGGCCGCCGGGCGCGCGCGCGTCGCCCGCGACAGCATGGACATGGCCGAAGTGAACATCAAGGAAGCCGAACAGGAAGCGCTGGCCGACCAGGCGCTGGCCGATTTCGCCGCCAAGGAAGGCATCGCGCTGCCCGCCTCGGCCGCTCCGGCGGTGCAGTCGCCCGCGGTCACGCCGGCCAGTTCGGAATCGGCCAAGACCATGGGGCCCGTGAAGGAAGCCAACTGAGCCGGCGCGCCGGCCGCATCCGGGGTCCCGCGTTCCGCCCATGGCCGATCCGAGTCCTATCAAGCCCGCCGCGCCCATCGATCCCGCGCGCGCTTCCGCCATGCCCGGAATGCAGGACCTGCCCGCGTGGGCCGGCGACCTGATCGAACTCTACGAAAGCGGCGCGACCAGCCAGTTCGTGCTCTACGGCAACGTGGACGACCGCATGGTCCTGCCGCTCGGCGGCAAGGCCGTGCTCGGCAGCCTGACCGACTTCCTCCTTAAAGTGCTGCTGCCGCGCTTCGACGTGATCCTGAGCTACGACATCGGCAACGGCATCCGCGTCGAAAAGGGCGGCGAGATCTTCACGCAGTGGCCGCACTTCAAGGAAAACAACGAGCTGCCCAAGGCCCCGCGCCAGGCCGTGGATACGCTGACGCATTACTTCCGCTACGTCGCGAACCTGGGCCGGCTGAAGGGCGGGCGTTCGCAGGTGGCCTGCGTCATCAAGGCCGCGCATCTGGTGGCCCCGATGTTCCAGGGCGGCCTGAGCTACGACTTGAACGCGATGGCGCTGCTGATCCGCGAATGGGCCGCCGACTCGCTGCTCTCGGAGCATTCGCTCGCGACCTTCCTGATCGCCGAGAACCTGAACGACCTGCACCCGCTGATCGTCAACAACCCGCGCGCCTCGAGCCTCAAGATTCCGCTGCCGCCGCCCACCGAACTGCAGCGCGGCTTCGCCATCATGCAGCCGCAGTACGGCACGGCGCTGAAGGCCTACGGCGGCGCGTTCGAAGCGCCCGCCGCGCAGCTCGCCGGCGCGACCCTCAGTTCCATCGAGTCCCTGCTCAAGACCAAGGAGTACGGCAAGGAATCGCTCGCCCCCGGCGACCTGGTGCAGCTCAAGAAGCAGCTCGTCGAGAAGGACTGCAACGGGCTGATCGATTTTATCGAATCGTCCAAGTCGCTCGACGACCTGTACGGCCAGGAAAAGATCAAGGCCTGGCTGCGGCAGGACATCGCGCTGTGGCAGAAGAACGACCTGCAGGCGCTGCCCATGGGCTACCTGCTCTGCGGGCCCGTCGGCACCGGCAAGACGTACATGGTCGAATGCCTGGCCGGCGAGGCCGCCGTGCCGGTCGTGAAGCTGAAGAACTTCCGCGACAAATGGGTCGGGAGCAGCGAGGGCAACCTCGAGAAGATCTTCCGCCTGCTCTCCGCGCTCGGGCGCTGCCTGGTCTTTATCGACGAGGCCGACCAGGCGCTCGGCCGCCGCGACGGCGGCGGGAGCGACAGCGGCGTCGGCGGGCGCATCTATTCGATGATGGCCGAAGAGATGAGCAAGACCTCCAACCGCGGCAAGATCATGTGGGTGCTGGCCAGCAGCCGCCCGGACCTGATCGAGGTGGACCTGAAGCGCCCCGGCCGCGTGGACGTCAAGATTCCGCTCTTCCCCACTACCACCGCCGACGAAGGCTTCCGGCTCATCCGCGCGCTCTGCAAGAAGCGCGGCGTCGCGATCGACGAGAAGGAATTCGCGAACCTGGAGCCGATGATCCCGAACCTGCTGACGCCGGGCGCGGCCGAGGCGCTTTCGGTGAAGATCTACCGGCAGGTGCGCACGAGCGGGCAGGCGCCGCTCGACGCGCTGAAGGAATGCCTGACCGATTACCAGAACCCGGTCCCGCGCGAGGTCCTCGAGTTCCAGATCCGCATCGCGGTGCAGGAAGCCAGCGACCTGGAGTTCGTCCCGCCCGCCCTGCGCAAGCCGAAGGTCGTCTGAGTTTCTCGAAAAACCAATAGGCCTAGGTAAGTTCGATCTCGTCAAAGCTCGCGATGCGCGGATGCGTCACGCCCTCGGGCAGCGCGGCGTTGCCGGGCCGCACCGAGAGCGCCGTCTGCATACCGGCCGCGCAGGCGGCGTCGAGTTCCGCAGGTACGTCGCTGACGAAGAGAATCTCCCGCGGCGCCAGTTCCCAGGCGGCGGCGATCTTGCGGTAGCTCTCGGCCTCGCGCTTGGGCCCGGTGGTCGTGTCGTAGTGGCCGCTCAGGAACGGGCGCAGGTTCCCGGCCTCGGTGTGTTCGAAGAGTTCCTGCTGCGCGGTGATGCTCCCGCTCGAGAAGATGCGCACGGCTTTCCCGGCGTCCTTCCAGCGCTTGAAGGCCTCGGGCACGTCGGGGTAGACGTGCGCGCGCAACGCCCCGGAGGCGTAGCCTTCCTTCGAGATCAACCCTTGCAGCGCCTTCAGGCCGGTGCTTTTCGAATCGGCGTCCATGAGGCGGATCACTTCGGCCGCGAGCTTCTTCTGGCGCTCGGCCATCAGCAGGTGCCCGCACCATTTCGGGAAGGACTCCGCGCCCGCGTCCTTCGCGATCAGTTCGCGCGCGCAAATCGCGCCCTCGCGCTTCCAGGATTTCTCGATGAACTCGTCCAAGTGCGCGCGAACGTACGGGAAGAGGACCTCGTAGACGAACTGCACCGAGGACGTGGTGCCTTCGATGTCGAGCAGAATGCCTTGTCCGCCGAACGAGATGGGCATGAAATCTTATACCTGGAGAGGGGCCACGCTCCGCCCGCCGGAGGGAAAGTAAGAAGGGCCGAAGCAGATCGGTTCGTACTTCGCGTGCACGCCCGCCTCGGCGTACTCGGGCGACCAGCCGGCGGGATCGACGAAGAGCCGGATCGCGCGAATCTCGCGGTCTTCGCAGAGGTCGAACCAGTGCCGCGTGCCGGCGGGCACGTTGATCAGGTCGCCGGCCTCGACGTGGATCGCAAAGACCTTCTCGTCCGCGGACCCGGGCTTGCCGTGAATGTGAAAGATGCCGCGCCCGTGGACGATAAAGCGCACTTCGTCGTCGCGGTGCGTGTGTTCCTTGTTGAACTTGTCGAGCATCGCCTGGAGCCCGGGCGTTTGCGGGGTGACGTTAATCACGTCGGCCGTCCGGTAGCCGCCGCGCGCCTTCAGCCGTTCGATCTCGGGCGCGTACGCGTCCAGAATCTGCGCGTCCGTCGCGCCGGCGCCGACGCGGCCCGCGACGTCCCAGCGTTCGTGCCAGATGCCGTAGGGTTCCAGAAACGCGCGCACGGCCCCGGCGTCTTCGAGGCGGCGCTGCTCGTCCTGAATCCAGATGCTGGCCATGCCGCGGTCCCCACGTTTTTGGCGCGCGTATCGTGGCACGATTATCCGGAAAACGGAAGCGAATTGTTGGGAGGCGCGTGAGGATTCGGTTAGCGCCCGCGGCCCACGACTTCGAAGAGGAACTCCAGGCCTTCGACGTGGCGGCGCGCCTCGGCCAGATCGCGGCCCCACGTATAGAGCCCGTGCCCGCGGATCAGGTAGCCGTGGCGAAGCGGCCGAGCGGGGTCGTCCAGCGCGGCGGAGACTTCGCGCGCGAGCGCCGGGATATCCTGCGTGTTCTCGAAGATGGGGATGCGCACGCTGGCCTCGTGCGTGGCCACCCCGTCCAGCGCCTTGAGCATCTCGAAGCCGGCGATGGTCAGCGCGCCGTCCCGGGCGTGGCGGTCGCTCAGCAGCGTGTTCCAGACCGAATGCGTATGCAGCACCGCGCCGACCTCCGCGCGCTTCGCGGCCACGACATGCAGGAGCGTCTCGGCGCTGGGCCTGGGATGCGCGGGATCGAGGGCCTTGCCGTCGTCGCCGACGATCACGAAATCCGCGGGCGTCAGCCGGCCCTTGTCTTTCCCGCTGGCCGTGATCAGCAGCCGCAGCGGACCGGCGCTCAGCCGGATGCTGTAGTTGCTGCTCGTCGCCAGCGACCAGCCGCGCGCGTGGAACTGCGCGCCGGTCTCGATCAGCGCGGCGATCTCGGAGTCGTGGGCCATGGGTGCCTCGAACGTCTATCTTTCACCACAGAGGGCACAGAGATCACAGAGAACGGCCCGTTTGGAATACTAACGCTCCGTTGGTTGTTCTCTGTGATCTCTGTGCCCTCCGTGGTGAATAAGGAATCAGTCGCCCCGCTTGCCGATCTTGCGGCGCAGGTTCGCCTGGATGCGCGTGGGCAGGCCCTGGATGCGCAGGAAGCCCGTCGCGTCGTCCTGGTTGTAGCTGCCGCCGGCTTCCATCGTGGCAATCGATTCGTCGTAGAGCGAGTACGGCGACTTGCGCCCGGTCGTGCGCATCGAACCTTTGTACAGGTCCAGGCGCACGGTTCCGGTGACGGTCTCCTGGGTCTTCTCGACGAGCGCGTCGAGCGCTTCCTTGGCGGGCGAGAACCAGAAGCCGTCGTAGACGAGCTGCGCATACTGCGGGATCAGGCTGTCGCGGATCAGCATGACCTTGCGGTCGAGCGTCAGGCCTTCGAGGTCGCGGTGCGCTTCGTACAGCACCGTCGCGCCGGGGGCTTCGTACACGCCGCGGCTCTTCATGCCCACGAAGCGGTTCTCGACCATGTCCACGACGCCGACGCCGTTGCGCCCGGCGATCTCGTTGAGCTTGTGGAGCAGGTCCACGGGCTTCATGCGCTTGCCGTTCAGCGCCACGGGGAAGCCGCGCTCGAAGTCGATCTCGACGGTCTCCACGCGGTCGGGGGCCTGGCTGGGCGGCGTGACGAGCTGGTACATCTCCTCGCGCGGCTTGTGCCAGGGATCTTCCAGTTCGCCGGCCTCGTGGCTGCGGTGCTGGACGTTCGGGTCGGTGGACCAGGGCTTCTTGGCCGTGGCCTGGATCGGAATCTTGTATTTCGCGGCGTACTCGATGGCTTCC
Organism: Planctomycetota bacterium; assembly: GCA_026184295.1. Lineage (GTDB taxonomy): Bacteria > Planctomycetota > SZUA-567 > H5-PLA8 > H5-PLA8 > JACQFI01. Next base: position 33,989 of record JAHCJK010000035.1, read on the forward strand.
TTGCGCCCGGGGATCAGGTCGCGGAATTCCTGCATGCGCCACGGCGCGAGGATGCGCGCGCCGGGGATCAGGGCGTAGGCGGCCAGTTCGAAGCGGCACTGGTCATTGCCCTTGCCCGTCGCGCCGTGCGCGATCAGGTTCGTGCCCTCGGCCTTGGCGACATCGCAGAGCGCCTTGATCATGAAGGGGCGCGCGATGCTGGTGCCGAGCAGGTAGCGGCCTTCGTAGGTGGCTTCGGCGCGGATGCACTGGAAGACGCCCTTGACCACGAACTCCTCGGTGATGTCCTTGATGAGGAACTTCTTCGCGCCCGAGGCCATCGCCTTCTTCTCGAACTGGATGTCTTCCTGCTGCCCGCAGTCGATGGTCACGCAGATGACGTCGTAGCCCTTCGCGTCGAGCCAGTGCACGATGACGCTCGTGTCCAGCCCGCCCGAATAGAGCAGGATGCATTTTTCGCGCTTGGATTTGGAAGCCTTCTTGGCCATGGAGTCCGGTCCTTTCGATCCTGGAATGGAGTGGAGTGCGAGAGAATACCGGAGCCGGTAGGTCGCGCAAGCGAGGGGAACCCGCGGCCTTCGGATCCGGCGCGGGGAATGCATCTTGTGCAAAAAGCATGAATGAAACGAACCCTTCAACCGTTAATATAAGTAGAGGGCCTTAAAATGATGGTGACGAAAAAACGTATCTCAGGTGTAGAAAGGCCTATGGCCATGGTTACGGTTCACGAAACCCTCGATATGCTGCAGACCGTCCGGCAGGTGGTCTCCACGCGCCTGGAGCGCATGCGTCAGGAAGGCGCCGACGTGGAACGGATCGAGCGCGAAGAGTGGCGCCGCAAGCTGCTCGAAGAGACGATCAAAGCCGTCGCCGAGACCGCCGAACCCACCGAGTCCGTTCAGTCGAACTGATCCCCGCGATTACTCCTCCGCTGTTTCCGTTGCGCGCCTAGAATGTAACCACATTGTGCAATCTCGTGTACATTTGGTAACGGCGACCGCTTCCCGTTGCTTCTTCCAACAGCCGAACCACGTCGAACTCGAACAATCAACGCGTTACATTTCATTATCTTATACGAAAAATGACACAAAGTGCAATGCTCCGAGGAAAGGCCTAAAATGGGCCGCTCAATTGCGGTACCACGCTCGGAGGAGGGGGGCATGGACGGCAGGAAGTCAGCCATGGAATCGGTACAAGAGACGCTCGAGATCTTGACCGATCTGCTCCAGATCGTCTCGGAACGCCTGGAAGAGTTGCGCCTGGAAAAGGCGCCGGCCGAACGCATCGAACGCGAAGAGCGCCGCCTCAAGCAACTCCAGGACAGTTTCCAAGCGCTCCAGGAACAGCTCGCCAACAGCTAAACGCGCGGCGCTTACGGCGGCCCGCCGGTGCGCACGACCTCGCGCTCGATCCCCCCGTCTTTCAACCCCCACGCTTCGGCTTGCAGGGCCAGCAGGGCCTTGATGCGCTTGTGTAAGCTCCGGCTGGCGCGCAGGCAGGCCGGCGGCGTCAGGTGCGAACGGAAGCGCAGCGAGAGGTCCAGCGTCGCGTAGCTGCGCTGCAGGTACCAGACCTCGCAGTTCGTGCGCGCGAAGACGTCGGCCTGCATGCGTTCGTCGAAGATCTGCGCGTCGAGGTCGTTCCAGGTCTTGGGGAGTTCGAAGCGCACGCGCCCGGCCGTCCGGCTGCGGTACTCGATCCAGGTGGGGAGAAAGGCCAGCACCGCGATGGTCAGCGTGCCCGCCGACAGGACCTTCCACGAGAAGACGCGGGTGCGCAGCAGCAGGCCCGCCAGGAGCATCCCGCCGCCGGCCAGGATCGAGGCCGTGCGCGGGTCCGCGACCGGGGGCTGCGGGTACCAGAGTTCCGCGGAGCCGTCGGCCAGTCGGTAGGTGAAGGCGAACTCGAGGGCCTCGCGTTCATGCGCGGCCTGCCAGCAGCCCGAAAGTCCCAGCGCCAGCACGCCGCCGCCCACCGCCGCCAGCAGCAGGAACAGGAGCCCGCGCCATTCCGCATGGGGCGAGACCGGCGGGTCTCCGGCGAAGGGTTCGTCGGACATGGCCGTTCACGCCGCTACAGCCGCACGCTCTTTCCCGTCGCGGCCGACTTGTCCGCCGCCAGGCAGACGCGGTGGCTGAAGATCGCGTCGTCGAAGCCGAAGCGCGGGTCGCGGTCCTTGCGGATGGCGTCCACGAAGTCCTCGAAGAGTTCCCTGTACGGATGGTGCGCGACGTCGCCGCTGTCGGCGAGCTGCGCGTGCAGGGTGCTCCAGCCCTTCTTGTCGAGCCCCTTGACGAGGTCGGTGTGGAACTTGTCGTTCCAGACGCTCCCGCGCGACCCGACCAGGTGGACGTTGAAGAGGTACGGCTGGATGCAGTCGATCACGCTCGCCGTCTTGCCCACCGCGCCGTTGGAGAACTTCATGATCGTCGTCGAGGTCGTCGGGTACTCGTAGGGCTTGAAGGCCGCGGCCTTGCTGCGCGCCGCGTAGCTCGTCACTTCCACCGGGCGCGCGTCCATCAGCCACAGCAACCCGTCGAGCGCGTGGCAGCCGGCGGTGAGCAGCGAGCTGCCGCCCATCGCCTTCTTCACGTTCCAGCCGTACTGACCGTACCAGGGCCCGATGCCGTGGTAGTAGTCGGCCTCGCCGTAGTGGATCGCGCCCAGCAGCCCGCGGTCGATCAGGTCGCGGTAGGCCTTGAACGCGCCGATCACCTTCACCTCGAAGCAGACGCAGGCCTTCACCTTCGCCTTGCTCACGGCGCGTTCGACGCGGTCCACGCCCTTGGCGTCGATGGCGACGGGCTTTTCGATGACCAGATGTTTGCCGGCCCGCGCGGCGATTTCCACCTGTTCCGGATGGAACGGGTGCTGCGTGCAGACGGAGATGATGTCGAGATCCTTGCGCGCGCACATCTCCTTGAAGTCGGAGTAGACGCGGATCGGCGTGCCGTGCTTCCGGGTCAGTTCCGCGGCGCTGAGCGGCCGGCGCGAACAGACCGCGGCCACCTTCACCCCGGGAATCTCGTGGAACGACGTGATGTGGGCTCCGGCGACCCAGCCGTAGCCCACGATGCCGACGCGCAGTTCGCGCATAGCGTATCCCCTTTCGATGCCTGCTGGCAGGCGGTCGTTACAAAGGCGTTACCGATGCGAGCAACGGTTCGAGGTATAGAGGAACAGCCTAAGACCGTCGCGGGGCATTGCCAGTCCACCTTGGCGCGCCGCGCGCCCCTTTTCGGAGGAAGACCGATGCGCGACCTGCTCGTTCCCGTGCTCTTCGCCGCCGTCCTGCCGCTCACGGCGCCCCGCCCTGGCGAGCCGCCCGTGCGCGCCCAGTCCGCGCCCATCGCGGAGATCGCCGAGCCCGCGGCGCCCGCGCCCGCGCAGGTCTCCGCCGAAGGCTACGCGCTGTTCAGTTGGATGGAGGACGGCGCGTGGCGCTTCGCGCTGCGAAAGGGCTTTGTAAAAGGGCCTTCGGCCGAAGCCGTGGCGGGGCCGGACCGCGGCCTGAGCCTCCACGATCTCCGGCTGGCCCTTCGCGACCTGCCCGCGGGCGAGCGCGTCCGCTGGAGCCTGCTCGCCGGCGCCGGCGCGAACGGCGAACTGGCGTTTCCGTCGGACGAGCTGCGCGACGAGATCCAGAAGGCCTGCGACGCCGCGCGCGTGACCCTGGTCCCGCTGCACTGCTGAACGGCCTGGCCCCTTGAAAGCCCTGCGATCCCGCGCGTAAGATACCCTTGTTCCTCAGGCGAGCAGGGGACGCGCATGGCCCTGGGCGGCTACTTCCACGTCTTTTCCGAAAGCGGCGAATGCAAACTGGCCCGCCTGAAGCGCTGGCGTTCGGCCGGGTGGTTCCGCTTCACGGCCGGCTACGCAATCCTTGTGTCACTGGCGATGGCCCTGCCGCTGGCCGTCCTGGCGGGCTTCGTCAGCGGCTACGGTTTCGCCGTGCGCCTGCTGTTCCTGGAAACCCTGTTCTTCGCCATGAACCTCTTCGCAAGCCAGTTCGTCTGGCACCTGCTGCCCGTCGGCATCGAGGAACTGGAGGAATGCGACCCCGCGCGGATCGCCCTGCGCCGCGAAGGCTTCGCGCTATTTTTCTGCGGGCTGATGGCGAGCCTCTCGGCCGCGCTGCTCCCTTTTCATTTGGGGCGCGCCGCCGCGGTGCCGGACGTGATGCTCGTGGCGTCGTCGCTGGTCGTGGGCGCCTGGGGATGGTCCAAGCTGGCCCGGTACTGGAAGACTTCGCAGGCCTGGCCGGCGCACGGCGTTTGGGCGCGGTTCGTGCGGTGCTACGGGCTGGGGCTTATGTATTTCGGCCTCTCGGCGGCCAGTGTGGTGCGCGTCTACGCGTGCTACGGGGACGCGTGCTGGGCGGAACCCCTCCGTCGCCTGATGCCCTAGCCGCGGGCAAAAAAAAACAGGCGGGGAGCCGCCTGTGGTACAGCGCTTC
>JAHCJK010000350.1 GCA_026184295.1 Planctomycetota bacterium
ATTGTTAAAGGCGCCGGAGCGGCCGTCGGTGGGATCGTCGTCGCCCGAGGCGTAATTGAATTCGGCCATGACGCGCGGCTTCCACTTGGGCTTGAAGGTCCAGCCGGCCTCCGCGTGCACCGCGCCCGCGCGGTGGCTCGCCTCGGCCACTTCGCCGAACTGCCCGGCCCCTTCGACCTCGTAGTCCAGTCCGCCGAGCAAGTCCTTGCCGTACACGCGCCCGCCCAGCGTGCCGATGCCGAGGTCGCCGCGGCGGCGCAGCTCGTCCATCGTGCGCCCGTTGTCGTCGGTCCGGTAGAACCCGTAGAACTCGAAGGCGTGCTTCTTCACGCTGCGGTTGACCAGGTAGAGCCCGTAGAATTCCTCGGTCGGGTGCCCTTCGTCCACTTCTTCCGGGTTGGTGACGACGACCTTGCTCGCGAAGGCGTCGGCGGACCAGTGCTTGTCCTTGCTGTTCCAGAAGACGCGCACCGCGTCGAAGCGGCGGCCGACGTTCGACCATTCGAAGGAGCCCACCAGACGCTGCGCGCCGTAGACCAGCGGCTGCCGGCCGACGCGGATGGTCAGGTCCTCGTCGAAGAGCTTGCGCAGGTCGAGGTAGAGTTCGTTCAGGTCGTGGGGATTCTCGTTCGCGCGCCCCTGATTCCGGAGGTCGCCGTCCTTCCGCGCGTCCTGTCCCTGGGCGAAGAGGCGCAGGTGCTTGTGCAGGTCCCAGTCCATCGAAAGGCGCGTGCGGAAGTAGGTGACGCCGTTGCTGTACTGGCGGCGGTTGGGCAGGAACTTGTTGTCCCAGATCTCCAGGCGCGTCTGGTTCTCGACGGTGAAGCTGACTTTTGTCGGGCCGATGGGCAGGTTCTTCATAGGATCGGCGGCGTTGGTCAGCTCGGGCATCGGCACGAGTTCCTTCGCGACCTTCGCGGCCGGTTTGGCCGGAACCGTAGCCGGGGCGGGCGCCGTGGGCGGGCTTGAAGGCGGAGGTGTTTCCGCCGCGCACGCGATCGCGGAACTGAAGACCAAGGCAACCAGAGCCGACACGTTCAGCGCGAAATGCATGATCATTTCCCAGGGGGCCTAGCGTTTGGTGAAGGAGCGATAAGACTTGAATCGAAAATGCATGCCGCGTGCCAGATCATCCAAACCGGCGCGACTTCCTGAGAGCGTGGCCAATCTTTCGAGGGGATCACGCCCGGCAGCAAGCGCGCGGCGCGACGTCTGTTAGGATAATGTTAAATTAAGCCCACTTCGAGTTTTGAAAGCAACCGGTGCGATTTTGAGCAGGCGCGTCTGCGCGGGCTTTCTTACGCGTCCGCGGACCGCGTGCCTCGGCAACTTGCGCAATGGATGAATCGTTCCTGCATCGGGACTATTGACCTCTCGTAGGGTTTCATGCAAACTAACATCCTCTTAACAGTTGGACGTTACGTTCCCAACCCTGTGCCGGCTCAAGGCACGCGAAAGCCATCGTATCTGAACGAGTCGCCGAGGGGCCTGCATGATCTCCATCGATGAAAGCTATGTGGAATCCGCGGCGCCCAACGCCGAGGCGAGCAAGAACGGGCGCGGGCTGGTGATCAAAGGCAAGTTCAAAGAACTGCATATCGATGCCGACGAGACCATTCTCTTCGGCGCCTGCCAGGGCTCCGGCAAAGAGCCGTACCAGTGTTCGTGCGACTTCGCCCGCCCGGACCAGCCGACGCACCGGTGTTCGTGCCCCAGCCGGCAGTTTCCGTGCAAGCACTGCGTGGGGCTGATGTTCGCGTACGTGACGAAGAAGGCCTCCTTCACCAAGGCCGCCGTGCCCGAAGACATCGCCGGCAAGCGCGAGAAACTCGCCGCGCGCGCCGAAAAGAAGGCCGAAGAAGCCGCCAAACCCAAGACCGTCAACAAGGCCGCGCTCGCCAAGAAGATTCAGGCGCAGTTCGACGGGCTGGACCTGCTCGAAAAGCTGACGCTGGAGGTGGCGCGCATCGGCATCGGCAACATGAACCCCAAGACCGCGCATGAAATCGAAGAGAGCGCGAAGCAGCTCGGCAACGCTTACCTGCCCGGCGCGCAGGCGGCGCTGCACCGCTATACCAAGCTCTTTCACGACGAGGGCGAACCCGGCGAGAAGGCGCCCGCGAAGAGCGAGGCCGTCTTCAGCGAGGCCCTCGACCAGCTCAGCCGGTTGCAGGCGATCGTCAAGAACGGGCGCGCGTACCTGAAGCGGCGGCTGGAAGACCCGGAGCTGAAGCCGGAGACCGAGACCGCGATCGCGGCGTGGCTCGGGCACGCCTGGCAGCTCGCGGAACTGAAGGCCGCGGGCCTGGTGGAAACCA
>JAHCJK010000351.1 GCA_026184295.1 Planctomycetota bacterium
GCGCCGAGATGCACCGCGCCGTCCTGGCCGCCCTGCCCGCCGCGGACGTGGTGCTGATGAACGCCGCCGTCGCCGACTTCACGCCCGCGAAGGTCTCCGCGATCAAGATCAAGAAGGCGCAGGCCGGCCTCGCGATTCGCCTCAAGCCCACCGTGGACATCCTGAAAGACCTCGGCCGCCGCAAGCGCGCGCGCAAGAAGCCCCTCGTGCTGATCGGCTTCGCGCTCGAGACGGGCTCGGGGCGCACGGAGGCCGCGCGCCTGCGCGCGCGCGTGAAGGAAGCCCGCCGGAAGCTGGAATCGAAGAACCTCGACGCGATCGTGCTCGACAGCCCCGCCGCGATGGGCGCCGACCGGGCCGTCTTTCACGTGCTGCGCGCGTGGATGGACGAACCCGTCGAACTCCACGCCAGCAAGCCCGCGATGGCCGGAAAACTCGTGCGCATGGGCGAAGCGATCCACGCCGCCCGCGCGCGCTGAATCATCCGTAGGCAATTCATGGCCGGGAGCCTCCCCCCACCCCGGCCCTCCCCCACTGTATGGACCGGGGACATGGGTAACAGGTGTTCGGAGACATGGGTAACGCATGGAACAAGGAAAGGTGCTTCCCGGTCGGGGAGAGTTACGGAGGGGGAGGCTTTGGCCAGGGGAAGACGTTCGCGCGACCGATGGTCCGCACGGCCGGTCGCTACACCTTGGCGTCGTAGCCCGCGGCGGTGATGGCTTCGGCGAGTTTCTGCGCGTTGGTCTTGGACGCGTCGAACGTGACCTTGGCCTGGCCGGGCTTCAACTGCACCTCGGCGTCGGCGACGCCGGGCACGCCCTTCAGCGTCTTCGTCACCATCTTCACGCAGTGCTCGCAGCTCATGCCTTCGACCTGGATCGTCGCGGTGGCTTGCGCGGGGGTGCTCATGGGCGTGGGCTCCTTTAAAGGGTGCGGCGCGGGCGCGGGTAACGGGTACGGTGCGGGTGCGGGTGCGGGCCTGGCGGCGCCGCGCAGGCGCAGCGAGTTCAGCACGACGGAGACGGACGAGAACGCCATCGCGCCGGCGGCGAGCATCGGGTTCAGCAGGCCGGACGCGGCGAGCGGGATCATCAGCACGTTGTAACCGAAGGCCCAGCCGAGGTTCTGGACGATCGTGCGGCGCGCGGCGCGGGCGAGCCGCACGCTTTCGAGCACCTTTGCGATATCGGGCACTTTCAGCGTGATGTCGGCGGCCTGCATCGCGATGCCGGAGCCGCTCCCGACCGCGAAGCTCGCGTGGGCCGCCGCCAGGGCCGCGGCGTCGTTGATGCCGTCGCCGACGAACCCAACGCGCTTGCCGTCCTTCGCAAAGCGTTCGACAAGTTCCTGCTTGCCCCGCGGCGTCATCTCGGCGTGCACGTGCCCGGCCTCGATGCCGGCCTGCCGGGCGATCTCCTGCGCGGCCGGCGCGCGGTCGCCCGTGACCATCCGCACCTCGATGCCTTCGGCGCGCAGCGCGCGGACGGCCTCGGCCGCGCCCGCGCGCAGGGTATCCGCAACGCCGAGCAGCAGCACCGGACGGCCGTCCAAGGCCACCGCGACGGCGGTGCAGGCCGGCGGAAGTTCCGCGGCCTCCTTCGCGTCCCAGCCTTCGGAGCGCTCCTGGATACGTTCCTGGATAAAGGACACGCTGCCGACCGCGACCGCACGCCCCGCGGCCTGCGCGGAGACGCCTCGTCCGGCGAAAGACTGAAAGTTTTCCGCGGGGACTTCGCGCGCGCCCTGTTCCTGCGCCCAGGTCCGCACCGCGCGCGCGACGGGGTGTTCGCTCAACGCTTCCACGGAGGCCAGCGCGGCGAACGCGCCGTCCGGCAGCGGATCGAGCAGCGCGCGGCGCCACGCGACGCGCGGTTTGCCTTCGGTCAGCGTGCCGGTCTTGTCGCTGAGCAGCACGTCGATCTGCCCGGCTTTTTCCAGCGCGGCGGCATTGCGTAAGAGGATGCCTTCGTGCGCGGCGCGCCCCGAGACCACCATCACCACCGTGGGCGTGGCCAGCCCCAGCGCGCAGGGACACGCGATCAGCAGCACGCTGAGCACCGGGAGGGCGGCCTCCCCAATCGTATGACCCGTGAAGTACCACCCGGCGCCGGTGAGCGCCGCGAGCACGAGCACGGCGGGCACGAAGACGGCGCTGACGGCATCGGCCAGGCGCTGCGCCTGGGCCTTGCTGCCGATGGCGCGTTCCACGGCGGCGACGGTCTGCGCGAGCGAGGTCTCCGCGCCGACG
>JAHCJK010000352.1 GCA_026184295.1 Planctomycetota bacterium
AACCAAGAACCAAGAACCAAGAACCAAGAACACCTCCCTGCTTGCTTGTTTGGGTATGCAGAAGGTTGGTGCTTGAAGGTCGAGCTTGTGCTGCCCACGCAACGCATGCGAGCGCGCCTGGAATGCGCGGCTCCAAGCGCGGCCAGCGACGTAGCGCCGGCCTCCGGCCGGCCGTATCGCCGGCGTCTCGCCGGCCCCGGGCGCGCGGCCACGCGCGCAACTCTGCTGACCTGAACTCGAAATCACACAGAACGGCCTGCCGGCGGGACGCCGGCGACACGGCCGGCCAGAGGCCGGCGCTACAACGGCGCCGCCGGCGCTGGCCGCGCCGGCGATGGTCGCTCCGCAAACCAAGTGGGAATCGAAAGAGGATATCGGGAATCGAAAATCAAAAATCGGGAATGCGCTTACGGCTTGCGTTCCCAGCGGCTGCCGTCGGCAAACTGGATGTCCAGGTGCTTCGCGTTGAGGCGGAAGAGGGCCATCGCCTTGAGCGCCTCGCCGGCGAAGCCGTGATCGGTCGCGGCGTCGTCCTGGCCGAGCGCCTTGGCCCAGCGTTCGCCCACGCGGTGGCAGAAGAAGAGCCGGCTGCCGTCCCGGAAGGTGACGGTGGCTTCGGCGAAGGGCGCCTGCGACGCGAGCGAGACGAAGGCGGCGCCGAAGGCTTCGGAAGAAGTCATGCGCGGGTTATAGAGCAGCGCGCGGCCGCGCGCTACTCGTAGCGCTTGACGACCTCGTCCAGGCGTTCGCCGGCGGTCTTGCAGGCGGCCTCGAAACCGGCGGGCGTCAGGCCCATGTAATCGAGCGCCCGCGCGAAGCGCGCTTCGTCGGTCTCGTGCTTGTTCGTGCCGGCGCCGATCTCGTGCGCGACGCGGTTGGCCAGGTAGACGGCGCAGACCGAAGGCGACTCGGCCAGTTCCGGCGTGTGATGGTGGACGATGCCCTGGACGATCGAATCGGGCAGGTTCCAGTGCTGCGCGATCAGGCCGCCCACTTCGCCGTGGTGGAGTTGCAGGACCTCGCGTTCCGCGTCGAGATGGCCGGCGCGCCCTTCGCTCAGCGCGCGGCGCAACAGGTCGAGCACTTCCGGGCGCAGGTAGCGGCAGAGGACCAGTTTGCCGATGTCGTGCAGCAGCGCGGTGGTGAAGGTCTCGGGCGGCACGGTGGTCTTGCAATACCCGGAGAGGATTTCGGCGCCGAGGGCCGAGGCCAGCGAATGATGCCAGAGGCCGCCTTCGGAGTAGCCGAATTCGGGGATGCCCTGGCGGAGGCGGCGGCGCACCTGCGTTCCGACGGCGAAGGTGAGCACCACGCCCATGCCCAGGCGCGAGACCGCGTTCTTGACGGTCGTGACGGGCTGGACGCTGGCGCTGGCCGCGCTGTTGGCGAGCTGCAGGATGCGCGCGGTCAGGCCCGGGTCGTAGTGGATCACTTCCACGAACTGGCCGATGGACGTGCGTTCGTCCGCCACCATGCCGGCCAGGCGCGTGACCGAGACCGGCAGCGGTTCCATGTGCCGCGCGACGTCGATCAGCGCCGGGAGGTCGATCGCGCCGGAGGGCTGCGTGTGGGAAATCATGGTCGTGTCTCCAAACGGCAATGCATGCCAGAGCCGTTCCGAAATTCCGGAACGGAGGAACCCCCGGAGAAAACCAAACAAATTCCGTACCATTCGGATTTCTCATGGAACCGCAAGGCGCCGAGGCAAGCGCTGCCTTCGCAACGGCTTGAGAGGCAGAAAATCCTTCCGGACCCGGAAGTACGCATGCAAGATCGGACGCGCCCGCTAAGCTGGCCCGCATGCCAGATTCTGCAACAGCTCCGTTGCTCGCATTCGAGACCTCCGGCCGCACGCTGGGGGTGGCCCTGTGGGGCCCCGGCGGCCTGATCCTGGAAAAGCGCGTGCTGGAAGGCGCGCGTCACGGGCAGGCCCTTGGCCCCGTGGTTCAGGAAGTCCTGGCGCTCAGCCGCAAAAAGATCGGCGATCTCTCCGCGCTGGCCGTCTCGTTGGGGCCGGGTTCGTGGACGGGCTTGCGCATCGGACTGGCCGCGGCCAAGGCGATGGCCTGGGGCGCCGGCCGGACGCTGATCGGCGTGCCGAGCTTCGAGGCGCTGGCGCTGGCGGCGCTGCGCTGCCAGCCGCCCGCGGGCGAAGGCCTGCTGCTGACCGTGCGGCATGCGTACTCCGAAGGGCTGTACGTCGCGTTTTGG
>JAHCJK010000353.1 GCA_026184295.1 Planctomycetota bacterium
CGCGGCTTCCGGAACCCGTTCGGCGGGCTGGCCGACCGTGCCCACGGAGGTGGCCGCCGGCGCCTTCGCGTGCGGTTCGGTCAGGCTGACCTTCACCAGTTCCAGGCCCACCGCCTGGCCGTTGATGTTGACCTCCTGCTTGACCATGCCGACGTCCTTGGCGAGGTACATCTTCTGGGTCATGGAGATGCCCGAAACCTGCAGGTCGCCGGAGGAGATCGTGACGGTGTCGTACGAGCCCGCCTGGACCTTCACGCCCTTCTCTTCGGCCACCTTGCTCGTCCCGGTCAGGGTCTGCCCCGAGATCACCGAGTTGATCTTCCATTCGTCGCCCGTCTTCGGCGGCAGCGAGACCACCTTGACCGGGGGCGTGACGGGCTGGCCCGCGGAGGCGCAGCGGTACACGCCGTCCTTCTTCACCGTCAGGTGCTCGAAGGCTACCGGCTGCCCGTTGTTGTAGGTCGTCAGCTTGGCGCAGTAGAACTCCCCGACCTTCTCGTACCCGTCCACCTTGTTGGTCAGGATCATCCCGCCGGCGGAATACTGCCAGGTGCTGCCCACGCGCAGTGGGTAGTACCCGTTGTTGTCCAGCAGGTCGATGGTCTCGAGGTTGTCGATGTACACCAGCAGGTCGGAGGCGCGCTTCTTGATCTCCGCGTCGTCGCTCTGGGCGGCGGCCTGCAGCGCCTTCTGCGCCTGGAGGCCCAGGGCCTGGAGCTTCTTCACGGCAGCTTCGCGCTGCTCGAAATCGGTCGCGCCGAGCTGCTTGACCAGCGCATCGGCATCATCTTCGGAACGGCAGGTCGCCGGCAGCAACAGCACGCCCGCCAGCAGGGCGAAAAGCACGGTCTTCATGGCATCATCCTCAGGGGGTTGGGTTCCCGGCAGCGCGCTATCCTCTACTTCGGGCCGCGCTCTTTCAAGAGGGTAATGTACTCGGCCACGCCCTGCTCGATGTCCACCTTCGGGTGGTAGCCCAACAGCGCGCGCGCCTTCTCGATGCTCAGCGTGCCGCGCTCGGGCCGGGTCGCGTCCGGCGGGCGGCTTTCCAGCTTCGCCTGCGGGAAGTGCTGCTTCACCACCTCGGCGAACTCCTTGATCGAGCGGGCGTTGCCGCGGGTGATGTTGAAGGTCTGGTTGGCCGCCTCGGGCGTTTCCAGGCAGCGCGCGAAGCCGTCGGCCGCGTCGGTGACGTAGGTGAAGTCGATCATCGAGTTCCCGCCGTCGTGCAGGATCAGCGGCTTCCCGGCCATCGCGTTCTCGATCATGATCTGCGTCACGCGGCGGTTGCAGTCGCCGAAGCCGTAGACCGCCGAGGGGCGCACGATCACGTATTCGAAACCGTGGCCCTTGGCGTAGGACTTGGTGAGAATCTCGCCCGTCAGCTTCGTGCCGCCGTAGACGTCGATGGGATCGGTGGGATGTTCCTCGTCGGCCACGGGCTTTTTGAAGTGCCCGTAGACGAAGCTGGAACTGGTGAAGATGAAGCGCTTCACGCTCCCGCAGGCCTTGACGCCTTCCAGCATCGAGAGCGTGCCGTCCACGTTGATCTGCAGGGCCTCGGTCGGATAGAGCGTCGATTCCTTGGCGCTGGGGATCGCGGCGAGGTGGATCACGGCGTCGGGCTTCCACTCGGTCATCACCTGGTGGACGCGCTTCTGCACGCGGATGTCGCCGCGTTCGACGCGCACCTGCTTGTGGTCCAGCAGCCCCTTCATGCGCTCCTTCAGGAAGTGCTGGTAGTTGCTGACGAAGGGCGAGATGTAATTCAGGTAGGCGTCGAAGAGCATCAGTTCGTAGCCTTTTTCGACCAGGACGCGGCTGAGGTACGAGCCGATCAGCCCCGTGCCGCCGGTGATGAAGACGCGCTTGATGTCCTGGCCCATGCTTGGTCCTTTCTCACTCGCTCTCGTCCGAATTCCGGCCTTGCCCGCCGCGCTTGAACCGGCCCGCTTCGGGAGGGCGTTCCGGGTCCGCTTCGACGAGGAAATAGCGGTCGCGATCATACTCCATTTTCCACAAAACGCGCACCGCAGGTTTCAGGCCTTCGATCGCTTCGAGGTCCTTTTCGCGCACGGCCAGCAACGCGCCGGGGGTTCCGAAAAAGGCATCGCCGAGCTGTTCGCGCGGTGCCACCAGGCGCTTGACCGGCCGGTCCAGGTGCCAGACGGCCGCGTTGGCGCT
>JAHCJK010000354.1 GCA_026184295.1 Planctomycetota bacterium
TGGCGCCGTCTTCGCTGTAGCCCTGCTCGCGGTTCAGCTTGCGGATGACCTGCTGCGAGATCACCTTCAGCGTCTGGAAGACGCCGTCGCCGTTCACGGCCACGGCATCGACCGTGGGCCAGTTGTTGCGGTTGAGCTTGGAACTGATCTCTTCGCTGGGCATCGCGTTGGGCAGGTCGCGCTTGTTGATCTGGAGAACCAGCGGCATGTCGTTGATGTCGAGGCCGTTTTCTTTCAGGTTCTTGGCCAGGTTTTCGAGCGATTCGATGTTCTCGTTGATCATGTCCGGGTTCGAGTCGGCCACGAAGACGATGCCGTCGCAGCCCTGAAGCACCAGCTTGCGCGTCGCGTCGTAATAGACCTGCCCGGGCACCGTGTAGAGCTGGAATTTGGTGCGCATGCCCGCGACGGTGCCGAGGTCGAGCGGCAGGAAGTCGAAATAGAGGGTACGGTCGGTTTCGGTGGCGATGGAGACCAGTTCGCCGGTCGAATTCGTCGGCGCCTTGGCATGGACCACTTGAAGATTCGTAGTCTTGCCGCAGCGTCCGGGACCGTAGTACACGATTTTGCAGTTCACTTCGCGCGTTGCAAAATTGATCTGGACCATGGGCGTTCGGGTCCCGTTACCGTGAGACGAAAAAGAACAGAGCCTAGAAAACGATGAGTAGCGTCTACACGTTGTGCGTGGTTGTGTCAAGCGCGTATAGCATATGTCTTTGCGGCATATCTAGGATTGTCGTGGCTCGCCGGGCTTGGTACGGTTTATATCTTGAGCGAGACTGGAGTTGAGACACGAGCTGCAACCCGAGAGGAGTCCCCTATGGCCGGCGAACCGTTGGAAGAACGTTTGAAAATCATGATCGTCGAGCGCCTGATGCTGAAGATGAAGCCGCCGGAGATCGGCACCGAGGACGACCTGATTCAGAAGTGGGGCCTCGAATCCGTGCAGCTCATGGAGATCGTCATCGGCCTCGAGGAAGTCTTCGGCATCCAGCTCGGCGACGACGAATTTTCGGTGAAAAAGTTCCGCACGGTCAAGAACATCGCCGAAGTCGTGCGCGGCAAGAACCCCGACGCCTGAATTTTCCGCGCGCGGCCCCCCGCGCCGCGCGCCTCCTTTATGTGACGCCTGCGTCCTCGGGCGCTCGCGCTACGGGGCGGTCCTCCAGATAGCCGATCTCCGCGCGAAGTTCCGCGCCGTTCACCTTCGATACCTCGGTATTCGTACGCCGGGCCAGCGCCGCGGCGCGGCCCGCGGCTTCGCCCACGGCGTGCATGGTGGCCATCACCCGGACGGCCGCGTGGGCCTCGAAGGTCGTGGAGATCGCGCGGCAGGCGACGAGCAGGTTCTCCATGCCCTCGGGCTGCAGGCAGCGGAAGGGAACCTCGTAGTAGCGCTTGGGCTTGAACTCCGCCTTCACCGCGCCGCGCCCGCCCGCGACCGCGTGCGGATCGGAAGCGCCCTTCGGATCGTGGATGTCGATGAAGTAGCCGCTGCGCGCGATGCCGTCCTCGAAGCGCGCGCCCGCCCGGATGTCGTCCGCCGTCATGCGGTAGCGCCCGCGGATGCGGCGGGTCTCGCGCACGCCGATCTGCGCGCCCAGCGTCTCGAGGTACCCGTGGCGGAACCACGGGGTCTCGCGCGCGATCCAGTCGGTAAAGATGCGCGCCTGCCGGCGCCCTTCGCGTTCGGCGTCGGAAAACGCCCGGGCCTCGATCCCCGACTTCTGCCAGACGCGCGTCATGTTGAAGTGCAGCGTGTTCGCCCGCGGGTATTCGTAGAACTGCACCCAGGTCTTGTAGGGATACTCCAGGCTGCCCGCCTGCCGCGCGGCGTCGAAGCGTTCGCTGACCCGCCGCCGCGCCTCGCCCAGGCCTCCTTTAAGAAGCGACTCCGTCTCCACGCCGGCCATGCGGAACATCAGCGTGCAGGGCTGGCAGAGTCCGTCCTCCGGTCGCCCGACGTCGAACGCGACGCCGCTCGCGGCCGCGAGATCGGCGTCGCCGGTCGCATCGACGAAGTGGGTCGCGCGCACGGTCTCGATGCCGCCCTTGGTCTGCACGCGGACCTCGTGGATGCGCCCGTCGCTAACGCGCGCGTCCAGCAGCCAGGCGTGAAAGAGGATTTCGACGCCGGCCTCTT
>JAHCJK010000355.1 GCA_026184295.1 Planctomycetota bacterium
CGCCCGGGCTGCGCCTGGCGGGCGGCCTGCCCGCCGCCGCGGCGCTCTGCGCTCCCGGCGACCTGCGCCTGGCCGATACGCGCGGCGTCTTCGAGACCGCGCCGGCCGAGGCGGCGTACAAGTCCGCGGGCGCGTCGGCCCGGCTGAGCATCCTCGCGGAGAAGCCCGACGAACAGGCGCTGGCGGACTGGCTGGCGGACTAGGCGGCCGGCACGGGTTTAACGCTTGGGCAGAGGTGGGACGTAGCCGAGTTCTTCCATCGCTTTGCGGTGGCGTTCCACGACCGCCGCGGCGGCCTGCTCGCTGTACACCCGCGCGTGGGCGCCGACGCTGTCGTCCCGGAAATCCCTGGGCTTGAAACCCTTCGCGACCAACTGGCCGTACAGGTCGGAGCGGCGGCGCAGGTTTTCGCGCCAGGACACGTCGATTGCGGCACGCAGTTCGGCGTCGGTGGCGGGCAGGCCCGCATGGTCCAGGGCCGCGCGGCACCAGCGCAGCGGCTCGGCCATCATTTCCTCATACTTGATCAGCAGGTGCCCGCGCCGCCGGGCCAGCTTCAGCCATCCCTCGGTGAACGCGCTCCAGTCCATCGGCCACTTGTCCTGCGTCGTGGCGAAGTAGTCGGCCGAGAGGTTGAATTTCGGTTCGCGCTCCCACAGATAATAATAGTAGGAGAGAAAAGCGTCGCGCGGGTCGCGGACGACCAGGATCACCCGGTTCAGCTCCGGGTCGGGCGGCGCGTGCGCTTTGAAGATGCGCGGATCCGGACGCTCCGCGTGCGCGTCGAGCGGCTTCTTGTCGAAAATGCAGGCGCTGCTGAGATTCGGAATCCAGCGTTGGACCTCGGCGTAATCGAAGCGCGCCGCGGGGCCCTCGGCGCGCCTCATCAGGACCGACGCGAAGACCGACTGGAGCCAGTAGCCCCCGGATCGCGGGTAATACACCAGAAAGACATCGGTCTGCCGCAGCGACGCGCGGAAGGGCGACGCAGGGGTCCCCGGTGAGATGAAGCTGAAAGGAATGGTAGCGGCCTCGCGCCAACGGTTGAAGTTCCCCGATCGGGGTATCGTCCGTAGCGGCCCCCGTCTTTACGGCAGAAGCCGCCGTCTGGACGCGCGTCCCCCGTAGGGTACTATACCAGGAAGGGGACCGCATGCCGATTCAAGACGACTTCATCCAGCGGATCATCGAAGAATTCGGGGAGGTCCTGCGCAAGCTCTTCTCCGAGCGCGAGGAGATGCCCTACGAGCGGCTGGAAGGGCACCTGAAGTCCGTCTGCTGGAATTCCGTGCATCTGCCCTACGAACTCGTCCTGCAGCTCCGCGAAGAAGACCTGCTGACCGCGCTGCGCTCGGGCGAGAGCCTGCGCCCGCACCGCTACCAGGTGCTGGGCGACCTGCTCAGCATGGACGGCCTGGCGCTGGAGAAGGAAGGCCGCGCCTGGGACGCGCTGCACCGCCGCCGCCGCGCGCTGCTGATGTACGCCGCCGCGGTGCGCGTGGCCGAACCCTCCGAGATGATCGTGCTGCGGCGCAAGGCCGACGGATTGGTGGATTTGATCGACGACCCCTGCCTGAGCGGCGACGCCCGGCGGCTCTTCGAAGAAAACTGGAACCTGCGCGTGCTGCTCGTCGGCGCGCCCGTGGAACCCGAACGCTACTGGCTCGACCGCCTGGATGCCGACGAGTTTCTCGCGACCTGACGCGGCTCAGTCCGGAACGACCTCGAAGCATCCGCCGACCTCGGGCGGGATGCGGCGCGCGGCCTGCTTCGCGAAATCCACGAAGACCCAGTGGGTGCTGGCCACCGCGAGCTTCTCGCCGCCAGGGCGGCGCAGGATCTCGTACCGGCGCAGCGAGGTGACCTTCTCGAGCGTCGCGACCCAGGTGCGGACGACCAGGGCGTCGCCGGCCAGGGCCGGCCGCAGGTACTCGATCTCGTGCTTGCGCACGAACCAGCCCGCGCCGAGGCGTTCGTAGGCGGCCAGCGGCCAGCCCTGCGCCGCCGAATGCGCCTCCGCCGCCTGCATCAGCCAGCGCAGGTAGACGAGGTTGTTCGCGTGGCCGAAGCGGTCGATGGCGCTGCCGTCCACGACGACCGGATGCTCGAAGATCGCCGGCATGCAGGAAGTCTAGCCAGACCC
>JAHCJK010000356.1 GCA_026184295.1 Planctomycetota bacterium
CGTTCCTTTGCCGAGCGCCGCGTCGGCGGGATCGGCCCGGCGCATGTTGACGATGTAGTGGTCGTCGCGCATCAGGCGTTCGCGCAGGCGCGCGATCTTCTCGGGATTCGACGCGACCTCGCGCGGCAGGCAGCCTTCCTTGACGCACTGCGCTGCGGCGGCGCCCACGGCTTCGCCCATCTGCGCGCAGGTGAGCATCACGCGGACGCTGGTCAGGGCCACGTGCGTCGCGCTGACGTTGCGCCCGGCGAAGAGCAGGTTCGGGACCGTCTTCGAATACAGGCTGCGCAGCGGGACGTTGTAGACGCCCGGAATGTGCGTGTGCGTCGCGGGCGGATGGTGGTCGTCGAAGAAACCCAACGGCGCGTGGTCGTCCAGGTTCCAGCCGCCAAAGGCCACGCCGTCGGGAAACTCCGCGCGGTCCACCACGTCCTGTTCCGTCAGGATGTGCTCGCCGACGAAGCGTCGGGACTCGCGCTTACCCGGGATCGTGCCGACCCATTCGAGCGCGTAGTGCTTGTACTTCTCCTTCCACTCGGGGTCGTTCTTCAGGTAATCGAAGATGCCGTAGGCGATCTTGAGCAGTTCCACCTTGATCGCTTCGTTGTCGTGGATCGTGTCGAGCGTGCCGCCCCACTCGATCCACCAGAAGCCGCCCTTGATGCGGTCGAATTCGTGGACCGGGTTGCGCCCCCAGCGGAAGTCCTTGGCCGTGAATTTGTGCGCGAACGAGGGCGACTGGAAGGTCACCGGCTTGCCCGTGTCCTTGGCCAGGAAGAGGATCGAGCCGCCCAGCGTGTAGGTCTTGCGTTCCTCGGGGGCCAGCGACTCGTTGAACTCGGCCTTGCTCTCGCGCCCGGTCATGTACGGCGCGCCGGCCAGGTAGCCCAGCGTCCCGTCGCCGGTGCAGTCGATGAAGAACGGCGCCTGGAAGGTCGTCAGCCGCTCGCTGGCCAGGGTCAGTGCGGTGATGCTCTCGATCTTGCCGCCGGACGTCTTCACGTCCATCACGGAGGTGCTCAGGTACAGGTCGAGGTTCTTCTGGGTCAGGACGAGGTCGAGGATCACCGTGTCCCAGGCTTCGGCGTTGCCGTCCTGGTTGCGGAACTGGTTCTCGAGCAGCAGCTCTTCCATCAGGCCGGTCTCGCGGAACCAGAGCGCGTTCGCCCCGCCGCTCGCGCCTTGCAGCCAGACGCGCACTTCCTTGCTGCCGTTGCCGCCCAGCACGGGGCGGTCCTGGAGCAGCGCGACCTTCGCGCCGTGCCGCGCGGCGGTGATGGCCGCGCCGACGCCGGACATGCCGCCGCCCGCGACGACCACGTCGTACTGCTTGGTCTCGCAGCGCAGCGCAGCCGGAAGCGCGGCCTGGTGGAAGTGAACGGTCGGATCGACGGTCGGCATCGGGGAGGCTCCTGAGCGAAACGTTTCTAGCGTTCGAAGAATAATCTCGTCTGCTTACGTACACCAATATAGCCGAAACGTTTCGGTAAATCAAGCCGGGCAGGTGTATATCCAAAGGGTCACAACTATCCCTTTGTTCAGTCAAGGGTTGTAGGATAGGTGGAAGGTTCTACACTCTCCCGATCTAAGGATGCGCCATGTGCGACGCCTTCTCTAGGACACCCAGGCGCGCGCGCCGTCTATAATAGAGGAGCAGGCCCTTCGTATCCGCCCGGACGCTGGAAGAACGATGATCGTTCGCATGCCATGTCCCAGTTGCAGCAAGGTTGCCGCCCTGCGCGTCGGCGATCCCAAGCCCGTGTGTTCGCACTGCAAAGCTCCGATTCCGCCCGTCGAAGAGGTAAGCCCCGAGGCCCGCGAGACCGGCGAGACCGCGGACCTGAACGCGAAGGCTACGCCGCGCGACGAGCGCCGGCCGGGTTCGCGCATCGGGCCGGCGGTGGGCGACGACACGGAAGTCCTCCCGCGGCGTCTGAAAAACTACGAGCTGCTGGAAGTGATCGGGCGCGGCGGGATGGGCATCGTCTACCGCGCGCGGCAGGTGGACCTCGACCGCATGGTGGCGCTGAAGCTCGTCCGCACGCTCCAGCCGCGCCAGGAAGACGCGATCCGCTTCGTCGTCGAAGCCCAGGTGACCGGGCAGATCGAGCATCCCAACATCGTCCC
>JAHCJK010000357.1 GCA_026184295.1 Planctomycetota bacterium
ACGCCGGCGACACGGCCGGCAAGATTGCCGGCGCTACAAACGGACCACTGCTCCTGACCTCCGCACGCACTTAGTGCCTTTCCTTCATAGAACTCCGTAAAATATAGAAAGTTGAAGTAAACGGAACTCGCCAGTATCATTTTAGTAGGAATCACTACACCCTTACTCGTAGTGGTTGGTTAATAACCTTAATAGAGCATGCAAAACGTGACGGAAACCACCCAACGTGCGCCGATGCGCCCCCGACTGGGCGTCGTGGGGATGCTCTTGCTTGGCTTCGGGTTGCTGGCTGCGGCGGGCATAGGCTGGGTGATGCTGCGCGGCGAGCCCGTGCACGCCGACCAGCCGGGCGCCTCGGGCGAATGGCTGAAGGTCGAACGTTCGGATTTTGAGGTCGTCTGCCGCGAGGACGGGGAACTGAAGCCGGTCAAGGTCACGACCATCGGGTTTACCGACTGGGGACGCGTGGCCTGGCTGGTGCCCGAAGGCACGCGGGTGGCCAAGGGCGACAAGATCGTCTCGGTGGAGACCGACCGCATCGAGGACGACATCCAGATCATCCAGGACGAACTGGCCGTCGCCGAACGCAACCTCGCGCAGCTCGAACAGACCCAGGAACTCGACCGCAAGCAGTGGGAGACCACGATGCTGGCGGAGAAAGACCGCCTGGACCTGGCGCGCCTGAAGGAGAAACAGATTCTCGACAAGCCCGACGAACTCGAGAAGAAGGAAGCCGACAACAAGCTGCGCGGGGCCGAAGCGCGCGTCGCCGCCGCCAAGGCCGACTTCGAAGCGCTGGCGCCGCTGGTCGAACGCGGCTTCGCCAACCGCGCCGACGTGGAAGCCAAGGAGCTGGCGCTGAAGCTCGCCGAGTGCGAACTCGCGCGCGCCAAGCTGGACGTGACGGACATCCTCGACGGCGCGACCTCCGAGGAACGCCGCAAGGCCGCGCTCGACCGCAACACCGCCGAGGCCGCCTACAAGCTGAAGGAACTCGAACGCGACCAGCAGATGACCAACAACGCGTTTCAGGTGCGGGCCAGCCAGTACCAGGCCGAGAACCTGCGCGGGCGGCTGGCGCGCCGCAAGAAGAACCTCGAAGAAAGCACGCGCACGGCGCCGCACGGCGGCATCGTCGTGTACCGCACCGTCGGGTGGGACGGGAACAAGAAGGTCTCGATCGGCGACAACGTCGGGCCGTGGATGAGCCCCGTGGACCTGCCCAGCTACGACAAGATGAAGGTGCGCACCCAGGTGCCCGAATCGGTCGTGCGCTTTCTGCATCCGCGCACCGAAAACGGCGAAGGCAGCGAGGCGCGCGTGCGGGTGAAGACGCTGGCCGGCAAGGTCTACCCCGCGGAAGTGACCTGGATCGACGGCTGGGCGCGCGACCGCAACGCGAAGCTGAGCGAGGCGGACATCAAGAACAAGGGGCTCTCGGGCGTGCGCGTCTTCGACGTGGAGGTGGAATTGAAGGTCTCCGACCCCGAGCGCCTGCGCGACGGGTTCCGCGCCGTGGTCGAATTCCCGCTCGAGACGCTCAAGAACGTGATCGCGATCCCCGCCCATGCGGTCAAGACGGTGGGCATGCACGCGACGGTGCAGGCGAACGCCGACGGCGACCCCGTCACGCGCGTGGTATCGCTGGGCAAGGAATCGAACGGCCGCATCGTGATCCTGAGCGGCCTTTCCGAGAAGGACAAGGTGCTCGTCCCGCCGATGCCGACGGAAGCCGCCGAGGACGCGGCGGCCTCCGCGATGGCCGGCGGCGGGGAAACCGGCGCGGCGAAGGACGCAAACGGGGGCGGCGCGATGGCCCCCGGCGGCGGGCGCGGCGGCCCGGCAACGCCC
>JAHCJK010000358.1 GCA_026184295.1 Planctomycetota bacterium
AGTTACGCATTACGCATTACGAGTTACGCATTACGCAAAGCGTCTCCGTCCCGCAATCGTCAATCGTCAATCGAAAATCGTCAATCGAGATCATTTTTCTCCGATGCAGTACAGCACGGCGGGGGCGCGGTAGTACATGCGCGTGCCTTCGAAGAACGGGGTCGCGAGGTTCTGCGATTGCTTGCGGCCGTCGCTGGTATCTTCGAGCACGTTGCGGGCGACTTCCTTGTACTGGCGGCCGGGTTCGATCACCACGGTCACGCCCTGGTTGTCGCTCAGGTAGATGTACTTGCCGGCAAACGTGGGACTCACCGAAGCCCCCGCCCAGTCCCAGTACTTGGTGATCGGCTTCACCGGGAGGACCTTGCGGTAGGCGACGGCGCCGGTGGCCGCGTCGTTCACGATCAGGCCGCCGCCTTCGGTCATGCGGTAGACCAGGCCTTCGTGGTACAGCGGCGAGGCGACGTAGCCGCGGTCGAAGTCCGACTTGCCCTTCACGACGGGCACTTCGTCGTCGGCCCAGTCGGTCTTGAAGGTGCACGCGGCCGTGGGCTTGCCGCTCTCGGTGTTCGCGGGCAGCTTGAAGGCCTTGAAGCCCAGGCCTTCCGCGTTGCGCGGGTAGCCGACGTTGGCGTAGATCATGCCGTTCTCGACGACCGGCGTCTCCACCGAGTCGCCGAAAATATTCTCGCCCCAGATCGCCTTGCCGTCGCGTATGCGCGTGAAGTACCCGCACTGGAACGCCGCCACCGGTTCGCCGCCGCAATCGACGCGGAACATCGAGCCGTACGTGTTGCTGCCCTTGGCGGGGTTGCTCCAGGCCAGCTTGCCGGTCTCGAGATCGTACGCGCGCATCTCGTTGGCCCACACGACCAGCTTGCCCGCGACCAGGATCGGGCTCGCGAAATTGCCGTGCTCGCTGCCGCCGCCGCGCCCGTGCGCGATCCACTTGCGGTTGCCGTCCAGGTCGTAGCAGGCGCTCACGCCGGTGGTGTAGAACGCGCAGACGTACTTCCCGTCGCTGACGGGCGTCTGCCCCGCCCAGCCGAAGATGCCCTGCGCCCAGTAGCGGTCGAACTTTTTGTTGTCGATCGCCTTCATGGCCTCGTGGAGCTGCTTCTGCACCTCCTTGCGCTTCTGGAGGATGCCGTCCGCGCCTTTGCCGCCGTTGGTGTTGAGCGCCGTCACCGCGTCCACGTTCAGCTTTTCAAGCTGCGCCGAAAGCGGCGCGCACTTGGCGTCGAAATCGGGCGAGGCCTTGCGTTCTTCCTCGGTCAGCCCTTCGAACTCGGGCGCGGACTTGATCCACAGGACGCGCCCCGAAGCCTTCTCGATGCAGACCAGGTCGTGGGTCTCGCAGGTGACGAAGATGCGCCCGCCGACCACGATGGGGCTGCTCGCCCCGATGGACGGCAGCCGCGCGGCCCAGAGGATGTTCTTGGATTCGCCGGAGTGCTTGCGATCCCAGGTCACGGGCGGCGTCGCGCCGGGGTAGCGCCCCGTGCCGTCGCCGCGCCAGCCGACGGGGCGGTTGGCGGAGGGGCCGAATTCCATGGAACCCAGGGCCGCGCGGTCGTTGCCCGCGCCGCCGGGCTTCGTCGCGCCGCCCTTGCTGCCGCCGGAGAGGCCGGAGCCGGCCAGGCCGGAGCCCGCCAGGCCCGAACCTTTCTGGCCGCCGCCGTTGCCTTCCTGGGACATCAGGCGCGGAGCGACCACCGTCGCCGTCGCCGCCGCCGTGGCCAGCACCACCACCGCCGTGATCTTCATCGCCGATCCCCCTATAAGCGCGCCGCTCCCGGCGCCCGCCGATTTGCCCGCCAGCGCCGCCTTGGCCGCCGCC
>JAHCJK010000359.1 GCA_026184295.1 Planctomycetota bacterium
CGCCGCGCAGCGCCTCCGCGAGCCGCGCGGCCAGCAGCGCCGCCGCGAAAGCCAGGCAGGAGCCGCCGGCCAGGGCCAGGGCCCGCGCGGGATCGGTCAGGCCCAGGATGTCGCGATGCCTCGGCGCGTCCGTCACGTTTCCGCGCAGCAGGATGTTTCCGGTCGCAAGGGCGGGCCCCGTCGTGTGCCAGAACCAGCCGTACACGCCCAGCACCAGCACCAGCGCGCCCGCGTAGGCGCCCGCCGCGGCCTTCCAGTTCGGGGCGCGCGTGCGCCACAGGAACACGAGGTACAGGGCGTGCAGCGAGCAGCACGGCAGCAGCGCTTCGAGTTTGCAGAGCGCCGCGCCGGCCGCGCAGAGCGCCGAGAGCCACACGAGGACGGGCCGCGGACGACGGATGTGCTTTAAGAGGAAGTACAGGCTGGCGACGGCGAAGAGCATCCCGTAGGTCGCGGCGTAGGTGTACGGCAGCATCCAGTTGAAGATCGCGTTCATCGAATAGTGGCCGAAGGCGCACAGATACAGAAACGCGACGCCGCACCACGTCGCCGTCCAGCGGCCGGCGAAGAGCTTGACGATGCGGTAAACCAGGGCCGTCGCCGCGAGAGCGCTCAGCCAGCCCGCGGCCATCAGCACGTTCGCGTGCACGCCGAAGAGCAGAAAGAGCCCGGCGTTGAGGAACGGCGGGAGCGGCCCGTACAGGTACGTGGCCTGCGCGTACAGCGGCACGCCTTTCAGGACCGCGAGCGCGATGTCCAAGTCGCGCCCGCAGTCGGAGACGAGGTCGCCCCAGCAGAGCCAGCTTCGCCAGGTATTGTGCGCCAGGGCGGCGGCGAGAACGGCAAACGAGGCCCAGCGAGGCAGCCGCGCGCGCGTCACTTCCCGCCCCATTTGTACCCGCTGCCGGCGTGGCGTTCGGAGATCGTATACCCGTTGTCCTTGGCCCAGTTCTTCGCGGCCTCGGCCAAGTCCGCGTTGCCGCAGTTGAGGTAGGTCTCGGCCATGCGCTTGTCGCCCAGGGTGTTCAGCGTATCGACGAGGTACAGGACCGCGCCGGACTGGCCCTTGCGGATGTAATACAGGTAGGCGCCGGAGATGAACTCGGCGTTGCGGCGCTTCAGGCCCTGTTCGCATTCGGCGATGGCCCGGCCTTCGGGCGATTCGACCGCGACGGCGCCCTGCCCGCGCAGCGCGATCTCGCCCAGGGTCTCGGCCGCCGAACGGCGCACGGGAAAATCGTCGTGGCGCAGCAGCGCGACCAGCGCATCGACGGCCTCCGCCGGAAAATAGGAAAGCACGCGCGGAAGGATCTCCTGCATCGCCGGGTCCGGATCGCCGAGCGCGTTCAGCAGCGCGGGGACGGCCTCGGGCAGATGCAGGCTGCCCAGCGCGTCCGCGGCGGAACCGCGCACGGCCGGTTCCGCGTCCTTCAGCAATGCTGCAATGGGCGCGACGACCTTGCCGAAGGTCTCGGGCACCTTGCCTGCGTCGGTCCCGCGCATGCGAAAAGCGAGCGCGCCCAGCGCGCCGGCGGAGATCGAGCGCACGCCCGGATGCGCGTCCTTCAATCCTTCCAGCAGCGGACCGATGGCGCCGTTCCCCAGTTTCTCCAGCGCGAGGATGCAATCGCTGCGGCCCTGGCCCTTGTCCTGCGCGCGCGCGGCTTCGAGAACGGCCGGCGCGGCGGCGGGATCGCCGGACTCGCCCAGGGCTTTGACGCACTCCAGTTGCTCGTAAGGTCCGAGCGCTTTGAGCGACTTCGCGAGGGC
>JAHCJK010000036.1 GCA_026184295.1 Planctomycetota bacterium
GACCTGGAAGCCCAGGACGTGCCCGGCGCGTGGAACGAACGTTTCCGCAAGCTGCTGGGCCTGAAGGTGCCCGACGACGCGCGCGGCTGCCTGCAGGACGTCCACTGGAGCGGCGGCGGCATCGGGTACTTCCCCACGTACACGCTGGGCAACCTGTACGCGGCGCAGTTCCGCCACGCGGCCGACCGCGACCTGGGCGGGCTGGACGACCTGATCGGGCGCGGCGACTTCAAACCGCTCAAGCAGTGGCTGAACCGCAAGGTCCACCGGCAGGGCATGCGCTTCCGCTCGAACGCGCTCTGCACGTCGGTGACGGGCGAGTCGCTGAGCCACCGCTACCTGATGAACCACCTCTCGGACAAGTACGGCGAACTGTACGGGCTGGATTGAGGCCGGTCGGCAAGGGCGCGGAGTCCCACGCGTGGCTCGCTACAGCGGCGAAGTGGTCTACCTGTACGCGTACGACGTGGCGTACGAGATGGCGCGCGCGCCCGTGCGCGAACTGCTCGGCCAGCCGGCGGGGCAGTTCTCGGTCGATCCGTCGAAGCACGCGCCGCGCCAGCTCTTCTTCTACAAGCCGCAGATCGTGCGCCTGCCGCCCGTCGAACGCCTGGGCCCCCACGGCGCCGTGCGCCTGGACCGCAGCGTCAAGGTCCTGCAGGTCGGCGCGGTCAGCATCACGGTGCGCGTGCCGTTCGCCGTGGACCGCCTCGAAGACCTGGTCCCCTACCACGACCTGCGCTTCGGCAAGGACACGCTGAACGAGGAGATCGTGCGGCTGGCCGAGGACCTGCAGAAGGAACTCGCGCCGTACTGCATCCGCCCCGCCAAGCAACTGCTCGAGGCCGAGGCCTACACGATCTTCTGCATCCAGGGCCCGCTCCCGCCGCCCGCGGGCCAGGAACTCCCGGCGTCCGCCGAGACCTGGCTGCAGGAATACCGCCGTTCCATCGCCGCGCTGCTGACGCAGGAAGCCGAGGCCGTCCACCTTTCCGACCAGGAAGTGCTGGAATCGACGGGGCGCTACCTGAGCTACTACGACCGCGACCTGGCGGTGGTGGACTGGGACGCGGCGCTGCTGGTGGATCAGCCGCAGTACTTCGACGAGACCCTGTACATTCTGGAACTGGCCAACCTGCATCTCGCGGAACTGAAGGCCTACGACCGCTACCTCGACGAAGCCCTGGACCACTCGTACCGCGACCTGGGGCGCTCGCGGTTGCGCAGCAGCCGCGAGATGCTGCGCGAACTGCGCGTGATCCGCGTGGACCTGGCGCGCTTCAACGACGAGATGTCGAACATCGGCAAGTTCTTCGGGGACTGGCATCTGGCGCGCGTGTACGAATGCGTCGCCGGCCGCTTTCACCTCCAGGACTGGCAGAAGGCGATGGACGAGAAGTTGCGCACCTTGGACGATCTGTACGAGATGCTGCAAAGCGACCTGAACAACCGCTGGATGATGATCCTGGAAGTGACCATCGTCGTGCTCTTCGTTCTGGACATTGCGCTACTTTTTCTCGGGAAGTACGCCGGACGCGAAAACGGGGTGCGCAATCGGGTTATCGGGCTAGTCCTTGGGGCGCTTGGAGTTGCCCGGCAGAGGGGTTTTTACGGCTGAGGAAGTGCTTGACAGCAACCGTTTCTGGACCTAAGACGGTAAGGCCATACCAAACAGGCGATTGCGGAAGGAATGCCTCCAGACCAAAAAATACGTGCGTTAAGGAACATTGCGCATTAGGATGGCTTAATACCAGCATCGGGTAAGGAGAGCTAGCAAAGCCTTATGGGCCTTTTCGACTTCCTCTTCGGTGCCAGCGGCAAGATCAAGAACCTGGAAGCGCAGCTTCGGGTTCGTCCCACGCCGCAGCTTTACCTGCAGTTGGCGGACGCCTACAAGGAGTCCGGCAACATGCAGAAGGCCGCACAGATCCTGAAATTGGGGGTCTCGCGCTTCCCCAGCGCCCCGGAGATCAGCCGGCGGCAGGCGGAAGCCGAGAAGGTGGAGCGCGAGAACGAGAAGCGCCGCCTGACCGACAAGATTCAGACCCATCCCAACCCGATCCTGTACGCGCGCCTGGCCGAACTCTACAAAGCCGACGCCGAAATCGAAAAGACGATCCAGATCTGCCAGGCCGGCATCAAGGCCTTCCCCAAGTACGGCGGCACGTACCTGGTGCTCGGCCAGATCTACATCGAGAAGCAGAAGTGGGACGAGGCGCTCTCGCAGCTTGAGAAGTCCGTCGAACTCGACAAGTACAACTACATGGCGCTGAAGCTGCTGGCGCAGGTCTACATGCAGGTGGGCCGCCCCGCCGACGCCGCGCGCAAGCTGGAAGACATCCTCTACTTCGCCCCCGGCGACGAAGCCATCCTCGAACTGCTCAAGAAGGCCCGCGAAGCCGCGGGCGTCCCGACGGCGGCCCCGGCCGACCAGTCGCAGATCTCGCGCGAAGCCGCGATCAGCGGCGGACGGCGCGCGGTGGACGGGACCTCGCCCAACCGCAAGACGATCATGGTCGGGCGCCTGGCGGACCAGAAGGCCGGCACCGCGACCAGCATGCGCGACAAGGCGCTCAACGACGGCATCGCCTCGCTGCGCGGCGTCGAAGGCGTGCACGGCGCGATCCTGGTCGATCAGTTCGGCCTCGTGGTCGCGGCGAACCTGGACGCGACGATCGACGAAGGCCTGGCGGGCGCGCTGATCACGAACGTCTACCGCACGGCCAGCGGAAACTCGGTGAAGCTGGGCGTCGGCAACTTCGAAGAAGGCGTGATCGAAGGCGAGAGCGGGAACGTGCACATCGTCCAGTTCGGCGACATGATCCTGGCCGTCTTCGCGGCCACGAACGTCAAGATGGGCTTGCTCGAAAAGACCATCCGCGACTTCTCGATGGCCGTGCAGGAACGCCACTAAGCGTACGGAGCGGGCTACGGAGCAGGCATGCGAGCGATCCTGACGCAGTTGAACAAAGTCCAGGGCGTACGCGGGTCGATGGTGATCAACCGCGACGGCATCGTGGTCGCGGGCGAGTTCGCCGACGACGTGAACGAGCAGGGCATCGGCGCCGTGGCCTCTTCGCTGCTGACGGCCCTCGACGGCGCGGTGAAGCGCATCAACCTGGGCCGCATGACCCGTTTCGTGCTGACGGGCAACGAGAACAAGGCCGTGATCGTCGATACCGGCCCCGCCCTGCTGTTTGTGCTCCTCCAGCGCGATACCAACATGGGCCTGGTGAACGTGGAAATTCGCGATGCGGCCAAGCAGGTGGTGGAACAGGCCAAGATGTAGTCCGGGCCGCGCCGTCCCACTCGATTTTAGCCCACTTCCCCAAAACCCCCGTAGCGCGCACGCTGGGCGTGCCGTATCATCCGGCCATTCATGGAAGTTACATGTTTCCCGGCGCGCAGGCCTTGGCCTGGCGTCCCGCCGGCCCGATGCCCAGGATTCGTACGTGAAGCAGACTCCGACCGACTTCGACCGTTCCGACCGCGAGGGCAGGCATGAACGCGCCCGCTGACGCGGCAGGCACCCTCGACCCGGCCGACCGCGATTACCGCACCGGGCCCAAGCTCGACGCGCAGGCGATGGACCGCATGGCGGGGCTCCGCCGCGCCGGCACGCAGTCGCCCACCTGGCGCGGCTGGGTGATCGGGCTGCTCTGCGTCGCCTTCCTCTCGCTTTCCACGCCGTACATCGAGATGGTCCTGAACGGCAGCCTGCTGACCATGAACCTGCTGCCGGTCGGCCCGATGATCCTGCTGCTGATGCTGCTGATCGTCCAGACGGCGCTGCACGCGATGGCGCCGCGCCTGGGGCTTTCGCGCGAGGACATGACGCTGGCGACGTGCATGGCGATGGTCAGCGCATCGCTTTCGGGCTACGGCTACGTCACCTACCTGACCGGCGCGATGTCCGGGATGGCCCATGCCCGGGCGGAAAACCGCTGGAACGAGTACGTGATGCCGTACCTCAAGGACTGGATGGTCCCGCACGACCCCATCGACAAGAACTCCGCCGACCCGCGCCCCATCGAATGGTTCCTGAACAGCGTGCCGCAGGGGCGCGAAGCGCCCTGGAGCGCCTGGATGGTCCCGTACGCGTATTGGGCGCTGATGGCCCTGTGCGTCTTCGGGATGATGTTCGCGGTCTGTTCGATCCTGCGCAAGCAGTGGGCCGACCGCGAGCGCCTGCCCTTCCCGCTCGAACAGGTGCCGCTGGAGATGATCGAAGGGATGCCGGGCACGCTGGAAAAGCGCCGGCCGTTCCTGCGCGACCCCATGGCGCTGCTGGGCATGGCCATCCCGTTCACGCTGCATAGCTGGAACTCGCTCTCCAGCTACGTCAGCAACTGGCCCGAAATCCCCCTGCGCTTCCGCTACCTGAACATCAAGTACTTGAGCGAGCCGCCGTGGAAGGCCCTGGGGCCGCTGCACGTCTACATCTTCCCGGCCGTGATCGGGCTGACGTACCTGATCTCGCTCGAAGTCTCGTTCAGCATCTGGTTCTTTTACCTGATGATGAAGATCTGCGCGTTCGCCGCGGTGCAGATGGGCCTGGGGAGTTCGCACGAGGACTTTTACGACGTCGGCGGGCACAAGGGCTTCATGATCGACCAGGGCGGCGGCGCGCTGGTCTCGATGGTGCTCTTCGGGCTCTGGATGAGCCGCACGCACCTGGCGGACACGTTCCTGCGCGGCATCGGCCTGCGCCCGATGGACGAGGAAGACGACGACGGGCTCTCGCCGCGCACCGCCCTGCTGCTCTTCACGGTTTCCTTCATCGGCGCGGTGATCTGGCTGGTGGCCGCCGGAATGGGCCTGGGGTTCGCCCTGCTGATCGTCGTCAGCCTGATGATCATCGTCACCGGGGTGACGCGCCTGGCGTGCGAAGGCGGACTCTTTTACGTCCAGTCGCAGATCTCGCCCGAGGAAATCCTCAACGTCGCCTTTACGCCCATGGGCCTGGGGCCGCACACCATCGTGCCGCTGGGCATGTGGAGCCGCATCTTCGTCTTCGACTGGGGCCGCACCTCGCCGATGCCTTCGATGATGCACGCGCTCAAGCTCTCGTCCGACCTGAAGGTCCGCAAGAAGCCGATCGTGGTCGGCATGGCGATCTCGCTGGTGCTGGCGCTGACGCTGGGCTTCTATTCCTTCATGAGCATGGCCTTCAAGATCGGCGCTCGGCAGTTCGAGGGCGGAAGTTCCTGGACGATGAACACGCTGCCCGAGGACGACTTCAAGCGCAGCGCGAACAAGGTGGCGCAGATCCTGGCCTACGACAGCGCGTACGACAAGAACTTCGCCGAGATCGCCGTGGCGCAGAACGCGCTGAGCAAGGAGAACGCCGAGCGCGAACTGGCCGAGGCGTCCAAGCTGCGCAAGGAAGGACTGCGCGCGCGCCTGCCCGACCTGCTCGTCGAGAAGAACCTGATGACGCCGGAGAAGGCGCGCGAGATCGAACGCGGCAACGTCATCGTGCCGGACTCGCAGTTGCCGGCCAGCGCCGTGTACGACTTCAAGCGCATCTTCTGGCTCTTCCTGGGCGGCGTGCTGATGATCGTGTTCATGCTGCTGCGCACGCGCATCTTCTGGTGGCCGCATCCGATCGGCTACGTCACCTGGATGCATCCCGCGCCGATGGAGAAGCTCTGGTTTCCCATCTTCGTCGGCTGGTTCCTGAAGTGGGCGATCACGCAGTACGGCGGCTTCCGCGTGTACATGCTGCTGCGCCGCACGTTCATCGGGTTGGTCGTGGGCGAGATGGCCGCCGCCGGCTTCTGGATCGTCGTCGCCTGGGCCACCGGCAGCAAGGGCGCGTATCCGATTCATATCAACTGAACGGCAGGGGACAGGGATCAGGGGACAGGGATCAGAGGTCAGGGAAGGAGCAGCGCGAACGCGCTGCTTTTTTTTGTTGAAAGGAAGGGCGGCGAAGCCGCTCCATCCCTGACCCCTGTCCCCTGATCCCTGACCCCTAAAAAAAAAGAAACCGCCGGGCGCATGCCCGGCGGTCTCTTTTTTATATGGTGCCAAGGGCCAGAATTGAACTGGCGACACCCACATTTTCAGTGTGGTGCTCTACCAACTGAGCTACCTTGGCAGGATCGCCCGTCGAACGGGGAGCCACCATACCCTTCGCCGGAAGGGCTGTCAAGCGCGCCCGGCTACGGGGTTTGCGGGGATGGAGCTTTTTCTTCGGCGGGCTTTTCGGGCGCGGCGGGCACGGCGACTTCGCCGACGGTGAATTCGATGGGCGGCGTCTGGAGCGGCATCCCGTACGCGTTGATCGCGGCGATGTTCAGGCGGGCCTGCGTGCAATAGGAAAGCGGATCGTAGAGCACTTCGAGCCGGTAGACGCCGGGCTGGGTGAGTTCGTAGGGCGGCACCAGCGGGATCGGAAAGGCGAGCCTTTCGCCGGGCTGGATGACCGTGGTGAAATGGCGCAGGATGCGCGGGCCCATCGGGTTGTTCGGGAAGACGGGGGCCGCGAAGCCTTTGACCGGGCGCAGGCGTTCGGGCTTGCCCTTGCCGTCGGGGCCCAGGTACTGGAGGCGGATGTCGAGCAGCGCGGACGGCCAGGGCGTGTAAATCACCTGCGCGCCCATCGCGCCTTCGTTCGCGATCGAAAACTCCGCCGTGACCGGTTCCTGCCTGCCCGCCGCGCGTTCGGCCGAGAGCGCCGGGGGTTCGAGGCGGACGGTGCCGAGCAGTTTGAGCTGCCTGGGCTGCTGGGGCGGCGGCGGTTGCGGAACCGTGGGATTGCGCGGCGGCGGCTTGGGCGAGCCGTCCTTGGCGTGAAATTCCGGCGAGACGAGCGGGCCGTAGTCGTGGTAATAGAAAAGATACAGGCCGTACAGCACCAGCGCGGTCAGCGGCACGCCGCAGAAGAGGATATAGAAGACCTGCCCGACCTTTTTCGCCATAGGCGGAACGATCTCCGGCCTACTTCTGCGTCTGCGTGAGCTTCTTGCAGCAGCGGAAGCCGGCCTGGTTGCCGGATTTCGAGACCTCGGCCGAGCCTCGGTCTTCCTGTCGGCAGGAGGCCTTCCCGAACGCGCTCTTGAAGCTGCCGCCGCCCTGGTAGGCCCAGCCCTCGGCATCGCCGTCCAGCGTCCATTCCGCCGCGTTGCCGTTCATATCGTACGCGCCGATCTCGTTGTAGCATTTCCCGAACTTGCCCGACTCGGCCAGCGCCGCGGCGTCGGTGTTGCAGGCGCCTTGCACGCCGTTTTCGCCGTAGGTGAAGGCGCGGAAGTTCTTCTTGGCCATGCAGGCCACGTTCCACTGCTTCCAGTCGCAAAGTTCCTTGCCGCTCTCCTGGCATTTGAGCTTCGCTTCCATCTGCGAGACGCCCACCTGGGGCAGCGTGCCCTGCGTGTTGGGATACTCGAAGCGGTCGATGCAGAAGGATTCCTTCCGGTCGTAGGTGCTGGCCGCGTTGGTGGGTTCGTAATTCGTATACAGCACCATGCCCAGGTCGTCGCAGGCCTGGATGTCCTCGGCGAACCCGCTCAACTGGCGCGCCTGCTTCATGTCGTAGCCGGCGCTGACGGCCTCCTTCAAGGCCTCCCTGCCGCGCTTGACCGCGTCGAGCTTCCAGGGCTCGCCGAAGGCCCGGCGCGCCTCCGCCACCTTTCCGGCGGCGAGCGTGGGGTCGAAGTGGTTGGCGGCGAGTTCCTCGTCGGCGAACCCCAGGTCGGGGCGCAGCCGCTTGGCCTCCTGCGCGTGGCGGATGGCCTCGTCGCGCTTGCCCGCCTGGCGCGACTGAATGGCCTGCTCGATCTCGCTGCTGTACAGCAGCGAATGGTTCGCGCGGACGTTCAGTTCCTGGAGCTTGGCGTCCTCGGTGCCGCGCAGGAGCGTCTGGCATTCGGTGAAGGCCGAACGCGCATCTTTCCACTGCTTGCGGGCCAGGTCCGCTTCGCCGCGTTCGATCAGGCCGCGCGCCTGCAATTCCACGATCTTCTGGTTGTACAGTTCGCGCTGCCGCGCGTCGGCGATGGCCCCGATCAGCTTGCGGTACATGACGATCGATTCGTCCAGCTTGCCGTCGGTCTCCAGCTTTTCGGCCTGCTGGAGCAGGTCCGCGGACGTGGCGTCCTTGATCATCGCCTCGGACTGCTGGGAGAGGAAGAGGAAGGTCTGGTTGCGCACGGTCTCGACGGCCTCGCCGAAGGCCCCGTTGCCGAACTGTTCGGAGGCCCTGGAGAGCGCCTGCTTTTCGCGGATGAACTGGAACGAACAGTACCCGCCGATGGCCAACACCAGCAGCGTGGCCACGACCTTGACCATGCCCACCGTGCGGACCTTGCCCAGTTTCTCGATCGATTGCCGCGCGGTCTTGTTGGCGGGGTTGACGCGCAGCACTTCCTTCCAGTAGCGGATCGCTTCGCCGCTGCGTCCCCGGGCGGTGGCCTCGTTGGCGCGGTCGATCAGCGCCTGTTCCTTGTCGTGCAGCTCGGTCATCTCCTCGAACTGCCGGCCGACCGTGCGGTTCTGCGGATCGGCCTCGTGCGCGCCCTGGTAGCACTTCAGCGCGCCCTTCAGGTCGCCCTGGCCGCGCCGCGACTGCGCGAGCGCGACGTACGCGTCCACGATCGACTTCACCGCCTGCGGATGCCCCGGGCGGAGCGTCAGGATCGGTTTCCAGGTCTCGATGGCCTTGCTGTAATCCTGCTTCAGGTGGTATTCGTAGCCGTCCTTCAGCATCAGTTCGATGCGGTGGAGCTTGCTCTCGGATTCCGAGACGCCGCGGCGCGCGCGCTCGCAGGTCTGGTCGATGCGCAGCGCGTCCTGGAAGGTCGCGAGCGCCTCCTCGAGGCGCCCCTGCTCGTTGTACATCTCGCCCTGCTCGCACAGCTTCAGCGAGGGCACGATGACCGTGCGCAGGTGTTCCACCTGCTTGCCCAGGCTCTCGTCGCGCAGGTCCAGCGGCGTGCGGTCCCAAAGCTGGATGGCTTTTTCGAACTGGAGCCCCGCGATGGCCGTGCGGATGTCGTTGATCAGCGTGCGCTTGGTGGCCAGCTTGCCGTCGATTTCCTTCAGCGCCGAACGGACCGCCTCGTCCTTGGGGTCGAGTTCCAGCAAAATGCGGAACTCGCGCGAGGCCTCCACCAGCAGGCCGCGGCGGAGCAGGTTTTCGCCCGCCTGCCGGCGCGTGCGAATCTCGTTCTGAATCTCGGTCTCGAGCCGCTGGCGCGTGGCGCCGTCGAGGTTGTGGGACTGCAGGGCCATGCGGTACTGCTTCAGGCCGCCCACGCGGTCGCCGCGGCCCACCATCTCGTCGCCGCGCGCGGCCAGGCTGAAGCCGTCCTCGCTGGCGCCGGCCGCGAAGCTGGGCGGCGCGATCTTGCCGGAACTCCCCGCTCCGCCGCGCGGCAGGCGGTCGCTGGTCTTCGCGCCGGGCGGCGGAATCATCGCCGCGCCGATGCCGGAGGGCGGATCGAAGCGCCCGCCGACGATGGACGTGTTCCCGGTCGGGGCGTGGAGCATCGGGCGGTCGGGGGGCGGCGCGTCCTCGACGGGCGGCAGCACCACGTTCAGTTCCTGAGCGGGCGCGGCAAACCCGCCCGCGCCGCGCGCCAGCCGGCCCGAGACCCCCGAAGAGGGCACGGCCTGGAGCGCCTGGTCGATGGCCACGATGACCTCGGTCATGGTCTGGTAGCGCTGCTCGCGCTTCTTGGCCATCATCTTGGCGGCCACTTCGCTGATCGCCTGCGGGATGACGGGCACGATCTCGTTCGGCGGGACCAGCGCCTCGTGCTTGTGCCGGTACATCATCGACATCGCCGTCTCGGCCTCGAACGGCAGCCGCCCGGTAAGCAGCTTGTAGAAGGTGCCGCCCAGGCTGTAGATGTCGGTGCGGTGATCGACTTTCTTGCCGTCGCACTGTTCGGGGCTCATGAAGGCCGGCGTGCCCATGACGGCGTCGGTGGACGTGGAACTGTTGTCGGCCTCCTTGGCCAGGCCGAAATCGGAGACCTTGATCACGCCCTTCTTGGTAAGCATGATGTTTTCGGGCTTCACGTCGCGGTGGGTGATCCCGCCCGCGTGCGCGGCTTCCAGCCCCTGCGCGGCGTCGCGGACGTAGCGGCAGGCGTCCTCGACCTTGAGCTGCCCGCCCACGCGCGTCTGCGTCTCGGCCAGGCTCTCGCCCTCGATCAGTTCCATGATCATGTAATGGAAATCGTTGTCGGCGCCGACGTCGTACACGGCCAGGATGTTGGAATGGTTGACCTTGGCGATGGCGCGCGCCTCGCGCTGAAAGCGCGTGACGAAATTGATGTCGTTGGCGAGGCGCGGCGAGAGCACCTTCAGGGCGACGATGCGGTCGAGCGACTTCTGGCGGGCCTTGTAAATGATGCCCATGCCGCCATGGCCGATCGTTTCCATGATTTCGCAGCCGCCAAGCGTGCTGCCGATTGCCGGATCAGCCATGGAGCGTGAGCGTTCCCTGTTTAGCCCTGCCGGAAGCGGCGCGCGCGCCGCCCGCCGGCGTTAACAGCGGTCCAACTGCTTGACCTTGTCCACGCGCCGCGCGTGGCGTCCGCCTTCGAATTCCGTTGCCAGGAAACGCTGCACGAGCACCTCCGCCAGGCCCGGCGCCACGATCCGTTCGCCCAGGCAGAGCACGTTCGCGTCGTTATGCCGGCGCGACATCTCCGCGAGAAACTCATGCGTGCATGCCGCCGCGCGGATGCCGGGAATCTTGTTGGCCGCGATGGCGATGCCCGTGCCGGTACCGCAGATGAAGATGCCGCGGTCGAATTCGCCCTTGGCCAGGCGCCGTCCGGCTTCCGCCGCGTAATCGGGGTAATCGGTCGATTCGGGGGTGTGCGTGCCGACGTCGGCGACCGCGTAGCCCTGTTTTTCCAGCAAGGGCTTGAGGTGCTGCTTCAGCGCCAAGCCGGCATGGTCGGAGGCCATTACGATTTTGAGGTTGCTCATAGGCCCGCGTCCTTGTTACGCCCGCGACCCGCCGATGACCCGGATCACGTCCCGCATGCAGTGAGCGATCCGGTCGCGCACCTGCCGGTACTTCTCGATCGACTTCGAAACGGGGTCCGGAATATCCTCGCTTCGGGACGAAAGCAGCCACACCCGATCTCGCGTCGCCGGCATAATCTTCAAGATACTCTCCCGATGCGCCCATGTCATGGTGAATATCCAGTCCGCGCCGTCCAAAAGCGCCGGGTTCAGTGCACGCGTGCGGTGGTTCGTGATATCGATATTCATTTCGCCCATGGCTTCGATGGCCATCGGGTCGGCGCGGTGCCCTTCTGCCGCGCTCGTCCCCGCCGACTGCACGCGGAACGGCAGCACCTGCTCCTCCTGCGGGTAGGCCCCTTTTAGGGCCTCGCGGCAGAGCGCTTCCGCCATGGGGCTGCGGCAAGTGTTTCCCGTGCAGACAAAGAGCACCGTCGGGCGCGCGACTTCCATGATCTCCGTCGCGGGCACTACGCCTTCGCGCAGGATCCGCGGGACGCCTGTGTTGTCCACGCGCACCACCGTGGACGGCTTGCCGCGCCAGGTTGCTCCGCCGTCCAGCACCAGCGAGATGTCCCCCTGGAGTTCGTCCAGGACCATCTCGGCCGTGCTCGGTTCGCGCGGGGAACCCGAACGGTTCGCGCTCGGCGTGGCCAGCGGGAAGCCGCACTGCGTGAGCAGCGCGCGGGCGACCGGGTGTTCGGAAATGCGCAGGCCCACAGTGCCGCCGCCGCGTCGTGGGACGACCAGCGTCAGCGGGCCCGGCCAGTAGATTCGCGAGAGCTTGTGGCCCAGGCGCGAGAACCCGGTGCTCAGTTCCTCCGCGTGCCGCAGGCTCGGGCAGAGCAGCGCGTAGGGCTTGTTCTCGGCGCGGCCCTTGACCTGGCTCAGCCGCGCGAGCGCCTCCGGGTTGCGCGCGTCCGCGCCGACGCCGTAGACGGTCTCGGTCGGGAACGCCACCAGAGCGCCGGCCTGCAAGAGCCGTGCGGCATAGCGAATCTTGACCATGTCGTCGGCGGAACCGTCGAGCTTAAGGACTTCGGTCTTCATGCGTGCCAGCGTAGTGGGTTCGAGTGTTTGTGCGAGTAAACAACGGAATTTCGCGGCGCTCAGCCGGGGCGCTTGAGCGCCCGGTGCGCGATGTCTTTGCGGTACTGTGCGCCCTCGAAGGTAATTTTCTCCGCGGCCTGGTAGGCCCGGTCCACGGCCATCTTCAGCGTCGCCGCCGTGGCGGTGATGCCGAGCACGCGCCCGCCCGCCGTCATCACCTTGCCGTCCTGCGTGCGCGCCGTGCCGGCGTGGAAGACCGTCACGTCCGGGACGTTCACCTGGCCGTTCGAATCCAGCCCGTCGATCGGCGTGCCCTTTTTGTACGAACCGGGGTACCCGCCCGCGGCCATCACCACGCAGACCGCCGGATCGGCGCTCACGTCCAAGCCATTCTCTTCCAGCTTGCCGGCCTGGATTTTCTCGATCACGTCCAGCAGGTCGCCCTTCAGGCGCGGGAGGATGCACTGGCATTCCGGGTCGCCGAAGCGGCAGTTGTATTCGATTACCTTCGGGCCGGCGTCGGTGAGCATCAGGCCCGCGTAGAGCACGCCCTTGTACGGGCGGTCCTCGCGGTTCATCGCGTGCAGCGTCGGGACGAGAATTTCGCGAACGATGCGGTCTTCGACTTCGGGCGTGACGCACGGCGCGGGCGAGTACGCGCCCATCCCGCCGGTGTTCGGGCCCGTGTCGCCGTCGCCGATGCGCTTGTGGTCCTGCGCGCTGGGCAGGAGCGCGATCGTCTGGCTGTCGGTGAAGCAGAGCACGCTCGCTTCTTCGCCCTTCAGCGTCTCCTCGATCACCACCTTCGCGCCGGCCTCGCCGAAGGAGCGGTCCTTCATCATCTGCTTCACGGCCGCGGCGGCTTCCTCTCCGTCCTTGGCCAGGATCACGCCTTTGCCGGCGGCCAGGCCGTCGGCCTTGACCACCAGCGGGCCGCCGTGGTCGAGGCAGTACTTCATGGCTTTTTCGGCGTCGGAAAAGGTCTGAAAATCGGCGGTGGGGATGCCGTGCTTGCGCAGCAGCGTCTTGGTGAAGGCCTTGCTGCCTTCCAGTTCGGCGCAGCGCTGCATGGGCCCGAAGCAGTTCCAGCCTTCGTTCTGCCAGCGGTCCACGATGCCCGCGGCGAGCGCCGCTTCGGGGCCGACGACGGTCAGGTCGATGCGTTCGCGGCGCACGAAGCGCGCGAGCCCGTCCTGGTTCTCGGCCGTGATGTCCACGCATTCGACCGCGCCGCACTTTTCGCCGCGGGTGAGCGCGATGCCGGCGTTGCCGGGCGCGCAGTAGAGCTTGGTGACGCGGGGGGACTGCGCGAGCTTCCAGCAGAGCGCGTGCTCACGACCGCCTCCGCCGACGACCAGAATCTTCATGTCCGCCTCCGAACCTGCGCTGCACACCCCTGCTGAACCAAATCTTAGGCGAGCCCGCCCGGGCATCCAGAAGGTTTTCGCCCAAATGCGAGCCGAGCGCAGGGTTATATCCAAGGAACGAGCCGCGGCAACTAACGGCAGGGAACTAACAGCAGGGAACTAAAGGGGTCAGGATTCAGGAATCAGGGTAGGAGCGGCTTCGCCGCCCATTAAGAAAAATGCAGCGCGCGAGCGCTGCTCCTTCCCTGACCCCTGAATCCTGATCCCTGACCCCTGCCGTAGCCGTTCCCTGACCCCTGTTGTAATCGTGCATGCTTTCGCAAACGCGTGCATGGCGGCGCGGGGCTCCGAAATTGTATCGTGTGCGCATGTGATCGACGTTCAACGGGCACCGATGCAATAGGGAGCGGACGCATGAGCACACTCGCGATTCGAGGCGGACGGGCGGTCTATTCGGGGACGTGGCCCGCGTGGCCGATTCACGACGAGCGCGAGGTCGAACGCGTCGTGCGCGTCGTCCGCAGCGGCCAGTGGAGCTGGTGCGGGCCGGAAGAGACCGAGTTCCGCGTCGCCTTCCGCAACTTTCTCGGCGCGAAGCACGGGCTCTGCGTCACCAACGGCACGCACGCGCTGCAACTCGCGCTGGAAGCCCTGGACGTCGGCTGCGGCGACGAAGTGATCGTCCCGGGCCTGACCTGGCAGGCCACCGCCGCCTGCGCGCTCGACATCAACGCCGTCCCGGTGCTCGTGGACATCGAACCCGAGACGCTCTGCATCGATCCTCAGGCCGTGCGCGCCGCGATCACGCCGCGCACGAAGGCGATCATCCCCGTGCACCTGTACGGCTGCGTCGCGAACCTGGACGAAATCCTGGCCATCGCGCGCGAACACAACCTGCACGTGATCGAAGACTGTTCGCACCAGCACGGCAGCGAATGGCGCGGCAAGAAAGTCGGGAGCATCGGCGCCATCGGCTGCTTCAGCCTCCAGGCCAGCAAAGTGCTGAACAGCGGCGAAGGCGGCTTCATCTCCACCTCGAACGACCGCCTCTTCGAACGCCTGGATTCCCTGCGCAACTGCGGGCGGCACGCCTGGCAGGCCGCGGGCGGCGGCGATGCGTTCCCGCAGAGCGGCAACTTCCGCTTCACCGAGATGCAGGCCGCGCTGCTGAACGCGCAGCTTTCGCGCCTGCCCGAACAGACCGCGCTGCGCGACGAGAACAGCCAGCGCCTGAACCGCCTGCTCGCCGGCATCCCCGGCGTGACCCCGCTGCTGCGCCGCGAACAGGTGACGCGCCAGGCCTGCTACGCCTACTGTTTCCGCATCGACCGGCAGGCCTTTGCCGGGCTGACCCGCGAACGCGTCTGCAAGGCGCTGCACGCCGAATTGAATTTCCCGTTCACCGGCGTCTACGAGCCGCTCAACCGCTGCGCGCTCTACCGCCCGCAGACCAAGCGCCGCCACCGCCTGAGCGACGCGTACTGGGCGCAGATCGACCCGAAGCGCTTCGACTTGCCCGAATGCGCGCGCGCCTTCGACGAAGTGGTCACGCTGGGCCAGACCGCCCTGCTGGCCGCGCCCCCCGCGATGGAACGCATCGCCGAGGCCGTCGCCAAGGTCCAGCGCCACGCCCACGAACTGACCGCCTGGGAAGCAAACGCCGCAGCCGGGGCCTGAGACCGGTGTATGCTGAAGAAACGGGGCATGCGAGGAGGCGCACGATGGCCGGATGGAAAGCGGGGTACGCGGAAAAGGTCGTCACGCCGCCGATGGGGGTCGCGCTGGCGGGCTACGGGCTCAAGCCCCTGCGCCGCGCCGAAGCGGTGCTCGACGAACTGCTCGCCCGCGCGATCGTGCTCGACGACGGCACGCGCAAGGCGGTCCTCTGCAGCGTGGACATCATCTCGCTCAGCGCCGCGCTGGTGGCCGCCGTGCGCGCGCGCGTCCAGAAGGACCTGAACATCCCGCCGGAAGCGGTGATGATCTCGGCGACGCACTCGCACTCGGCCCCGACGGCCAGCTACTTCCGGCAGTGGGGCGCGATCAGCCCCGAGTACGTCCGCACGCTCGAACAGCGCATCGGCGAGACGATCGTCGAAGCCGCCGGCAAGGCCGCCGACGCGGACCTCGGCTTTGGCGCGATCGAGGCGCCGGGCCCGGCGATGAACCGCGTGCGCAAGGACGGCCCGGTCGATCGCACGCTGCGCCTGCTGGCCGCGCGCGATCCCGCGACGCGGAAGCCGCGCTTCCTGGCGGGGCACTACGCGCTGCATCCGGTCTGCATGAGCCCCGAGAGCCGCTTCGTCTCGGCCGATTTCCCCGGGCGCATGGTCCGCGACCTCGAACGCGCCGTCCCCGAGATGAAGGCCGTCTTCTTCCAGGGCGCGCTCGGCGACATCAACCCCGAGGGCGTTTTTAAAGGCGTGGACGCCGCGCAGGACCACGGCCGCCTGCTGGCCGAACGCGCGCGCG
Organism: Planctomycetota bacterium; assembly: GCA_026184295.1. Classification (GTDB taxonomy): domain Bacteria; phylum Planctomycetota; class SZUA-567; order H5-PLA8; family H5-PLA8; genus JACQFI01. The sequence continues at coordinate 15,879 of JAHCJK010000036.1, forward strand.
AAGGACTGGAAGGTCTCGCCTTCGGCACGCGCGCCGAACTGGCCTTCGCGCGCACGACCTGCGAACTCCCGCTCGATCCGGACGAAGCTCGCCGCGAGGCGCTCGCCTACATCTTTCAGGGCACGGTCCGCAAAGATCACGCGTGGATCGCGACCGGCGGCTTCCTGCGCGAATGGGCCCACGAGGTCCTCGCCGTGCTCGCCGCGAACCCACCCGCGGCGCTCTCATGCGAAGTCCAGGCCATCCGCGTGGGCGATGCCGCGATCCTGGGCCTGCCCGGCGAAATCTACACGCTGATCGGCCAGGAAATCCGCAAACGCTCGCCTTTCAAGCACACCTGGGTCGTCGGCTTCGCCAACGGCAACATCGGCTACGTCGCCGATCCGCGCGATTACGAGATCGAGACGTACGCCTCGCACATGACGCCGAAGATTTACGGCTATCTCCCGTTCAAGCCGAGCGCATGGGAGTCGATGGTGGAAGCGGGCGTGAAGGCGCTTGAAGGACTCTAGCGATCCAGGGGACAGGGATCAGAGATCAGGGATCAGGGATCAGGGATGGAGCGGCTTCGCCGCCCTTTCATGAAAAAAGCAGCGCGCCAGCGCTGCTCCTTCCCTGAATCCTAAATCCTGACCCCTGACCCCTGCCGATACCGGCAGCGTCCGTCCTTATCCACGCTCTTCACCGGCTTGCCGTTTGGGATCGCGAAGGCCAGGAAGCGCGCGCTGAGTTTCCCGTGCGCGGGGATGCGGGGGAGTTTCTCGCCGCGTTCGCGGGCGAAGGGGAAGTTCGAGAACGGCTCGATGGCGGTCGCGTACGCGCGGCCGAACATCGGGGACTTGCGCCCCGCGTTGGCCTCCTGCCAGATCCAGACGACGGGAAAGCGCTTGGCGTCCCACTGCATCCCGAAGCCGACGTCGAGCTTCTTGTTCGCGATCGCGAACCAGCCGTCGGTCAGGTTCTCGAGATACAGCATGCGGCCCTTGCGCGAATTCGGCGGCAGGGCCTTCGAGAAATCTTCCTGCTGGCCCTTGGGGTTGATGCCGACCGGCCAGGTCGTCTTGTGCTTCAGTTCCACGCGCACGGACTTCGTCGGCGCGTACATCACGCAGTCCTTGCCCAAAAACGGCGCGCCGAACGCGGGATGATGGCCCCACATCACGTCGAGCGTCTCGGGGCTGACGTTGTGCGCGGTCTCTTCGATCTCCAGCACCGGCGAACCGGCCGTCAGCGTCATCGTCCGTTCGAGCACGAACGGCGTCAGGCGCGTGCGCACGCTGAAGGTGACGCTGACGCGTTCGGGGCGGTCGTCTTCGACGCGCACGTCCCACGGCAGGCCCCACACTTCGCCGTGCATCGGCTGGCGGCCGCCGTGCACGTCTTCCGGGCGCGAGCCGTGCGGGAAGAGTTCCTGCCAGCCGCCGAAGTAGAAGTCGCCGAAGTTCATGCGCGCATCGCCGGGCGGATAGCTGGTCGCCTGCGGGCGCGGGCCGGTGGGATTGGCCCACATGAAATCGACGTCCTTGGGCTTGTAGAGGAACTCCGCGATGTCGGCGCCCTTGTCGGCGAGCACCGTGATGCGCAGCAGCTCGTTCTGCAGGGTCACCGCGCGGTAGCCCCACAGCGTCAGGTCGGTCTCGACGCGGCAGCCATGGTTGCGCTTGGGCAGGAAATACGGCTTCGGGATCGGCATCGTCGGATTCCTTGAAGGTTCAGAACGGTTTAGTCGAGCCGCCCGGAGGCGCAACGGCAAGGGCGCGCGCGTCAGGCCTTCGGGCCGTAGGTCTTTCGGAAATCTTCACGAAGTTTCCAGCGCCAGTAGTACCCCCACGCGACGCCGGACAGGACAAGCGCCACGCCGGACAGCACGCCGATCCAGGCGCGTTCACTCGTCAGCGTGCCGACGCGCCCGACGATCCACGCGATGACGCTGAGCGCCGCGACGATCAACCCCAGGCGCGTCAGCCAGCGCTGCGCGGCCGCCGCCGTGACGCGAAAGCCGGCGCGAAAATCGAAAATGGGGTTGCCGGTATCACTCACGCAGGCGCCTCTTTTTGGGCGAATCCTTCCAGACCAGCCAGACGAGCAGCGCTGGAATGAAGAGCATGAAATCAAGCAGCAGGAAGACGACCAGAATGATAGTCCGCGGCCACGCTTTCGCAGCCCACTTTTGGTGGCGGAAGACGCCCACGGCGAGCACGAAGCAGATGGCCTTGATCACAAAACAGATCGCGGCGGGCCAGATCAATTCCTCGGGATGAAACCTGCTCACCGTGGTCCGCAGCAGGGACAGATGGACCGCGTACGCGAACACCGCCAACATGATCTCCGCCAGCCCCGCCTGCCAATGATTCGGCGGGTCGAGCGGCGGGGCCACTTCGCCGAGCCAAGTGCCCAGCCTGTGCAATACCACACACGGCAGCACGACAAAGAGGCCGACGCAGGCGAAGCCATAAACAATTCCGAGGACGGTTTCCAATCTCTCCTCCTTGAACCGCCTTGCGCCGGATAGTACGCTCAAGCGGCTTTCGCCTTCGCGGAATTGTACCAGACCTTTCGAGAGGAGCTGCCATGCCCATCAAGAGCCTGAAGGACCTGAACGTTTCCGGCAAGCGCGTGCTCTGCCGCGTCGATTTCAACGTCACCCGCGACAAGAAGACCGGCGCGATCACCGACGATTCGCGCGTCGTCGCCGCGCTGCCCACGATCAACGACCTGACCTCCCGCGGCGCGAAGGTGATCCTGTGCAGCCACTTCGGCCGTCCGAAGGGCCGCGACGCGGCGCTGACGCTCAAGCCCGTCGCCGAAAACCTGGCCAGGCACCTCGGCAAGCCCGTCGCCTTCGCCGACGACTGCGTCGGCGAGCCCGCGAGCAAAGCCGTCGCGGCGATGAAGGGCGGCGACGTCCTGCTGCTTGAAAATCTGCGCTACCACGAAGGCGAGGAAGGCGACGATGCGGCCTTCGCGAAGCAGCTTGCCGGCCTGGCCGATTGCTACGTGAACGATGCCTTCGGCGCCGCGCACCGCGCCCACGCCAGCGTCCACGCCGCCGCCAAGCTCTTTGCCGACCGCGCGGCCGGGTACCTGATGCAGAAGGAAGTCGAGTACCTCACCAAGGCGCTGAAAAGCCCCGAGCATCCGTTCGTCGCGATTCTGGGCGGCGCGAAGGTGAGCGACAAGATTCAGGTGATCGAGAGCCTCCTGCCGATCTGCGACACGCTCCTGATCGGCGGCGCGATGGCCTACACGTTCCTGAAGGCGCAGGGCCTGCCGACCGGCAAGTCGCTCGTCGAGCCCGACCAGATCGAGACCGCGAAGAAAGTCCTGGGGCTCGCGAAGGAGAAGGGCAAGAAGCTGCTGCTGCCCGTCGATCACGCCGTCGCGGACAAGCTTGAGAAGGGCGTCGCGAGCGAGATCGTCGCCGGCGACCAGATTCCGGACGGCAAGATGGCGCTCGACATCGGGCCCAGGACCGCGGAGGCCTACGCGAAGGAGATTGCGACCGCGAAGATGATCGTCTGGAACGGGCCGCAGGGCGTCTTCGAGATTCCGCCCTTCGACCAGGGCACGACGGCGGTCGCCAAGGCCGTCGCGGGCGCGAAGGCGACCTCCATCGTCGGCGGCGGCGAGTCCGTCGCGGCGGTGAAGAAGGCCGGCATCGCGGACAAGATCACCCACATCAGCACCGGCGGCGGGGCGAGCCTCGAGTTCCTCGAAGGCCAGACCCTCCCCGGCGTGGCCGCACTCGGCTGAGCCTGGCCGGTCCAGAGCCTGAAGTACCTTTAAGCCGGTGCCGAGCGCACCGGCTTTTTTCCGGATCGATCCCTTCTCTACGGCGTTTCGGGCCAGCGCCGACCCCGTCCCGACGCAATATAAGGAGAGGGCCGAAGTATTATTGCGATTTTCGGGTAATTGACTGTTCATCGGCCCTCAAGAATTACGATACATTCCATTAGTGGGTGGGGCCCCCTCTTTTGCACTATTACTTGTGCAAAAGCCCCCGCCAATCGTCGGAGTCCGCGCATCGTGTCATCCCGCGGTCCATTAAAACCCTCAAGTTCCGACCGCACTCGTGCCGAAGGGAAAAAGCACACACGAGACGTAACGCGCGTGTCCAAAAAGCGTTCGGCCGCGCGCGCGAAGGACGGAAAGAGGCCCAGGGGGGGAGCACCGTCCGTGCCCAACATCACGACCGTCACGCCCAAGCCGTACCGCAAACCCAACGTTCACAAGCGCGCGCGCATGCCGCAGAACGCCCGCCACGTGGACATCCACCCGCTCGACCGCGCCATCGCCGAACTGCGCAACGAACTCGCGCGCTCGCCCGGCGACGCCACGCTGCACGCGCGGCTCGGCGCGCTCCATTATCGCCGCGGCGACCTGCCCGAAGCCGAAGGCTACTACCGCCGCGCGGTCGAACTGAGCCCGCAGCGGCCGGCGTTCCACAACAACCTCGGCAACGTGCTCTGCGACCTCGGACGCATGAAGGAAGGCATTCTCTGCTACGAGACCGCGATGGCGCTCGAAAAGAACGCCGCGCCCGCCAAGGGCCCCAGCGCCGAAGCCGAGACCAACCTGGAACTCGCGCGCCGCGAGTACCGCCTGATCCACGAACGCATCGAGTACCTCGAAAAGGCCGTGCAGCTCGACGTCGGCTCCTCCGAAGCGCTGAACGCGCTCGGCGCCGGCTACCTGCTGCGCGCGCAGCGCGAGAAGGCGCTCGCCGCCTTCCGCAAGTCCGCGAAGCTCGACCCGCGCAATCCGTACGCCGCCCGCAACGTCGCCTTCGCGCACACGCTGGACCTCGCCGGCGCCGGCGACCTGACCGGCGCGCTGGCCGAACTGGCCGAATGCGCCGTGCGCTTCCCCAACGAAGCGCGCCTCTTCATCCACCAGGGCGAACTGCTCGAAAACGCCGGATTGCTCGACGAAGCCGAAGAGAAGTACCGCCGCGCGCTCAAGGCCGACCCGCGCTGCCTGGAAGCCTACGACCTGCTCGGGCGCATCCGCGAAGCCCTGGGCATGACCCACGTGAAGGACGAAAGCGCCCGCGACGTCGCCGCCGCCACCGCGCGCCTGGAACGCTCCGCGCGCGGCACGCGCGGGAAAGAAGGCGAACGTTCCGGCGCAGGTCCGCTGTACGACCTGGCCTTTGTTCCCGCGGCGCAGGCGCGCTTCATGCGCCAGGCGATTCCCGAATCCGCGAACGTGGACGCGCTGCTGCGCGAAGCGATCCGCCTGGCCGAAGCGGGCGGGCCGAGCCACCACGCCGCCGCCGCGCAGGCCGCCATGCTGCGCGCGCAACTGCTGGAAGCCGAAGGCCGCCGCGACGAAGCCGCCGTGGTGCTCGACGAAGCCTGCGCGCGCCACCCCAACGCCGGGCGCCCGTGGATGGAACGCGGCAGCCTGGCGCTGCGCATGGGCGAGATCGCGCTCGCGGTGGACGCGTTCGAACGCGCGACCGTCGCCGAACCGCAGGATGCCGTCGCCTACCACTCGCTGCGCTTCGCGTTCGAAGGTTACCGCCGCTACCGCACCGAGCGCGTGCGCTTCGAATCCGCGATGAAGAACAATCCCAACGACCCGCTCGCGCACTACCACCTCGCGCTCTCGTCGCTTTCGGTGCTCAAGGACGAGGAAGCGCTCTTCCACTTCACCCGCGCGCTGGAACTCGACCCGCGCCTGAGCGACGCGGCGTGCGGGCGCGCGCGCGTGCTGCAGCGGCAGGGGCATCTCAAGGACGCGAAGGACGCGTACGCTCGCGCGCTGGAGATCGATCCCGCGTGCGGCGAAGCGCAGCGCGCGCTGCAGCTCTTCCAGGCAAAACGCACGCTTTCGTGACGAAAAAAGGTGTTACGCTTTGCGTAATACACGCTTTTCGACGCGCGGCGTTCCAAAAATTTTTCGGACTAACCCCTTGACGAAAACCGTCGCGATGAGGTAACAACGTATCCGTGCACATGAACAACAGCACTGCACGCGCGAATTTTGCGCGGAAAATGACCTGCGATTTCCACGCTGGCCGCGCGAGCCGGATTCTTTCGCGCGAAATTCCCGCATCGAATCAGTTTCCTTTCCGCAGCCCGACGGATGCCGTTCGTGGCTTGCGTTCGTCCGCCCCGCAGCCGCACGCGTCGTTCCCTCCCTGCGCCCGCACAGGCGACCGGGAACCGACCGCGTTCGCGCTTGATCGGAAACGGCCCGTAGGCCGGTTGGCGCACGCGCGCAAGAAGACCGTCGAGGTTCGGGAAGGTGGCAAAGCCGCCGGGGCGTCCGGATGCATCGGATGCGCTGACCTTTCGCCCGGCGCAACATCGGACCCGCACAGCCAACCGGGATCCGGGAAAGGAGCGTAGTACCATGGCGACGAAGAAGAAGAAGGCCACGAAGAAGACGAAGAAGAAGACCACCAAGAAGAAGCGCTAGTGGCCATCCCGCCCATCGGCGGGGTTACGTTTCGCGGGCAAGCCGGGGCGGCGCATTGCGCCGCCCCTTCTTTTTTCTACGCGCCCGGCCACGGATTCAGAGGCAGGCCCGTGCCCGATTCGATCGCCAGCAGGCGGTTGTATTTCGCCAGGCGTTCGGAGCGCGTGATCGAGCCGATCTTGATCTGGTCGCCGCCCCACCCCACCGCCAGATCCGCCAGCCAGTAGTCCTCCGTCTCGCCGCTGCGCGCGCTCACCGTCACCTTCCATCCCGCCGCGCGCGCAAGTTTGCACGCTTCCGCCGCTTCGCTCAGCGTGCCGATCTGGTTCACCTTCAGAAGCAGCGCGTCGCAGGCCTTTTCGCCCTGCGCGCGGCGGATGCGCGCGGGGTTCGTGCAGAGAAAATCGTCGCCCAGCACCAGCGCCTTGCCTTCCAGTCGCGCGCGCAGCGCCGGCCAGTGCGCCCAGTCGTCCTCAAAGAGCCCGTCCTCGACGCTCACGATCGGGTAACGCTCCACCCAGCCCGCCACGCGCTCGATCATCCCCGCGCTGTCCAGCCGCGCGCCGTCGATCTCGTACACGCCGCCGCTGTAAAAGTGGGTGCTCGCGACGTCGATGGCCAGGCTCACGTCGCGGCCGGGTTGCAGGCCCGCGGCGCGGATCGATTCGACGGCGTCCTCGAGCATCGCGTCCACCGTGGGGAAGCGCGGGGCCAACCCGCCCTCGTCGGCGCCCAGCGCGCGTTCCTTGTAGACGCGCTGAATCCGGTCGGCCGCGGCCTGGTAGACCGCGTAGGTCATGCTCAGCGCCTCGTCCATCGTGCGCGCCGACGCCGGCACCACCAGGACATCCTGAATGCAAACCTGCCCGCCGGCGTGCTTGCCGCCGCTGAAGAGGTTGATCGTCGGGCGCGGGAGGCTGTCGGGGTCGCGGTCGAGCAGTTCGCCGAAGTGCGCGAAGAGCGGTACGCCGCGTTCGACCCCGCACGCACGCGCGAAGGCGATGGACGCCGCCAGGATCGCGTTCGCGCCCAGGCGCGCCTTGTTCGGCGAGCCGTCGAGTTCGATCAGCGCGCGGTCGAATTCCGCCTGCGTGGCGAAGTCCTTGCCCGAGAGCGCCGCGTGCATCTCGCCGCGCACGTTCTGCACGGCCTTGCGGCAGCCGAGCCCGCGGTAGCGCTGCTGGTCGCCGTCGCGCAGTTCGAGCGCTTCGGCCGTGCCGGTCGAAGCGCCCGAGGGTACGCTGGCCTCGCCGGCCGCGCCGCTTCCCAACTGGCAACGCGCGGCCACCGTCGGGCGCCCGCGGCTGTCGAGCACTTCCATCGCATTCAGACTGCGCAGCGTCGGCATCTCACATCCCTTTCCCAAAGGCTTGAATGGTCCCGGGCACACGTTCGCAAAGGTGCGGCCGCGCCATCAAATCCAGCACGACGGCGCGCTGCTTCGCGCGCTCCGGTTCGGTCAGGTACTCCAGGGGCGAACGCCCGTCCACCCGCGCCAGCAGGCACCCGAGCGCGTGGCGCGCCGCTCGCGCTTCGGCCTCGCCCGACGCCGCCGGGCCCAAGGCTTCCGCATACGCATGCCAGAAGCGCTCCGCAGCCTGCAGAAACTTTTCGCGCGCGCCCGCCACGTGATGCGCCTTGGAGAGCAGATGCGCGAGCGCGAAACCCACGTCGAAGGCGCCGTCGCCCCAGTGGACGACTTCGTGGTCGAGCAGCACGAGCTGTTCGCGGTAGATCAGCACGTTCTTGGGACTGTAGTCGCCGTGGACGAGCGTCTCGCGGCGCGCGCGGGTCTCGTCCTGCAGCGCGCGCAGAAAGCCGGCCGCCGCCGGGGTCTTTTCGGCCGCGCGCGCGTAGTACGGTTCGAGCCGCAGGCTCTCGAAGAACGAACGTTCGGCGAAGACGCCCGAGAGTTCCCCGGCGCGCGCGGTGCTTTCGCGCTGAACGGTCCCCAGCAGCGCGCCGAAGGCGGCGACGTGCGCCTCGTCCACGCGCCCGGCCAGCAGGCGGGATTTCCAGTTCTCGTGCGGCTGCGGGACGGCCTGCATCGCCAGGATGTGGCGCGTCTCGTCTTCGAAGACCAGCGGCGTGATCGTGCCCTTGGGCGCGAGCCGTTCCAGCCAGCGCATGCCCAGCGCTTCGCGGTGGATGCGCAGCGGGCTGCTGAACCAGTCGCTGGCGACGCGCAGTTTTTCGAGCGCCTGCTTGACCACCCAGGCCTCACCGTTCGCGCGCTCGGCCAGGACCGTCTTGTTGCTCACGCCGCCCTGCAGCACGCGGCACGCGGGCGTCTCGTCCGGCGCAATGCGTCCGGTCTCGCGCAGGTAGCGCGCCAGGTCCCCCGGCGCCTCGATGTCCACGTCGGCCGTTGCCATGCCCGTCATCCCAAGCTCCGTTACAGCAGCGCGTCGAATCCGAGCCGGTGCCCGGCGCTTTCCTCGGCGGTGACGGCGAGGAAAAGCGTCTCGCGCTTCCGGTTGGGGTTGCGGCTGAGGTGCGGGACGGCCGCGTCGTAGGTGATGCTGTCGCCCGCCTTCAGCAGAAACGTCTCGCGCCCCCACTGGAACGAGAGTTCCCCGCGCAGCACGTAAACGAATTCGTCGCCGCTGTGGTGCAGATGCTTCTTCTGCTTCAGCCCCGGCGCCAGGCGCACGAGGAATGGCTCCAGTTTGCGCACAGGCTTGCCGGCGGCGAGCAGGCTGTAGTCGTAGCCGGTGCGGCGGCTGCGCGTCATGCCGCGCGTGGCCTCGGCGGCACGCTTGACCGTGTAGCCGACGTAGGCTTCGTCCTCGCGGAAGAACCAGCCGATCTTGACGCCCAGGGCCGCCGCAATCTTCGAAAGCGTGGCAATCGGGGGCGAGACGCGGTGGTTTTCAATCTTCGAGAGCAACCCCTCGGTCAGGCCCGTGGCCTTCGCGACGTCGCGCAGAGTCATTGCGCGGTCCAGGCGCTGGGCCTTGATGCGCCGTGCCACGAGGGTCTCTTCCATGCCCGGAAATGCTACGCCGGGCGAACTTGCATATCAAGAAATATATTGAACATCAGGATAGTCGGCGGGCGCGGGCTATTCGTCGTCCTTGAATCCGAAGTAGTCCATCCATTCGCCCACTTCGCGCTCGGTCAGGCCGCGGAACTTGCGCGGGTCTTCGCCTTCGCCCACGGCGTTCGCGCGCCGTTCGGCGGCGCGCATGCGGGTGAGGAACTCGCGGCAGGACATCGTGCGCGCCCCGGCGCTCTTCGCGGAGCCCGAGACGAACTTGTCGTCGCTGACGACGGTGATTTCGCCCGGGCGCTTCGTGGCGTCGATCAGGTCCAGGATGGTTCGGTCGGCCTTGTGGTCGGGATCGGCGAAGACCATCTCGATGCGGCTCGCGCCGACGAAACCGCTGCCGCGCTCGCGCCGCAGCCCGCCGCCGGCCTTGGGCGACCCGTCGAAGACTGCGACGATGCCCGCGCCCTTTTCGCGTTCGGCGAATTCGGCCAGCATGCGCAGGAGTTTTTCCTTGAGCGGCGGGAACCCACGCGCATCGAGCAGCTCATACAGCCCGTCGTCCTTGTGGACGAGGTTGAAGGCGTCGATGACGTAGCGCATGGCGGCAAGGTATCAGAGGGTTGCGTGCGTGCCAACGACCGCGCCTAAAACAACCGGGCCGCGCGTCCTTGCGAACGCGCGGCCCGTATTCATGTCAGTACGTCTGCGGCTTAGTCGTCGTGGTCGTGGCCGCCGGCGGGCGCCTTTTCCTTCTTGGGCATCTCGCTGATGGCCGCGTCGGTGGTGAGGAGCAGGCCCGCGACGGACGCCGCGTTGGTCAGCGCCGCCTTGGTCACCTTCACCGGATCGAAGACGCCCATCTCGACCATGTTGCCGTACTCTTCGCTCATGGCGTTGAAGCCGAAGTTGACGTCTTTCGATTCGCGGATCTTCTGGACGACGATCGCGCCCTCGTGGCCGGCGTTCTCGGAGATCTGGCGGGCCGGAGCTTCCAGCGCGCGCAGAACGATCTCTTTGCCGATCGCCTCGTCGCCCTTCAGCTTCAGGTCTTCCAGGGCTTCCGCCGCGCGCAGCAGGCCGACGCCGCCGCCGGGCAGGATGCCTTCCTCGCGCGCCGCGCGGGCGGCGTGCAGCGCGTCCTCGACGCGCATCTTGCGTTCCTTCATCTCCGTCTCGGTGGCCGCGCCGACCTTGATGACGGCGACGCCGCCGGCGAGCTTGGCCAGGCGTTCCTGGAGCTTTTCCTTGTCGTAGTCGCTGGTGGTGGACTCGATTTCCTTCTTGATCTGGCTGATTCGGCCCTGGATCTCGTCGCTGTCGCCGGCGCCTTCGATCAGGGTCGTGTTTTCCTTGTCGATCTCGAGGCGCTTGGCGCGGCCGAGGTCCTCGATGGTCACCGCGTCGAGCCCGATGCCCAGGTCTTCGGTGATGGCCTTGCCGCCGGTCAGCACGGCGATGTCCTGGAGCATGGCCTTGCGGCGGTCGCCGTAGCCGGGCGCCTTGACGGCCGCGCACTGCAGCGTGCCGCGCAGCTTGTTGACGACCAGCGTGGCGAGCGCTTCGCCTTCGACTTCCTCGGCGACGATCACCAGCGGCTTGCCGCTCTGCGCGATCTTTTCCAGCAGCGGAACGATGTCCTTCACGCTGCTCAGCTTCTTCTCGTAGATGAAGATGTAGGCGTTTTCGAGCACGCACTTCATCTCGGCGGTGTTGGTGACGAAGTGGGGCGAGAGGTAACCGCGGTCGAACGACATGCCTTCGACGAGTTCGAGTTCCGTCTTCAGGCCCTTGCCTTCCTCGACCGTGATGCAGCCGTCCTTGCCGACCTTCTCCATCGCGTCCGCGATCTTGCCGCCGATTTCCTCGTCGTTGTTCGCGGCGATGCTGGCGACCTGGGTGATTTCCTTCTTGCCGGTGCAGGGCTTGGCGTTCTTGGTCAGGAACTTGGCCACCGCTTCCACCGACTTGTCGATGCCGCGCTTGATCGCCGTGGGCGAAGCGCCGGCGGTGACGTTCTTCAGGCCTTCCTCGAAGATCGCTTCGGCCAGCATCGCGCTGGTCGTGGTGCCGTCGCCGACCTGGTCGTTGGTCTTGCTCGAGACTTCCTTCACGAGCTGCGCGCCCATGTTGGCGTACTTGTCTTCGAGTTCGATCTCCTTGGCGACCGTGACGCCGTCGTTGGCGACGGTGGGCGAACCGAAGGACTTCTCGATGATCACGCAGCGGCCGCGGGGCCCGAGCGTGACGCGCAGCGCGCGCGCCAGCGTCTTGACGCCGATGCGCAGCCCTTCGCGCGCTTCCTGATCAAATGCAATCTTCTTGACGGCCATGGCTCACTCCTTTGACGTGTATGGTTCGTGATCTGCGTTCGCGGTCTCAACGGCCCGTGGTCCACCCTGGAACCACGAACCCGGAACGATACGGGCGGCCTAGCTCTTGACGACGGCCAGGACGTCCTCTTCCGGCATCAGCAGGTATTCGTCGCCGTCCACCTTCACTTCCGTGCCCGCGTAGGACGCGAACAGGATGCGGTCGCCCTTCTTGACCTGGAAGTCGCCGCGCTTGCCGTCGTCGAGCAGCTTGCCGCTGCCCAGCGCGATAACCTTGCCTTCCTTGGGCTTCTCCTTGGCCGTGTCGGGGAGGACGATGCCGCCCGCGGTCTTCTCTTCGGCCTCGAGCCGCTTCACCAGAATCTTGTCTCCGAGAGGCGTAATGTTCGCCATAGCGCTTGCAACCTCCAACCTTTCTAGCCTGTGGACGTGGAACGACCTGTTTTCCGGTCCGATGACAGAAGCAACCCATAGGCCACACGTGCGCCTATACGTATCTTGTTTTGATTGAACAGGTTATGCATATCCTCGGCCGTAAAAAGCCTGCTCCGGCGCTCCCCGCCGCGTCATTCCGACTGACTCACATGGTGCCTGGGCCGTCAGTATGTCCAAACGGGAAGGCTTGGCCGGGCGCGGCGAAAGGCGTGCGGGCCGTCTGCTCCTTTATAAGAGCCGGCGGCGGGCTTCAATGCGAATTGACAGGGGCATCGGGCTGGCCTATAAAGCGTCGTCCTTGCGGCAACCGGCCTGCGCCGCGGGACCTGTGAAAGCAAGCGGGCCAAGCATCCACGGATCGGCGCGGTTCGCCGGAATGATCGAAGTGGGGCCGTGCACACAACGCCCCCGAACGGTACGCCCGTTCTGAATCGATCCGGCGATGGCGCAGTCAGGCACCCACCGGGTGCCGGAAAGGCTTTGTTACATGCCGGTTATTCTCGCCAAGGACCTGCTCACGGCAGGCGCCCAGTTCGGACACAGCACGAGCCACTGGAACCCCAAGATGGCTCCGTACATCCTCGGCAAGAGGAACAAGATTCACATCATCAACCTGCGCGAGACCGTCAAGGGCGTCGTGGCCGCGTACCACTACGTCAAGAAGCTGGTCGCGCAGGGCCGCCAGGTGCTCTTCGTCGGCACCAAGCGCCAGGCGCAGGAACTGATCGAGATGCACGCGCGCCGCTCGGGCATGCCGTACGTGAAGGAACGCTGGCTCGGCGGCACGCTGACGAACCTGGAGACGATCCACACGCGCGTCGAACGCCTGATCGAACTCGAGAAGATGATCGAGACCGGCGAGATCAACCAGCACAGCAAGAAGATGCAGAGTTCGATCAAGCGCGAACTGCGCAAGATCAAGCGCAACCTGGACGGCATCCGCACGATGCAGAAGCTGCCCGCGGCGCTCTTCGTCGTCGATCCGAAGCACGACCATACCGCCATCCGCGAAGCGCAGCGCCTGGGCGTGCCGATCATCGCGGTGCTCGACACCGACGCCGATCCGGACCTGATCGACCTGCCGATCCCGGCCAACGACGACGCGATCCGCTCCATCGACCTGATCGTGGGCAAGATCGCCGACGCCTGCCTGGAAGGCTCGAGCTACCGGAAGGAACACCCGGAAATCGCGCGCAAGGCCCAGGAAGAAGAGTACCAGCGCCAGGTCGCGGCCACGCAGGGCTCGATGGCGGCGTACACCGCGGGCGCGCGCGGCCGGTAAGTTTTCAAACAGCGGCATAACCTTTGGATGGTATCCCTACCCGCCCCGCGCGGGGACGGGCCGAAACGTGACGAAGCTCCAATAGCCAGAAAGGATCGAACGATGGCCGAAGTAACCGCCGAGATGGTCAAGAACCTGCGCGAACGGACCGGCGCGCGCCTGCTCGACTGCCAGAAGGCCCTGAAGGAAACCGGGGGCAGCATGGACGACGCCGTCGCGTGGCTGCGCAAGCAGAACCTCGCCGCCGGCGCCAAGGTGGGCGAAAAGACCGCCGAAGAAGGCATGGTCGGCGTCAAGACGAACGACGGGGCGCTCGCCGCCGTCGAACTGACCGCCAACACCGACTTCGTGACGAAGAACGACGAGTTCCGCAAGCTGCTGGAAAGCCTCTCGGACCTGGCGCTGACCTCCAAGTCGGCCGACGCGGCGGCGCTTTCGGCGCAGTCGCTGGGCGGGCGCCCGGTCGGCGAAGTGGTGAAGGAACTCGCGGGCAAGATCGGCGAGAACATCACCATCAAGCGCGTGGTGCGGATCGAAGGCGCGTTCGGCTACTACCTGCACAGCGATTACAAGCAGTTCGCGGCGGTGCAGTTGAGCGGCGTGACGGGCGAGAAGGCGCAGGCGATCGGCAAGGACCTGGCCATGCACGTCGTCTTCGCCAAGCCGACGGCGCTCAAGCGCGAGGAAGTTCCGCAGGACCTGGTGAACAAGGAGATGGAGATCGCCCAGGAACGCCTGAAGAACGACCCGAAGAACAGCAAGAAGCCGCCGGAAATCCTGGCCAAGATCGCGCAGGGCCAGCTCGACAAGTTCTACGGCACGATCGTGCTGGTCGATCAGCCGTACTACCGCGAGAACGCCAAGACCGTGACGCAGCACCTGAAGGAACAGGGCGGCGAGATCAAGATAGAACGATTCGAGTACATTAAGGTAGGCGCCTGAGGGCGCCGAAAAAGGCCGCCGCAAGGCGGCCTTTTTTTATGGGTTGAGATTGGAAAATCTGGTTTAGCCTTGATGCGGCAGCCGTTCCCGCCCGCATGCAACCCGCGCCGAAGGAGTCCGCCGTGGCCAAATCGTCCTCCGTACGCCTGCCGGTGGCCAGCAACGCCGTGTACAAGCGCATCATGCTCAAGCTCAGCGGCGAGATGCTGGGCGGCGAATCGGGCAAAGGGCTGGACGTCTCGAGCCTGACCACGTTCTGCAAGGAGATCATGGACGTCGCCGCCAAGGGCATCGAAGTGGCCCTGGTGATCGGCGGCGGGAACATCATCCGCGGGGCCAAGGCCACGCAGGAATCGGGCATGCTCCACCGCGCCACCGCCGACTACATGGGCATGCTCAGCACCATCATCAACGCGCTGGCCCTGCAGGACGCGCTGGAAAGCATGGGCGCCGAGACGCGCGTGATGTCGGCCATCGAGGCTGAGGCCGTCTGCGAACCGTACATCCGCCGCCGCGCGCTGCGCCACCTGGAACGCAAGCGCATCGTGATCCTGGCCGGCGGGACCGGGCACCCGTACTTCAGCACCGACACCACCGCCGCGCTGCGCGCGATGGAGATCAACGCCGAAATCCTGATGAAGGCGACGAAGGTGGACGGCGTCTACACCGCCGATCCGATGAAGGACCCGACCGCGAAGCGCTACGAACACCTCAGCTACATGCAGGTGCTGAAGGACCGCCTGAACGTGATGGACACCACCGCGATCAGCCTGTGCATGGACAACAAGATGCCGATCCTGGTCTTCAGCGTGCAGGACCCCGGCAACGTGCTGCGCGCCTGCACGGGTCAGGCGCGCATCATCGGCACGCTGGTGGACGAAAAAGGCGCGGGTTAGCGCGCCGCCAGGTCGTAGCAGGCCACGCCGTCGTCCTGCCGCAGGTACAGCTTGCCGTTCGCGATCACCGGGGACGTGCAGCTCGTCGCGTTCGGCACGAAGCGCCCCATCTCCTCGAACTTCTCGCCCGTCGGCTTGTACATGCGGATTCCGCCGGTCTTTTTGCCGTTGGCACTGAAGAGCGCGTAGAGCTTGCCGTCGGCGACGATGGGCGAGGAGCAGTGCCCGACTTCCTTCTTCTCGACCCACTTCATCGCGCCGTCCTTCAGGTCCAGGCAGCCGAATCCAAACTGGTACGCGCCTTCGAAGTACACGCAGCCGTCGTAGATCAGCGGGCTGCCGAAGCGGTCGCCGCCGGCGTTGGTCTCCCAGAGCACCTCGCACTTGTCCGGAGCCAGCTTGTAGGCGCGAATCTTGCCGCTGTGCACGACCATGGTGTCGCCGCTGATCGCCGCCGTGGACGACCCGCCGCCCGGCGCCTGCCAGAGGATGTTGCCGTTCGCGGGGTCGGCGCAGAAGACGCCGTTGTCGCTGTTGGCGACCAGGTAGGCCTTGCCGCCGTGTTCCCACGCCACCACCGAACTGCCCCAGCCGCTGCGGACCTTGGGCTGCTTCCAGAGAAGCTGGCCGGTGGCCGCGTTGAAGGCGTGCAGTTCGCCGCCCATCTGCGTCACGGGTTTCTCGGACGGCGTCGCGAGCACGTACACCGCGCCGTTGAGGACCAGCACCGAGGAGTTGCTGTAGCGCGCGGGCACCTTCCAGACCTCGCGCCCGTCCTTCAGCGCCACGCAGTAGATGCCCTGGCTGCCTGCGACGTAGCAGAACTCGCCCTCGATGGCCGGCGTGCCGCAGGCCATGAAGTTGCCGCCCCACATGGTCGCGAAGGTGCCGGCGAATTCCTTCGTCCAGCATTCCTTGCCGGTCTCGGCGTCGAGGCAGACCAGCGTGTCGGTGTACGTCTGCCCCTTGCGGATCGTCACCGAGAGTTCGTTCGAGAGCAGGTCGTTGTGGTGGATGTTTGTGTCTTTAAAGGCCGCGCGCACTTCGTCGGGGTTCTGGAACTCCTTGTCCGCGCTCGCGGCGAGCTTTTCCATCGTGGTCCAGTTCCACGAATTGTGCCCGCGCGTGAGGCGCGTGGTCACCGCCTCGCCGAACGATTTGCTCTGTTCGGGCGGCAGCTTGTCGAGAAACGCCTTGATGTACGCGTCCAGGTCCGGGCCGGCCTTCAGCTTTTTGCGGTCCTCCGAAACGCGCGCGTCCTCCATCAGCTTGACCAGGTCGGCCGGCATGTTCGGCGCCCAGCCCCAGGACGCGACGTACTCGGGCGTGACCAACTTCGCGGGCGTGAAGTGCGCCCAGTTGACGAAGTACACGGCCTTCCCGTTCGCGACGGAGACGCAGCCGCTGCCGCCCTGGTCCCAGCCGGGGGCGTCATGCCTCCAGACCTGGCGCGGGCCTTCCTTGGGCCACGCGTCGAGCAGCTTCGGGCCCGCGGAGGCGAGGCCGTCGCGCGCCGGGCCGCGCCACTGCGGCCAGTCGCCCTTGGGCGAACCGCCCGCGGCCTTGCCGGGCGCGTCCGCCGACCATACGGTTCCGGCCAGAAGGCCCGCCATCGCCAGCAGCGTCCAGCGCATCTCGCATCGGTTCATCGGCATCGTCCTCCGCGTGTTCGCATACCCCTGTAATCGACCATACACCGGGCGAAACCGCCTGAACATGCCCCGCGCCAAGCCCCTGCCGACCGTTTCTTTTTTGTTTCTTTCGTGCGCGCCGGTCCCGCAAACTTCCTCGCGTGCGCGTGTGCAATACGCGGTATGATGCGCCCGGTCCGCCTCGAAAGGAACGCCCAATGGCCACGGTCAGCGAGATTGCGCCCCACGTCTACCGCATCTGCGAACTCTTTCCCGAGATCAACCTCCAGTTCAACCACTTCCTCGTCGTGGACGACGAGCCGCTCCTTTACCACACCGGCATGCGGCGGATGTTCCCGCAGGTGCTGGAAGGCGTGAAGAAGGTCGTCGATCCGGCGAAGCTGCGCTGGATCGGCTTCAGCCATTTCGAAGTGGACGAATGCGGCGCCTTGAACGATTGGCTCGCCCTGGCGCCGCACGCGCAGGCGGTCTCCGGCGTCGTCGGTTCGATGGTCAATCTCGCCGACTTCGCCGCGCGCCCGCCGAAGATGCTCCAGCACGACGAGACGTTTTCGACGGGCCGCCTGCGCTTCAAGTACCGGCCGACGCCGCACCTGCCGCACGGCTGGGACGCGGGCGTGCTCTTCGAGGAAACCCAGCGCGTGCTCTTCTGCTCCGACCTCTTCACCCACAACGGCGAAGTCGAACCGCTGACCGAGACCGACATCGTGGGCCGCGCGCGCGCCTCGATGGAAGGCTTTCAGGCCGGCCCGCTGATGGATTACATGCCCTACTCGCACAAGACCCGCCCGATGCTGGAAGGCCTGGCGGCGCTGAACCCGCGCACGCTGGCGACCATGCACGGCAGTTCCTTCACCGGCGACTGCGCCCGCGCGCTCCTGGACCTCGACGGCGCGATGAAGGACGTGCTCGGCCCCAAGGCCTGACGCCCGACCCGTACACCCGCGGAAATCTCGTTTCTTCGCCCGACGTACGCACGCCTGTGGTGTAAATGATACGTACAGGTATTGTATGCCTCGCTGAATGTTTCCCGCCGGACCACGTCTTAGGAGCAGCATGATGCGCGCCGCGAACCTCCCCCGCCCCCTTCTGCTGGCCGCCGGCCTGGCGCTCGGACTCGCCGGCAGATGGAAGCCCGCGCCGCCGAAGCGGCCACGCCTGATCCACGGCTGGCGCGGCGACGGCTCGGGACGCTTTCCGGAAGCCGCGCCGCCGGCTGAGTTCTCGCCGGAAAAGAACGTCGTCTGGTCCACCAAGCTGCCGGGCTGGAGCAACGCCAGCCCCGCGATGGCGGGGGAACGCATCTTCGTCTGCGTCGAGCCGGACGTGCTCGTCTGCGTCAACAAGGCCAACGGCGCGATCCTGTGGCAGCAGGCCAGCCCGGTGCTCGAAACGTACCCCGAGGCCGACCGCGCCAAGCTGAAGGAACGCCTGGCCGCGGCGCTGGGCGAAGCCAAGGAACGCGAGGACCTGCGCAAGCAGCTCCCGACGCTGAGCCGCACGGCGCGTCTGGGCGGCGAGAACAAGGAGAAGTTCGAAGCCGCCAAGGCGCGCGTGCGCGAACTCGACGCCAAGCTCGCCGAGACCGAAAAGCTGCTGCCGCCGCGCACGAACGAAGAGAACGGCTACAGTTCCGCGACGCCCGTCACCGACGGGCAGGCCGTGTACGTGGTCTTCTCCACCGGCGTGGCCGCCTGCTACGGGCTCGACGGCACGCGCCGCTGGATCGTGTACCTCGAGAAGCCCTTCCACACCGAATGGGGCCACGCTGCCTCCCCGGTGCTCGCCGGCGGCCTGCTGCTCGTCCACTTCAACCGCCTGACGGCGTTGAAAGCCGCGACCGGCGAACAGGCCTGGCAGGCGGAAGCGACGCCCTCGTTCGGTTCGCCCATCGCGGCGAAGATCGGCGCGACGGACGTGCTGATCACCCCCGCGGCCGAAGTCGTCCGCGTGAGCGACGGGAAGATATTGGCCAAGGCCCGCGAGGCCTTCCGCTACACGTACGAGAAGCCCGTCAACAGCCCGGTGCTGGCGGGGAACGCCGCGATCTTTACCGACGAGGCCGGCGCGTGCGCGCTCGAACTTCCCGCCGAGGCCGGCGAGACGATCGAACTGAAGGAACGCTGGGCCGCCAAGATCAAGCGCGCGACCTACTACGCCTCGCCGCTCGTCCACGACGGCCTCGTCTACGCGCTCTCGAAAGAAGGCGACCTGACCGTCCTGGACGAAAAGACCGGCGAGATCGCCGCGACCAGGAGCTTCAAGGACCTCGCGCGCGGCGGCGTCTTTTATCCCAACCTGGCGCTGGCCGGGAAATGGATCTACCTCGCGCACGAAAGCGGCGCGTCGGTCTGGCTCGAACCCGGCAAGGAGATGAAGGAAGCCGGGCGCAACATGCTGGAATTCTGCCGCGGCGCGCCGGTCTTCGAGAGCGAACGCATGTACGTGCGCGCGAAGGACCACCTCTTTTGCCTGGGCAAGTGAGCCTCCCAAATCCGGCATTTTTCCTATACACAAAATCGCTTTGGTGTAGATGTATAGACGACCTACGGCATTCCCTTCATCCTGGAGAACGCATCGTGCAAAAACGCAACCGAATGAATTTCTTGATGTTGTGCGTCTGCTCCGTGCTCCTGATGGGCCTCGGAAAGGCTGCTTTAGCCCTTGAACCGGTGCCCGAGGTGCCTCCGCCCAAGAGCTGGGACCACTTCGTCATCCTGGTCTGGCAGTTCAAGACCAACGTGGTGAAGGACAAGGCCCTGTACGAGTCCGTCAACCTCACCGGTTTCCACATCGACCGCAGCAACGCGGCGCTCAAGCAGTTCGCCGACGAGACCAAGTGGCCGTTCTACGTGGACCACGCGGCCGACAAGGGCTACCTCCATCTCGGAAAAAACGCCGGCGCGGTGGTGAAGCAGAAGGGCATCATCAACCGCCCCAACAGCCTCGCCGACCCGGCCACGATCGCCAAGATGAAGGGCTTTCTTAAGACCAACGTGGAGGCCTCCAAGGGTTCCAGCGGCGTCGCCTACGCGCTCGACGACGAAGTAAGCCTCGCCTCGTTCTGCACGCCCGCCGAAGTGGACGGCAGCCCCAACAGCATCGCCGGCTACCGCAAGTGGCTCGCGCAGGAATACCCCGACATCGACGCGCTCAACAAGCAGTACGGCTCGTCCTACAAGAGCTTCGACGAGATCTCGCCCCGCTCGTTCGAGACCTTCCGCGGCGCCCTGAAGCCGAACGCGATCGGCACGCTGAACCTGAGCATGTGGTGCGACTGGCGCAGCTACATGGACACGCAGTTCTCCGAAGTGATCGCCGACCTGGTGCGCTACACGAACACGCTCGACCCGAGCACCCCGGTCGGCTTCGTCGGCGGGCAGGGCCCCAACGCGTGGGGCGGCTACGACTACCGCAAGCTCTGCAAGGCCGCGCAGTGGATGGAAGCGTACGACATCGGCTCGAACAACGAGATCCTGCGCAGCTTCTGGAACCAGAAGCACGCGCACGTCCAGACCTACTTCTCCAGCAAGGACGCCAAGAAGGACGCGTGGTTCCTCTGGTACTACCTGGTCCACGGCAACCGCGGCGTCATCGCCTGGCCCGACGGCTGGTTCAACAACGGCGAAGTCGCTCCGTACATCAAGGCCAACGCCGAGACCTACAAGGAAGTGCAGGGCCCGGTCTCGAAGCTGATCATCGACGGCGAATTCCAGCACGACCCCGTCGCGATCTACTACTCGCACCCCAGCATCCAGGTGACCTGGGCGATGGACGCGGCCTGCCACGGCGGCACCTGGCCGAACCGCAGCTCCAGCATGGACAACGGCATGGCCACGAGCATGATCACCCGCATCGGCTGGGTGAAGGCGCTCGAAGACCTGGGCATCCAGGCCAAGTTCGTCAACGTCGATCACCTTCTGGCCGGCGACCTGAAGAAGGGCGGCTACAAGGTCCTGATCCTCAACCGCGCGCTCTGCCTCTCCGACAAGGAAGCCGAAGCGATCAAGGATTTCGCGGCGTCGGGCGGCACGGTGATCGCCGACCATCTTTGCGGCATCATGGACGGCCACGGCAAGGCGCGCGAGAAGGGCGCCCTCGACGACTTCTTCGGCGTCAAGCGCGACCTCTCCAAGGGCATCCTGAGCGGCGACACGCTGACCGAGGTGGATTGCGAGAAGGATTACCACAAGCTCAGCAACACCAACTGGACCGGCGCCAACGCGCCCAAGCACGCGGGCGTCGCGGCCTTCGAACTCGGACTGGCCGAGGACGGCGGCAAGGCCGAAGCCAAGGCGGGCGCGGTTCCGGTGGCGATCAAGAAGGACAAGGCCGTCTACCTGAACCTCTCGACGGTCGGCTTCGTGCTCAACCGCGAGAACGGCCAGGCCAAGGAATGGCTGCCGTTCGTGCAGGGCCTGCTCAAGGACGCGGGCGTGACCCCGCGCCTGACGGTCTCGCAGGGCGACAAGCCCGCCGAACAGGTCGAGCCGATCTTCTGGAAGAACGGCGAGAAGATCACGCTCTGCCTGATCCGGAACATCAGCCGAAGCGCCAAGATCGACGGCTTCGGCGACGCGGGCAGCGTCTCGGAAGGCGGCAAGGCCAAGATCAAACTCACCTTTGCCAAGGCCGTGAAGGGCCTGAAGAACGAACGCACGGGCAAGGAACTGGGCGACGGCGCGAGCTTCGAGGACGAGTTCACGCCGTGGGAAGCGAACGTCTACACCTACACGCCGTAAGATCACGGCCACCCAAGCGACCGTGACGCGGCCTCCGGAAGCATCGGAGGCCGCGTGCATTCCGGGCCCCGCCTACAGCAGGCCCTTCTCGACGAAGCTGGTAAAGTCGCCGTCGCCGACGATCACGTGGTCGAGCAGCCGGATGCCGACCAGTTCGGCGACCTCGCTCAGGCGCTGCGTAAGCTGCTTGTCCTGCTTGCTCGGCGTCGGGTCGCCGCTCGGGTGGTTGTGGATGACGGCGATCGCCGCCGCCTGCATGCGGATCGCGGGGTTGAAGACCTCGCGTGGATGCACCAGCGCCTGCGTCAGCGAGCCCTCGCTGACCATCTCCTCGCCCAGCAGCCGGTTCTTCTGATCCAGGCAGGCGACGAAGAAACGTTCCTTCTTCAGATTGCGCAGCCGCAGCCGGTAGTGTTCGAAGAAGTCCTGCCCGGACGTGAACGCGCGCCCGCGCGTGTCGGTCTCTTCCGTCCAAAGCTGAAAGAGTTC
>JAHCJK010000360.1 GCA_026184295.1 Planctomycetota bacterium
CACCTAAAAGCTTCGCTGGACCTCTCTCCGGTGCAGCTATAAGGGCCGCCTGGCGCAAGCCAGGCGGCTCCTTTTTTTACGCACTTCTCCTGCGAACCGCCTCGTCCCCCGCCGATACCTCCTTGTAGTGCCTAGGGGTCATCGCACGCGCCTTTTTTGGTTACGACTTATGCCGGGGGTCCGCATGGATAACCGCACGCCGGGTTTTACGCCGCGAAACATGGGGGCGATCGCCTTCGCGCTGCTCGCGGTGGGGTTCCTGCTCTGGGCGGTCGTTTCGGACTACGGCGGGAAGGCCCACGCCGAAGCGCCGGCGCCGGCCACCCTGTCCGAGGCGCCGGCCGCGCCGGTGGACGTCCCCGATGCCGAGGACGCTTCGCCCGCTCAGCGGGTCTCTTTCGCGCCCGAGCGGCCCGGCGCGCCTGCCGGCGATTCGCCCACGGCGCCCGGCGAAGACCTGGCCGGCGCGCCCGGGCTTCCCGAGCCCGGCGACGCCGAGCCGCTGCTGCGGGAGATGCGCTTCGAGGCCTTGCGCGACTGGCTTAAGAAGGCCGACCTGCCGCGCAGCGGCCCGCAAGCGCTGCACTGGACCGTGGTCGAGGCCCGCGCGCTGGCCGGCGCCGGCGAGTGGGCCCTGGCGCGCGAACGCTTCGCCAAGGCCGCCGAGTCCGGCGACGACGCGCACCCCGAATGGATCGAGCAGTCCATGGGCGCGCCCGTGGACGGCGCCTTCGGAGAACTCTGGTGCAAGGCCAAGGGCGACGCCGGCAAGATCCCCGACGCGGCGCTGAAGGAAATCGCCGATTGCCCCTACGAATCCTGGGGGCGCGCGATGGCGTCGTTCCTTTACGCCGAACGCTGCGCGCTCCTGTTTCCCAAGGGCGTCTGCGTGGCCGAAAGCCTGCCCTACCTGCAGAAGGCGCTCCTGAGCAACCGGCTGGACGCGGGCAGCGAAAAGCCCTGCGCGGAAGCCTTCCGCGCGGCGGTGGATCGGACCCTCTTCGATCCGGCCTGCCTCCTCTCGGCGCTTCGAAAGCCGGTCTTCCACGAAGTCGCGGCGGGCGAATCGATCTTCCGCATCGCCAAGCAGTACGACGTCGATCCGGGGCAGATCGTGCGCCTGAACAGGCTCGACGCCGGCTCGGCGCTCTTCGTCGGCAAGAAGCTGAAGATCGTCCCCGGCCCCGTGACGGTGAAGGTCGATCGCGCGCGGCTGGTGGCGTACCTCTGCTTCGACGGCGTGGCGCTGCGGCGCTACCCCGTCTGCATCGGCCCGGGCGAGAAGACGCCCGCCGGGACGTTCACCATCCGCACGAAGGTGGCCAACCCCGACTGGTGGTGGAAGGGCAAGAAGTATCCCTACGGCAGCCCCGAGAACATCCTGGGGACGCGCTGGCTGGGCTTCGACGGCGAAGAGAACGGCGGCAAGGGCGCCGGCATCGGCCTGCACGGCACGACCAAACCCGAGACGATCCCCGGGCGCGAAAGCCTCGGCTGCGTGCGCTTTCTCAACGCGGATATCGAAGAAGTCTACGCGTTCCTGCCGGCCGGCGG
>JAHCJK010000361.1 GCA_026184295.1 Planctomycetota bacterium
CACGCCGCGCGGCTCTTCCTGGGTTTCGTCTCGAAGAATTCCGCGCCCACGCCGGTCCCGGCTCCGAGGAGTTCGCGCGCGGGCCGGCGCGCCTGTCCGCGCACGCCGAACCAGATGGTGAGAAAGACGATCAGGACGCCGCCCAGCGCGCCGGCCGCGAGCGTCGCCGGTTCCGCGTGGAAGAAGAGCGAGGAGGTGTTCACCGCGCCGCGCCAGGCCGTCGCCAGGCCGTAGAGCATCGCGCGCGCGTACGCCACGCCGCCGGCCACGCCCAGGAGCCCGCCGGTCACCGCGATGCCCAGGCCTTCCGCGAGCAGCAGGCGCCGCACGCGCGCGGCGGAAAACCCGAGCGCCAGCAGCGTGCCGATCTCGGACGTGCGCCGTTCGAGCCCGAAGCGGAAGAGCAGCCCCATCAGCAGCAGCGCGGCCACGATCAGGAAAAAACTGAACCCGATGAAGAGCCCGCCGAAGTCCATCGCGTTGTCGCCCGCGGCCTGCGCCTGTGCGCGCACGGGCAGGAAGTTCAGGCCGGCGAGCTTGGGGTCGAGGGTCTCGCGAAGGCTCGCCGCGATGCGCGCCTTCGCCCCTTCCCCGCCCGGGTAGCGCACGGCGGTGTAGTCGCCGAAGCGGTTCTTCCACAGCTTCTGCCCCGCCGCCAGCGAGACGAACGCCTTGGGCGTGCCTTTGTGCTCGTCCCAGTACTTCTGGTCCTTGTCGCGGATGCGGTCGGTGTCGATCTTGAAGCCAGGGTCCCATTCGCGGCAGTTCTCCGCGTCCTTCAGCCCCGGAAAATCCGGCATCAGTTCGCGGTCGGCGGCCGCGCCTTCCAAGGGCGTCACCGAGCGCACCGTAAAGGCCTGCGTGCGTTCCTCCAGCCGGCGCATCGGCCCCATCACGTAGTACTTCACGGCGATCTTGTCGCCCGGCTTGGCGCCCAGATCCTCGGCCAGCCACGTATTGACGACGATCTCGTCGTCCTTCAGGCCGGCGGGCGTCACCGGAGCGCCCATGGCCGCGACGATGGAGTACGGCGTCGCGTGCTCGCCCAGGCGGAACTCGTTCACGA
Organism: Planctomycetota bacterium; assembly: GCA_026184295.1. Lineage (GTDB taxonomy): Bacteria > Planctomycetota > SZUA-567 > H5-PLA8 > H5-PLA8 > JACQFI01. The sequence continues at coordinate 1,067 of JAHCJK010000361.1, forward strand.
AATATCCGAGCACGCCGCGGGCCGCGGGATCGGCCTTCAGCGCCGGCTGCGCGGTAAAATCGTCCAGAAAGACGCGCGGCGTGCGCAGTTCCACTTCCTTGCCCGCGCCGGGCACGTCGATCTCGAGCAGGTCGAGCTGCGCGTCGGCGAGCGTCCAGGTCTTCTTCAGCGCGGCCTGCGCCTGGTCGAGCGACAGGTTTCCGCCGCCGAGCAGCAGCAGGTTGGCGCGCGGGCCGGTATCCAGTTCCTTCTGCAGAACCGGGAGCGAGACGAAGGCGTTGTACGGCGGCACCTGGTTGGCCTGGAGCCCGAAGCGCCCGAACCCCAGGTCGGAGGCGATGGCCTTCACGTCCACGCGCATGCGGATCGTCGCGTCGTCCTCGGTCGAGAGCGGCGCGTCGCGCGAGAGCCCGCTCGGCTTGCTTACCTTCAGCACCAGGCTGTCGCCCACCGTGGCGTCGAGCTGC
>JAHCJK010000362.1 GCA_026184295.1 Planctomycetota bacterium
CCTTGGGCGCCGCGGCGCCCGGCGGCGCTCCGGCCGGCGCGGCCGCGGGTGCGCCGGGAGGCGGCGGAACCGCGCCCTGTTCGGGCACCGAGACCTCGAACCCCATCGAAAACGGCGAGCGCAGCCTGCGCGTGGTGCGCAGGCTGTTGTCCCCGCCGCCCGGGGCTTCGTTCAGCAAATCCTGGAGGAACGCGGAGATCTGGTTGGGATGGTAGCCGGTGGCCTTAAGGTCGTTTTCGACCAGGTCGATGATGACTTTCTTCTCTTCTTCGTTGGCAACGATCTCGTTCAACACCGCGCGCATCTGGAACATCGGCATGCGGCGCGCTTCGAACTCGCTGACCACAATCAGCGCTTTCGTTTCGCGGCTCAGGGACTTGAGTATGGATTCGTTGCTCACCGCGTCTTCCCCATACCACCCTGATCATCAAGCAATACGCGTACCAACAGAAACTAACACACTCACCCAACCTAAGGTTAAAAAAACTTGGCCTGCACTTCAACCATTTTACGACTTTACGACTCTTTAAGTGCTTTAAATATGAAACAAAAGACGGCCGAACCCTTACGGTCCCCTATTTTGTACTCACAGGTGCGGCGGCCTTTTGGAACCGTTGCAGGCGGGTCTGCCAGTATTCCTGGTCGTAGGGACCGATGGTGGGCGGGCGCATGGCGATGGCCTTTTGGAGCGCGGCCAGGGCCTTTACCGGTTCCTGCGCATGGAGTAACGCCTGCGCCAGCGTGTCGTAGTTGTTGTAGTCGTCGGGGCCGAGTTCCACGCAGAGTTCCGCGGCCAGCACGGCGCGCCGGGGGTCGAGCGGTTTGGGCGCGGTGCCGATGGCCGAGCACCACGCGATCGCGTTCAGCCAGTCGCCCAGCACTTCGGCCTTGCTCAGCGGCTTGAAACAGATCCGCTTGAGCCGTTCCTGGGTCTCGGCGTCGAACTTGTTCCGCGCGAGGTACTGTTCGAGCGTGAAGACGCGCCCGCCGTCGGTGGTCTCGACGTTGCGCGCGTCCGGGCCTTCGCCCACGACGATGTAGATGTGCTGCGGCGCGTGCGCGGCCCGTGCGGGCACGCCCGCGCGCTCGCTGAGAATCAGGTACAGGCTGGTCATGGCCAGGCAGACGCCTTCCTTCTTTTCCCACGCGGAGTAGGGGAAGTAGAGGTCGGGCGATTCCTTCTCGGGCACCAGATTGCCGGCGGTCTTGAGCCCGCGCGCGCGGTAGAGCACCGCGTTCATCGCCGCGACCTGTTCGGCGGGCGTCATCTTCGCGGCCGCGTCCTTGAGGTCCTTCACGGCGGCGTCCCATTCCTTCTCGATGGCCGCGGCCTTGGCCTCGGTCAGCGTCGGATAGATTTCGCGCGCGACGCGCTTGGAGATCTGCGCGTAAGTAAGCGCTTCCGGGCGGGCGCGGACTTCGCGGACCAGTTCGGCGAGCGGGTCGTCGGCGGCGCTGGCCGGCGGCGGCGTCTTGGCGTCCTCGGCGGGCGCCGCGCGG
>JAHCJK010000037.1 GCA_026184295.1 Planctomycetota bacterium
AACGTCGCGAGGTCCTTGCGCGGGGTCAGCTTGGCGAAGGTGGCCACGAGCGGCAGGCGTTCGCCTTCGGGGGCGGGCGCCTGCGGTTCGCGCGCGGGCAGGTCGATGCCGATGGTCACCACGCGGACGAGTTCCTTCGGCACGTGCGCGTCGTTGACCAGGTTCTCGCGGATCGCTTCGCTGCACGCGATGACGGCCTTGCAGCGCCCGTCCACGCGCAGCCCGCCTTTGCTCTGGTAATGCTGGATGCTCAGCACGTAGGAAAGGTCCAGCGCCTGCGCGAGCTTCTGGCAGACGGGCGCGGCGAAGGCCGAGAGCCCGTGGATCAGCGAGGGGTTGCGCGCCTGCGCCCACGCGATCAGCCGCCGGTGCACGAACGGCCGGAAGAACCCGCCCTGCATCCCGGGAAAGACTTCCACCGAGGCCTGTTCTTCCTTGCCGAAGAACCCGGCGGGCGGCGCGTCCGGCGCGGCCAGGCGCGGCGAAAGCCCCACGCCCAGCAGCCCACGCAACAGCAGCCCGGCATAGACCGTGTTCCCGCCCGGCCGGAGGGACTCCGAGACGAGGACGATCGAGGCCTTGTCCTGCGGGATGATGCTCATAGGGCGGTTATGCTAGGCGGTTTCGCATGCGGAGAAAAGGGGCGAACGCGCCGCTCAGCCTTTGAACATCTCGCCCCATTTGCGGCCCAGGAAGGTCCCGGCCGCGATCAGCGAGAGCGCCATGAAGGCCAGCGCGAAGAGCCCCAGGGCCGAGGCGAGCTGGTCTCCGTCGCCGGGGCGTTCGAAGAGCTTCACGATCGCCTTGGTCAGCGGGAAGCTGCCCGCTTCCGTCGCCAGGATCAGCGAGTCGCTCACTTCCAGCATCGCGAAGGCGAAGGCCAGGATCGCCCCGGCGGCCACGTTCGCGGCGATCAGCGGCACCGTGACGCGCGCCATCACCCGCGCGGGTCCGTAGCCGAGCCCGCTGCCGGCCTCTTCGAGCGAACGCGGGGTCTGTTCCAGCCCCGCGACGCAGGCGCGCGTGGTGTACGGCAGCCTCCGCACGGCGTAGCTGAGCACCAGGAAAAAGCCGACGGGCAGGATCGCCTTGCCCTTGTCCCAGTAGGCCCCGATGTAGCCGAAGGCGAGCACGATGCCGGGGATCGCCAGCGGGGCGAGCGTGAGCGCGTCCATCGCGCGGCCCCACCAGCCGCCGCGCCGCACGATCACCCAGGCGCACGCCAGCCCCAGGATCACGTCGATGGCCGTGCTGCCCGCCGAATAGAGCAGGCTGTTGCGCACGCCGCTCTGCGCGACCGGATGCGAAAGCGCCTCGCGGACGTGCTCCGTCGTCCAGCTCGACGGCATCGCCGTCATCACCCAGTGGTCGGCCAGGCCCGCCAGGAAGACCGCCACGTGCGGCAGGATCGCAAGCGCGATCACCGCGGCGTGAAAGCCCAGGCAGCAGGCGCGGTGCGAGCCCGAGAGCGCGCGTTCGCCGCCGCGCGACGCGCCCTTTACCCCCGTGCCGCCGGTCGTGCCGGATTTCGCCAGCGCCCAGCGCGTGATCCCGAACAGCGCCACCACCACCAGCGTCACCACCGCCACCAACGCGGGCGCCGCGGGGTTGCTCGTCTGTTCGTTGGCCAAGGAGTAGATCTGCTGCGCGACGACTTCCTGGTAGGAAAAGATCAGCGGCGTGCCCAGGTCGGTAAAGGCCCCGATAAAGACCAGGCTCCCCCCGGCGACAAACCCGGGAATCGAGAGCGGCAGGACCACGCGGCGGAAGACCTGCCAGGGCGGCAGCCCCAGGTTGCGCGCCGATTCGAGCAGGCTCGGATCGACGTTGGAGATCGCGGCCGTGAGGTTCAGGTACAGCAGCGGGTAAAAGTGAAGCACCATCACAAGGATGCAGCCGACGATGCGGTATTCGCCCAGAAAATCGATCGGGTGGGCTTCGTGGACCAGGCCGAGCTTGACCAGGATCAGGTTGACGGTCCCGAACTTCGCGAGCATGCGCCGCAGGCCGATCGCGCCCACGAACGGCGGCAGGATCAGCGGCATCAGCAGCAGCCCGCCGAGCAGCGCCTTGCCGGGGAACTTCGCGCGAGCCTGCCAGTACGCCAGCGGGTAGGCTAACAGAGCGCAACAGAACGTAACAGCCGCCGCGAGGAAGAGGCTGTTGAGAATCCAGCGCCACTGAGGCGCGTCGGAATCGAAGAGGCCCGCGACGTGCCCGGCGGTCCAGCCGGCCTGCTGTACTAAAAGCGTCTCGCCTTCCGTGGGCTGGCCGGAGGGGAGATCGTTCAGGGCGCGGACGGAGGCTTCGGAAACGCCGGTGCGCCGGGCAAACGCGGCGAGGTCCTCGCCCTTCCCCACCCGCTCGCGCAGTTCCTGGGTGCGCACGGCCGACCCCATCGACTGAGCCAGGGGGCGCAGAAGTCCGAACCAGAAAAAAGCGGCCAGCAAAAGCGCGGCGGCGGCGGGGAAGAGGGAGTCCTGGATACGGCGCACGCGCCACCTCGACGGGCAAAACTATTCCTGAACGGCGAGTCTGTATTTTGCGGGATGCCGGGGCCGGACGCCAGTGCACCCGGCGTATTAAAATGGCGCGGTCCAAAATGCGTTTTTTTACTGCGAAATGTGACGTGGCGTGCTATCCTGTTACGTCACTTCCATTTTATATGGCACCCCGGAATCCTTATGAGAATCACGCGCATTCAGATCACACTTGCTGGCAGCCCGACCGATAAGCTTCTCGCCTTTGCCGTGGTCACCTTCGACGACTGTTTCGTCGTCCACGATATAAAGATCATTCAAGGGGCGAAGGGCATTTTCGTGGCCATGCCGAGCCACAAGATCACCGACCGCTGCCCCTATTGCGGCGGGAAGAACAGCATCCAGTCGCAGTTCTGCAACCAGTGCGGCAAGCGCCTGCTGGCCAACCGGTCGCGCGTGGACACGCAGGGGCGCACGAAGGTCCACGCCGACATCGCCCACCCGATCACCACCGAATTCCGCCAGGAACTCCAGGCCGCCATTATCAAAGCGTACGAGGAAGAAGCCGAGCACGCCAAGGAACGCGGCTTCGCGGGAGCCCCCAATGGCGCCGACGCCGGCCCTGAAGAAGCGTAGGTTCGCGCTCTCCGGCAGGTTTCATCGGTTCTTCGCTTCCGTTCCGCCCCTGGAAATGGAAAATGCTCGCGTTCCTTCCCTCCCGGCACGAGGCGCGCGCATGCTCGTCCTGGTCGTCGATCCCGATGAATCCACCGGCCGCCGCATCGCCGATGGCCTGCGCCGCATGGGCCACCGCTGCGCCCTCGCGCGCGACGCCGCGGGCGCGCGCCGCGCCCAGCGCAAGGAACCCGCGCCCGTCGCCATCGTCGCCTCGGGACTGCCCGTCGCCGAGACCGCGCGCGTCTGCGCGCGCCTGCGCGCCGGGAACGCCCGCACGGTCTTTCTGGCGGGCGGCCTGGACGACGGCGCCGGAGCCGCCGAAGTCTCCGCGCTGGCGTCCAGCACCGACCTGGTCTTCCGCCCCTCGCCCGATCCCGCCACCCTGGACCTGCAGCTCCGCGGGCTCCTGACCCACGCCGAAGCCGCCGCGGGCGCCGCCGCGCGCGAACACCCCGAGCGCCTCCCGCACCTCGACGACGCCATGACCGAACTCGCCGCCGAGATCGTCGAGCGCCGCGACGCCGAGGACGCCCTGCGCCACCAGAAGCACCTGCTCCAGATTCTGGTCGAGAACGTCCCCGCCGCCGTGGCGATGTTCGACACCGAGATGCGCTACGTCGCCGTCAGCCGCCAGTGGAAGGACAACTGCGGGCACGGATCGCGCGACGTGATCGGGCTCAGCCATTACGTGACCGAGGCCTGGGTGACCGAGCGCTGGCGGCAGGCCCACCGGCGCAGCCTGGGCGGGCGCATCGAACGCTGCGACGAGGAATTCGTGGAGTTCCCCGACGGGCGCAAGGCCTGGATGCGCTGGGAAGTCCGGCCCTGGTTCACCAGCGAGAAGCGCATCGGCGGCGTGATCATCTTCACCGAGAACATCACCGAGCGGAAGGTCGCCGCGGAAGCCCTGAAAGAACGCGAGATGCTCTACCGCGCGCTCTTCGACAGCGTGCCCGTGGGCCTGGGCGTCGCGGACATGAACGGCAACCTGATCGCGTTCAACGATTTCATGCTCATCCCGGGCGGCTACACGCGCCGGGACATCGAACGGATCCGCAACGTCGCGCTGCTGTACTACGATCCGCAGGACCGCGCGCGCGCCCTGGAAACCGCCCGCAGCCAGGGGTACCTCGACCGCTTCGAAGTGCGCTTCAAGCGCAAGAACGGCGGGTACTACTGGGCGCTGATGAGCCTCAAGCAGATCGTCATCGGCGGGCAGCGCTGCTGGCTCTCGATGTGCGAAGACATCACCGAACGCAAGAAGGCCGAGGCCTTCGTGCAGGCGCTCACCCAGCGCGTGCTGTACGTCCAGGAGGCCGAGCGCCGCCGCGTCGCGCGCGAACTGCACGACGGCGTCAACCAGTTGCTCACCGCGGCCAAGTTCCGGCTCGAACGCCTGGGCGCCGCGCGCAGGAGCGAAGCCGCGCCGGGCGAGGTCCGCGAGGTCCGCGACCTGCTCGACGAGGCGATCCAGGAGATCCGGCGCATCGCCCAGAACCTGCGCCCCGCGGTGCTCGACGACCTGGGCCTGATCGCCGCCGTGCGCAGCACCTGCGAGGAGATGCGCCGGCGCACGGGCGTGGACGTCTCCTTTCAGAGCGTGCGGCTGCCCAAGAAACTGCCCGGCGAACTGGAGATGGCGCTCTTCCGCATCACGCAGGAGGCGCTCGCCAACGCCGAAAAGCACGCCGCCGCGCGCCACGTCAGCGTGCAGATCCGCCGCGAACGCGCCGGCTTCGTGCTCAGCGTCAAGGACGACGGGCGCGGCTTCGTGCCGCGGGCCGTGCGCGTGATGCGCAAGGGCCGCAAGCCCGGCCTGGGCCTGGACCACATGACCGAGCGCGCGCGCCTGGCCGGCGGCCGGCTGGAAATCCGAAGTTCGCTGGGCGGCGGCACCGAAGTCGTCGCGCGCCTGCCGCACGCCATGCGCAACACGCGGAGGGCCGCCGCATCATGAAGCGCAAGACCACGCCCGTCGCCGCCCGAATCCGCCTGGTGCTCGTGGACGACCACCGCCTGGTCCGCGAGGGCCTGCGGGCCTGCCTTTCCGAACAGGCGGGCATCGAGATCGTCGGCGAAGCCGCCGGCGGCCAGGAAGCCCTGCGCCTGATCCCGCAGACGCTCCCGGACGTCGTGCTCCTGGACATCAACATGCCGGACCTGAGCGGCCTGGACGTCGCCAAGCAGCTTTTGAAGAAGCTTCCGGACCTGAAGATTCTTTTCCTCACCATGCACGAGAACAAGGAGTACGTGCTGGGCGCGGCGCGTTCGGGCGGGCGCGGGTACGTGCTGAAGGACGCTTCGCCGCGCGAGCTGATCTACGCGATCGAGGCCGTGCACAAAGGCGGCGCGTTCCTCAGTTCGCAGGTCTGCAAGGAACTGCTGGCCGATTACGCGCGCATCCCCGATCAGGCCGCCCCGCCGGTCAAGTCGGCCCTCACCGAGCGCGAATCGGAAGTGCTCGCGCTGATCGCCGAAGGGATGAGCAACAAGGAGATCGCGAGCCAGTTGAAGCTGAGCGTGCGCACGGTCGAATCGCACCGCGAACACATCATGCGCAAGCTGGACATTCGCTCGACCGCCGGGCTGACCAAGTACGCCATCACCGCGGGCATCACCCGCATTACGTAGGTTCCCGGTCCGTACGTAAAACTACGTAGCCCACGGCTCCGTATTAGTTCCAGACCCCGTACGTACTCTCACAAGTGGATAAACCGGAGTCGGCGGGCGATAAAGGCTCCACCGAGGCGCGGCCCTGGGAGAAGCGCCCCGGTATACCATCCCCGCCTGCCAGTACGTGAACCTCCACCGGCTTCTAAGGGCAACACCCGGGAATCGATCCCGGGGGTGGTATTTGTTGGGCATTTTTTGAGGTACTTGTTCACCGCGGAGGCGCTGAGGACGCGGAGAACGGCGACTGCACACACCACTCGTACACAAACGAATTCACGTACAACTAGCGAACGATACGAGGGCACAAGGCCAGGGCGGCGATTGTGGGGATTGCCCCGCGTTGCCCCGCTTTTTTTCCGCCGGGCCGTTCTCCGCGTCCTCCGCGCCTCCGCGGTAAAAATACCGCCCCGCTTACGGTTCCGGCTCCGCGCCGGGATCTTCTTCGGTGGCGAGGCCGAAGCGGGACATCTTGCGGTGCAGGGTCGAACGGTGCAGGCCCAGGCGGCGCGCGGCCTCGGAGATGTTCCCGCCGGTGACGGCCAGGGCGCGCAGCAGAATCTTCTTTTCTTCCTCGTCCATGGTCAGGATTTCGCCGTCGTCCCCGGCGCTTAAGGGCGCCGGCGCGCCGGGCGCGGACGGCATGCGGGCCCGCGACCGGCACCGGAAGGCGCCGCTCTGGCGGGCGCTGGTGAAGCCTGCGTGGGCGGCGCGCGGCCTGGTCGTGCCGCCGCCGTGCATCGCTGGGGCGGTTGTGGTGGTGTGGACGGTGCGCGCAATGCGGGGCCGCCGGCGGCGAGCATGGCCTGAAGGTCTCGGGCCCGTACGTCTCGGTGACTGGCGCAAAGACCACTGCTTGCCGAGCGTGCGGCGCAGGATTTCGGGCGGCAGGCGCCCACGCCGATGACGGTGGAATCCTCGAAAACGATCGCGCGTTTCGATGGCGTTGCGGAGTCGCGCACCGTTCCTCGCCAGTTGAACATCAGCACGCCTGAAGGGGCGCAGCCGGGCGAGATCGCGGTCGCGCGGGTGTGCCCGTCGCGGGCGGCCTCGATCAGGAAGTGCTGCGCCAGCGGGCCGATGTCCTCGGGGCGCGCGCGCAGCGGCGGCATCTCCAGCACCAGGATGGCCAGGCGGTAGTACAGGTCGGCGCGGAATTTCGAGTCCTGGATGCGCGCGGAGATGTCCTGGTTGGAGTCGCGAGATCACGCACGTTGACCTTGATGGTGCGGTCGCCGCCGACGCGCCGGATCTCGCGCTGTTCCAGCGCGCGCAGCAGGCGCACCTGCATGTCCGGGCGCATCTCGCCGATCTCGTCGAGGAACAGCGTGCCGCCGTCGGCTTGTTCGAAGCAGCCGATGCGCCGGCTGGACGCGCCGGTGAACGCGCCCTTTTCGTGCCCGAAGAGTTCGCTTTCCAGCAGGCCCTCGGGGATCGCGCCGCAGTTGATGGCGACGAACTGGCCTTTGCGGCGCGCCGAATTGCTCACTGATCGCGCGCGCGAAGACTTCCTTCCCCGAGCCCGATTCGCCCAGCACCAGCACGTCCGAATCGCTCAGCGAGGCCCGGCGCGCGTGTTCGACCACCTGGCGCATCACCGGCGCGCGCGCGACGATGTTGTCGAACGCGTGCTTCTGGATCAGCGCGCCTTCCAGCGCGTTGACGCGCGCCTTCAGTTCCTTGATCTGGATCGCGTTGCGCAGCACCGAATACAGCCGCTCGATGTCGAAGGGCTTGGCGAGAAAGTCCACCGCGCCGCGCTTCATGCACTCGACGGCCATCTCCACGCTGCCCGCGGCGGTCATCATCACCACCGGTATTTCCGGGTGCGTGGTGTGGACCTCCTGCAGGACCTCGCGCCCGTCCTGCCCGGCAGCATCACGTCCAGCAGCATCACGGCGGGATCGATCTCGTTGGCCTTCTGCACGCCTCTTCGCCGCTGTTGACGAGGATCGCTCGTAGCCTTCCTGTTTCAACTGGTAGCGCAGCAGTTCGCCGTGGCTGGCGTCGTCTTCGACCACCAGCACGCGCAGGGCCGGATTGGGGATGGGGACCGCGCCTTGTGCTCCGCTCATGGACGCCTTCCTGATATTCCTGCGTTCGGATACGTTACCTCGTAAGTATCCTATGCCTCGAAGCTTCCAATGTCTACCCCTCTTAGTCTGCAAAGCGTTTGACCTCACGCGTTTTGTTTCATCGGACGATACAGGGGTTACGTGATTGGGTATCTGGAGTTACCGTGCAAGACTCCGATCTTCCGCTGGCCGGCGAACGCGCCTCCTTTTTAGAGCACCTGACGGTGGAGCGCGGGCTCTCGCCCCATACGGTTCACTCGTACCGCCGCGATTTGGCTTATTTCGCCGAATTCTGCCGCGACGAAGGCCTGGCCGCGCCGCGCGCGATCCGCGACGAGACCATCGCTTCCTTTTTGGGCAGCTTATCCGGACGCCGCGGGCTTCAGGCCGTCTCGGTCGCGCGCGCGCTTGCCGCAGTGCGCGTCTTCCTGCGCTTTCTCGTCCAGGAAGGCGTCCTCCCCGCCGACCCCAGCGCCTCGGTAGACCGCCCGAAACTCTGGCGCCGCCTGCCCAAAGTCCTCTCGCAGGAACAGACCGCCTCGCTCGTCGCCGCGCCCACGGCCGCGGCCTATGTCCCGATGGATTTGCGCGAACCGCCCGCGCCGGGCGAAGCCCCCGCGGCCGCCAAGGCGTCCTGGAAGCGCCTGCCGATCCGCGACCGCGCGATCCTGGAACTGCTTTATGCATCGGGCCTGCGCGTCAGCGAACTCTGCGGCCTGACGCTCGACGCGCTGGACCTGGAGACCGGCGTCGTCCGCGCGACCGGCAAGGGCAGCAAGACCCGCATCGTCCCCGTCGGCCAGGACGCGGTGCACGCGATCCGGCGCTACCTGGTCCACGTGCGCCCCAAGTACACGGGCAGCAAGGACGGGAACCACCTTTTCCTCAGCAAAGGGCGCCGGCCGATGACCCGCCAGGCCGTCTGGGCGCTGGTCAAACGCCACGCACGCAAAGCAGGACTGAACCAGAAGGTCAGCCCGCACGCATTGCGTCACTCCTTCGCCACCCACCTGCTGGAAGGCGGGGCCAACCTGCGCGCCGTCCAGGAACTGCTCGGCCACGCCGACATCAGCACCACCGAAATCTACACGCATGTCGATGCGCAGCGCCTACTTAAGGTCCATCAGCAATTTCACCCGCGGGCCTGAATGGCAGACGTTCGTGCAGCACCTGCGTGGTCGCTACGTCCAACTAGAAACCAAAGATTGGATTTCGACTATTTGACTTCGGCACAATGTGCATTAGACTTGTACTTGGGTGCGGCTCTAGACCGGCGGTTTTATGAAAATCTTTTTCTGCGAAGGCTGCGGTAAACGCCTGACCGATTCCGACCTCGAATCGGGGAATGCCGTCGATAAGAAGATGGCCGGCATCTTCTGCCAGAAGTGCGGCGCCGGCGTCGAGACGCAGGAAGCCTCCACGCGCAAAACCAGCACGGCCGTCATGCCGCAAAACACCGCCGGCGCGGGCACCGTCGCGGTCGCTCCGCGCAACAACCGGTCTTCTCAAACGCGCGTCGCCCCCGCGGCCCCGCAGCGGACCTCCGGCGCGCATGTCGTCCCTCGTACGGTAAACCGCAACGCCTCGTCCTCCACGATGTACTTCGCGCTCGGCGGGGGCGCGCTGGCGCTGGTGGTCATCTTCGGCATGTTGCTCCGCGATGCCCCCACCCCGCCGGCGATGCGCACCGCCAAGCCTAGTGCCACGGCCGAGCCCGCCCCGCTTCCGCCCCGGCCGCAGCAGACGGTGCAGGAGATCAAGTCCGAGTCGCCGCCCCGCGAACTGCCGCCCCGCCCCGATCCTCTGCACGGCGCGGACAGCCGCGAAGAGAAAGCCTCCAAGGCCTTCGACGAAGTGCGCGCCTTCAAGGGCCTGGACGAGAAGGACGCCGCCGGGCGCGTGGAAGCGCTGGAGGCCTTCGTCAAGGAGTACGGCGACACGATGGCCGGCGCGCGGGCGCGTTCGATGATCGCGAACCTGAAGAACCCGCCCAAGCCGGCGCCCGCGGGCGACACGGTCAACGACCCGCAGGTGGCCTTCGCGCGCGGCGTGGAATCCGCAGGGCGCAACGACCACGAATCGGCCCTGAAGTACTACAACCGCGCGCTGGAACTGCGCCCGGAATTCCTCGAAGCACTGGTCAATCGTTCGGTCGTCCGGCGGGCGCTGTACGACATCGACGGCGCGCTGGCCGACGCCGAGAAGGCCGTGGGCCTGAACCCGAATCTATGGCAGACCCAGGCGCAGATCGCCATCTGCCTGCTCGCCATGGGCCGGACGGAGGATTCCTTCGCCGCGATCCAGAAGGCGCGGGCGCTGCACAGCCAGCCCGACGGCCTGGAGAACTTCATCCGCCAGCAGGGCCAGGCGCTCGCCGTCGTCTACCAGGGCAAGAAACTGGAAGGCAAGACGCTGACGCAGAGCGCGGAATTCGACGCGCGCGGGCGCTACCTGATCGCGGCGGGCCGCTACGCCGAAGGCGTGAAGGACATGGAAGAGGCGTTGCGGCTGGACGAGACCGCGGGCCCGCGCGGCGGCTTCCAATGGCTGATGCTGGCCCACGAAAAGACCGCCAACTGGAAGGCGCGCCTGGACGCGGCCAGGCGCTGGGCCGAATCGATCCCGCAGTTGCCCGAGGCCCTGAACGCCTGCGCGTGGGAACTGCTGACCAGCAAGGACGAGACCCTGCGCGACCCCAAGCTGGCGCTCGCCTACGCCAAAAAGGCCGTCGAAATCCTGCCCCTGCCGCCTTCGGCGATCCTGGACACCTACGCGCTGGCGCTCTTTCGCAACGGCCAGAAGGAAGAAGCGATCGCGCAGGAACGCAAGGCCATCGAGGCCCTGCCCGCCGGCGCCACCGCGCAGGCGCGCAAGGAATACGAGGACCGCCTGAAGGAATTCGAAGGCAAGTAGCCTACGGCCCGCCGCGCAGCGCTTCTTCCCGGCGCGCGCGCAATGCCTCGGCTTCGGCCTTGCGCGCGGGGTCCCGGCCCACCACGTTCGCCAGGTCGCTCAGCACGCGCGCCAGGTCGGCGTGGTGCTTGCCCTGCACGCGCTCGCGGAATTCCAGTTCGCTGCGCAGGCAGGCCTCGGCTTCGGCCGGCTTGTTCATCCCGTCCAGGGCCAGCCCGAGCATCTGCAGGCTCTTGGCGCGGCGCAGGTCGTCTTCTTTAAAGCCTTCCGCGGCCCGCTGCGCCTCGCGGAAGTGCTCCTCCGCGGCCGTGAAGTTCCGCGCCTTGTAGGCCCGCACGCCCTCCGCGATCGATTTATCGAAGCCGTAGCCCTGCGCGAAGGTGAAGACCACCAGGGCCACCAGCCCCGCCACGAAGGTGCCCAGGCAGGCGAAGATCAGCACCGTCGAGGCCAGCCAGTCGGGGGCCTTGGCGCACAGGCGTTCCCACAGGTCGCGCGCGTGCATCGCCAGCGTCTTCAAATCGGCCGAAGGGAAGGTGCACGTGAGTTCCGGGAGCACGACGTAGGCGACTTCCAGCGGCATCCTGGTCTCGGACTCGTCGAGCGGCCCGATGCCGAGTTCTCGCATCTCTTGAACTTTGGTTCCTATGCGCCAGGCGTTGGGCGCCGACGTGAGCACGAAAAAGCCGATGACGCCGAGCAGCCAGCTTCCCAGCAGCACGCCCGCGCCCATGCCCACCAGGCCCGCGACGACGCGGAAGCCGGTCTCCAGGTGGCGGCTGCGCACGAAGAGGACCTCGTTCACGAAGCGCCCGCCGTCGAGCGGATAGATGGGGATCAACTGGAAGAGGTTGAGGATCAGGAAGAGCGTGGCGAGGTGCCGGAGGTTCGGGTCGGGATGGGCGAGGTTCACGCAGTACAGGGCGATGCCGATGTGGATGCCGGGGAGCGGGCCGAGCAGGCAGACGACGGCCTGCTTCCAGCCTTCCACCTGCGTCTTCCGCCCCGAGACCGCCGCGCCCAGGAACGGGATGAAGAACATTTTCACGTTGCGGTAGTTGAAGATCCGCATGCCGATGTAGTGCCCGCTTTCGTGAACGAAGAGCACCAGGATCAACAGCGCGACGTCCAGCACCGGGCGCTGCAGCAGGCCCAGCGCGGTGAACGCGAACAGCGAACAGCCCAGCACGACGACGGTGTGCAGCCAGCCTTTCTTCTCCTGGTCCAGTTCGTCCATGGCCGCGAGCAGCGCTTCGGGGGTGACGGGGGCCTGGGCGACGGCGCGCGCGGGCCGGGCCGGCCGGGGCGGCTTGGGCGGCGGCGGGTCCTGCGGGAGGTTCGGATCGCTTTCCATGCGCTCGGGCTCAGCGTACTTAGCCGCCGCCCGCCCGCAAGGCGCGTGAAGCCCGTCGGCTCACTTGTCCCCGCGCGCGCTTGGGTTAAACTGAGAGGCAGGAAACGCTCAAGGAGAGCCAATAATATGGGTTCGCATCGCATCGCCGTCATGCCCGGCGACGGCATCGGGAAAGAAACCATCCGCGAGGCCATGAAGGTGCTTCGCGCCGCCGAACGCAACGCCAAGGGCGCGTTCAAGCTCGAGACGACCGAACTGGACTGGAACAGCGACTACTTCGTCAAGCACGGGCGCATGATGCCGGAAGACGGCATCCAGGTGCTGCGCGGCTACGACGCGATCCTTTTCGGCGCCGTGGGCGATGCGCGCGTGCCCGAGCACGTCAGCGTCGCGCAGACGATCCTGGCGATGCGCCGCGGGCTCGACCAGTGGGCCAACATCCGCCCTGCGCGCCTGCTCGCCGGCGCCCCCTGCCCGCTCAAGGACAAGCAGCCCGGACAGATCGACTTCGTGGTCGTGCGCGAGAACACGGAGGGCGAATACGCCGACGTCGGCGGCAACCTCTTTGCCGGCACGCCCAACGAAGTCGCCGTGCAGAGCGCCGTCTTCACGCGCCGCGGTACCGAACGGATCCTGCGCTACGGCTTCGAACTCTGCCGCAAGCGCAAGAAGCAGGGCGTCGGCCGCGGCAAGCTGACCAGCGTAAGCAAGCAGAACGCCCAGCGCCACAGCCAGGTCTTCTGGCACAAGGTCTTCGAGGAAGTGCGCAAGGACTACCCGGACATCGAGTCGGGCTTCCTGTACATCGACGCGGCCTGCATGGACCTGGTCCGCAAGCCCGAGGCGTTCGACGTGATCGTCTCTTCGAACCTCTTCGGCGACATCCTGACGGACGTGGCCGGCGTGGTCGTGGGCGGCCTGGGCATCGCGCCCAGCGCCAACCTGAACCCCGACAAGGCCGCGCCGAGCATGTTCGAGCCCGTGCACGGGAGCGCGCCCGACATCGCGGGCAAGAACCTCGCCAACCCGCTCGCCGCGGTGATGGCCGGCGCGATGATGCTCGATTTTCTCGGCGAGGACGCCGCGGCCAGGACGATGTCCAAGGCCGTCGAATCGGTGCTCGCCGATCCCAAGGCGCCCAAGACGAAGGACTTCGGCGGCAATGCCTCCACCAGCGAAGTGGGCGACGAGATCGCCGCGCGCCTGGGATAGTCCGTAAACGCAGAGAAGAAGAAAGGAACCGCAACGATGCCCATGACCGACGTCGTCGTCTGCACCAAGAACCCCGACCTGACCGGCAGCGTCAAGGCGGCGCTCGAGGCCGGACTGGCCGGCAAGGAGATCAAGGTCGCCGAGCACAACGCCGTGCGCCTGGGTCTCCTCAAGACGCCCTGCCAGCGCTACGGCGCGTACGTCTGCGAGAACGGCGACGACGCGCACGTGATCGAAGTCTACGCCAAGGCCTTCCACCGCCAGGCGTGGCTCGACAAGCTGATCTGCATCGTCAGCAAGGACGCCGAGGTGCAGAAGTACGCCGAGAAGGACGGATTCCCCTGCTTTGGCGAACCCGCCGAACTCGCCAGTTACCTGAAGAGCAAGAACTGAACGCGGTAACCGGGGTGGGTCTGGGTCAAAAGCAGGGTATCGGGCATGAACGTCGTACTGATCGGTTTGCGGGGCACGGGCAAATCCACGTGCGGTAAACTTCTGGCCGGCCGCCTCGGCTGGCTCTTTCTGGACACCGACGAACTCGTCCAGGAACGCGCCGCCAGGAGCATCCGCGAGATCTTCGACGAAGGCGGCGAGGCGCTCTTCCGGCAGCTCGAATCGGAGGTCGTGCGCCAGGCCGCGCGCCACGAAAACGCCGTCATCGCCACCGGCGGCGGCGCGATCCTGGACCCCGAAAACGTCGCCGACCTGCGCCGCCAGGGCTTCGTCATCCACCTGACCGCCAACCCGCGGGAACTCTGGAAGCGCATCGAGGCCGACGTCAAGAGTTCCGCGCAGCGCCCCAAGCTCACCAACCGCACCCTCAGCGGCGAAGAGGAACTCGAGAAGCTCCTCCTCGCCCGTTCCGCCGCCTACGGCCGCGCGCGCGACGTGGAACTGAGCGTCGCGGGGCGCACGCCCGATCAGGTGATGGACGCGATGCTGCTGCTGCTGCGGGCGCGCGGCGTCCTGAAGTAGGCCCGCGCGCGCCGGCCCGCGGCGCTTTCCCATGTCTTGACGAGGCAGCGGCGTATGATACGGTCGCGAGGCGGGGGGAATAAATCGCGCGGGCAACGCGATTTAGAGTCGCCCTGAAAGCGCCCGCCGGACAGGACGGGCGCGGCCTGATACATAAGGAGCACGACGACCATGGGAGCTGCAACGGTAGCGGTAACGGACACCTCCTTCGACACGGAAGTCGAACAACACAACGGGTTCACGCTCGTGGACTTTTGGGCCGAATGGTGCGGGCCCTGCAAGATGATCGCGCCGGCGCTGGAAGAGATCGCCACCGACTACGGCGAGAAGCTGAAGGTCGCCAAGGTCGATGTCGATGCCAGCCCCGACACCGCCTCGAAGTTCGGGATTCGCTCGATCCCCTGCCTCATCCTCTTTAAGGATGGCAAGCAGGTCGATCAGCGCGTGGGCGCGCAGAGCAAGGCGCAGCTCAAGGCCTGGCTCGACGGCAAGATGGCCGGCTAAAAGCCGCGCTGCGGTCGAAGGTTAGCTAAACGGCCTCCCTTCGGGGAGGCCGTTTGCATACGCCCGGATGCCACAGGTGCATCTTTTCACGCGAGGTCGAAAAGAATCCGAAGCAAATCCGTAATCTATTGATTAAGAGATGCCCCGGAGATACGTTACGAGAATAGGTATAAGGACCGGCCGAGACAACGCTTAGCACGGCGGCCCAAGGAGATCACGATGTCCACGGCGGCCCTTAGCCTCGACACCCGCTCGGCCCAGCGCCGGCTCCAAGGCCTGGTCGATCAGGCGATGATGCGCCTGCGCCTGCACGAGGCGCTCAAGGCCACCGTGCTCTCGGGCACCGTCGTCGCGTGGCTGCTCGTCCCCATGCTGCTCGCCGACAAGCTCTTCGCGCTCAGCGCGCTCGGCTTCAGCATCTGGATCGTGTGGGCCGGACTGGCGGCGCTCTGCATTCCGTACATCCTCTGGCGCGCATTCTCGAACCGCATCCACGAACAGTTCGCCGCGATCGTCGCCGACGAACGCCTGGGGCTGCACTCGCGGCTGGCCACGGCGCTGACGCTCGACCCCGACGACGACTCCGGCTTCAGCGAAGCCTTCTTCCACGAAGCCGCCGACCGGCTCGCGAAGCTCGATCCGACCAAGGCCTTTCCCATCCGCATGCCGAAGCTGGCGTACGCGATCCTGCCCGCCGCGGCGATCGCGGCCGCGATCTTCTACTTCGTCCCGCAGCGCGACCTGGCCGGCTTCGTCGCCAAGGCGCAGGAAAAACGCCTGGCCGAAGACCTGAAGCAGAACTCGGTGAAGAAGCTGCAGGCGACGCTGGACGACCTCAAGAAGGACCAGAACGCGACGCCGCCGGAGGACTCGGCGCAGTTCAAGGTGAACCAGTTGATCAAGAAGGCCGACCAGATCGCCAAGGAACTGAAGGAAGGCAAGCGCGACCCCAACGAGGCCGTGATCGCGCTCGCGGAACTGAAGCGCGAGATCGGCGAACAGCGCGACAAGATCGACGGCGACGGCAAGGACCTGTCCGAACGGCTGAAGGGCCTGAGCGAGAAGGACCTGAACCTCGAAGAGAACGACTACACGAAGGAGATCTCGGAGGCGCTGAAGCAGGGCGACGCCGAACTTGCCGCGCGCGAGATGCGCAAGCTGGCCCGCAAGATCAAGAACGAGGTGATGAACGACCCGAACAAGACGGACGAACAGAAGGCCGAAGAGATGAAGAAGCTCCAGAACGAGATCGAGAAGCTGGCCGGCGCGCTGGAGGACGAAGGCGAGGTCGGCAAGGACCTGATGGAAGCCGCGAAGCAGTCGATGAGCGCCGCCGAGTACCAGCAGCTCCAGGAAGAGATCAAGAAGCAGCTCAACGAGCAGGAAGGCAAGAACAACCAGACCATGGGCGAGAAGCTCGAGGAGCAGCTCAACGAGGCCGCCGAGGAACTGGAGAACCAGGACGAAGGCGGCGAGAACGAGTTGAGCGAAGAAGAAGAGGATGCGCAGGATCAGCTCGACCAGCTTGAGGAAGGCGTGGACAGCACCATGGAGGGCCTGACGGAGCAGTCCGGGTCCTGCCAGGGCTGCAAGGAAGGCGAGAACGGCCAGAAGAGCGGACAGGGCAGCGGCAAGAAGGCGGCCCGTTCCAGCAAGTCGGGCAAAGCGGCCCGCGGCGGCAAGCGCATGGCGGGCCAGAAGTCCGGCGCGAAGGAAGGCCAGGACGGCGACAACGGACCCAAGGGCAAACAGAGTTCCTCCGGCGGCAACGAGGGCGGCGACAAGAACCAGGGCGGCAAACCCAACTCGGGCTTCAGCGGGCCGAACGAGGGCGGTCCGGGCATGGGCAAGCGCGCCTACCGCGACGGCGACGCGCTCTTCCAGAGCGAGATGGTGCGCGGGAAGATGCAGAGCGGCGCGATTACGGGCCTTTCGCACTTCCGCGGGCAGGGCGCGAAGGGCGATGCCCCCACGCAGTACGTCCAGGCGCTGACCGCCGCCGAACAGGACGCGACGAGTTCGCTGGAAGTGGACCGCATCCCCGCCGACGCGCGCGAGATGGTGAAGGACTACTTCAGCAAGCTGAAGGAAGACACCAGCGGCAGCATCAAGCCCGCCGTGGCTCCCACGCCCGCGGGCAACGACCCGGCCCCCGCGCCGAAGGCCGAAGGCGAAGCCCTGAAGGAATAACCCGCGCGCCGCGCCGGTCCGCGAACGCCCGTCTCCCCCGCCCTTTCAATACGCCCGAGGCCGCGTCATGTCCGCGAAGATGGTGGTGCTGGTGCTCGTCGTGTTGATCGCCGCGGCCGTGGCGCTGGCGTGGGTCTCCCCGCCGAAGCACGGCGTGGTCGTGTACACCTCGGTCGATTCCGAATTCGCGAAGCCGCTGGCCGAACGCTTCGAGCGCGCCACCGGCATCCCCGTGGTGCTGCGCACCGACAGCGAGATCAGCAAGACGACGGGCATGCTCGGCCGGCTGCGCGAACTGAAAGACCGCCCCGACGGCGACGTCTTCTGGAACAGCGAACTCAGCGCCACGCTGCTGCTCGCGCGCGACGGGCTGCTCACGCCCTATGTTTCGCCCGCGGCCGCCGCGATCCCCGCCGACTTCAAGGATGCGCAAGGCCTGTGGACGGGCTTCGGCTGCCGCGCGCGCGTGCTGGTCTTCAACACCGAACGCGTGAAGAAGGAAGACGCGCCGAAGCGCCTGGAAGACCTGACCGATCCCAAGTGGCGCGGACGCTTCTGCATGGCGCGCCCGATGTTCGGGACCACGCGCAGCCACCTGGTCTCGCTGGTGCTCGCGATGGGCGAAGAGCAGGGCCTCGCGTTCCTGCGCAAGCTGCGCGAGAACGCCACCGCCGGAGCCCCCGCGCGCCCGTGGATCGTGGACGGAAACTCCGCCGTGCGCGAGCGCGTCGCGGAAGGCGTCTTCGACCTGGGGCTGACCGACACCGACGACGTGTACGTCGCGCAGGACCGCAACCGCCCCGTGGATCTGGTGATGATCGGGCAGACGGAAACCTGGCCGGGCGTCTACCTGATTCCCAACACGGTCGGGCTGATCGCCAAGGGCCCGAACCCGGAGGCGGGCAAGAAGTTCATCGACTTTCTGCTGCGGCCCGAGACCGAGGCGTGGCTGGCCGAACAGGGCGCGCGGCAGATTCCCGTGCGCGCTGAGGTGCCCGTGCCCGCCGGGCGCCCGAAGCTGGCCGATCTGACCGCCGCGAAGGTGGACGCGGCGAAGCTCCAGGCGGAAATCGAGCGCCTGAGCGAGACGATCGACAAGCTGGTGCGCGGCGAGATCAAGTGACCCCGCCGCGCGCGGCTCACTTCTGCCCGCGGGTCTTGTTGTAGAATTCGCGCAGCTTGGCGCGCTCTTCGTCGTTCAGCTTCCCGTCGCCGTCCTCGTCGAACTTCTTCACCGCTTCCTTGATGAGGTCGCGCAGGTTGGTGCCTTCGCCGCCGCCGAAGATGCTGCGTCCCGCCGCGGCCTTGAGCGCCAGCGCGTCGGTCTCGTGCTCGGGCATCACCTGCACCCAGCAGAGCGCCATCTCGTCGGTGGTCTGCTCGCCCCACGTCACGCGCTTGGGCGGATTGCTGGGATTGCGCGGGTTCCCCGTGGAATTGTCGTAGGTGAACTCGACTTCCACCTTGGTGCCCTTGGGCAGCTTGACCGGCTTCTCGTACATGTACTGCCCCTGCCAGTTGAAGTCCCAGTCCTTGATCCAGATCAGCGGCGTCACCGAGCCGTCGGGCAGGTAGGCGTTGCATTTGATGTCCTTGGCCAGCAGGTGCGCGTGCGGCGCGATGCCGATGGCCTCCATGTCGATCGTCGTGGTCGTGGACTCCTTGATCGTGTAGGCCTTCTCGCCGGCGGGGATGTCGATCTTGCGCCCGCGCATGGTCAGCGCGGCCAGCGTGCGTGTGGGCGGCTTCTTGCTGTAGTAGATCCCGACTTGCGAAAGCTCGCTCTCTTCCTTGCCCGTCGGATGGAAGTGCAGCTGCAGGACCAGGTCGGAACCTTTCTTGATCGCCTTCGCCGTGCCTTCGGGCAGCGGGCGCGGCAGCGCCCCCGGCGCCCAGCCGCCCAGTCCGCCCGTGGGCAGGAAGCCCGGCCCGCCGAAGCTCGCGAAGCCCGGCAGCGGATCGGCTTCGTCCTTCTTGCGCGCGGTGCCAAGCGAATCGAGGAAGAGCAGCGCGTGGTGGACGACCTTGCGGTTGCCCGGGCGGTACTCGACGGCGCTGACGTACTTGTCCTCGTCGATGGGAATCGGGATCACGAAGCAGCGGTAGACGTCGCGCCCTTCGGCCGCGACCGTGTAGGCCTCGGGCATCTTCAGCACCAGGTCGGGCGGTCCGAGCTGCCAGCCTTCGGTGAACTTGGGCGCTTCGGGCAGGTCCTTGGCGTCGCCTTCGGGCGAACCGTCGTCCACCCACTGCTGGATGAGGCCGATCTGTTCGTTGGTCAGGCGGCGCGCGTCGTGGAATTCGCCGTAGCCGGGCTCGGCCTTCCACGGCGGCATCAGGCGGTCCTTGACGATCATCGCGATCTGGACGTCGCGCTTCTGCGCGTCGCGGTAGCTGCCGAGCGGGAACGGCGCGATCTCGCCGTTGCGGTGGCAGGACATGCAGTTGTTGAAGAGGATCGGCGCGATGTGCTTCGTGTACGTCACCGAGCCCTTCGGCTTCGCGAGGTACGGCGGGTCGGCGGGGAGCGCGGCGGGCTTGGCGGTCTTGTCCGCCTCGGGCGCCGCCGCGTCTTCCGCGCGCGCCGCGCAGGCGAACAGCACGCATCCGCAGAGTCCGGCGACGACGAGACGCGCGTTCATGGTTTTCGTTCCTCTAGGGACTGGATAAAGCAGCCGACGGCCTTGGTCTCGGGGGTCGGCACGGCCTTGCCCGCGGCGACGGCGTCGAGCGCCTCGCGCAGATCCTTCGTGGTCGCTTCGGTTCGCTGCTGCGTAAAGCCGACGTTGCGGTCGTCGATGCGCCCGCGGTAAAGCGTCTGGCCTTCGGCGCCGACGACGAAGGCCTCGGGCGTCACCTTCGCCTTCAGCCGCTTCACCAGCGCGTGCTTGGGATCCATCAGCACCGGGCAGGCGTAGCCGAATTCCTGCGCGTGCTTCTTCGCGGACTCGACGGTGACGTCGGGATCGACATGAACGAGGTAAAAGGCGATGCCCTGCTTGCCGCAGGCTTCGCACAGGCGCTTGATCTCCGGCGCGTACCCGTTGGCGACGGGGCAATCGACGGTGATAAAGATCACGACCGCGGCCTTCTGGCCCTTGGCGAGTTCCAGCGGGTGGCGCTCGGCGCCGTCGAGGTCCTTCAGCGCGAGCGCGTCTTCGGCATGCGCGAGCGAGACGGCGGCGACGGCCGCGAGTGCGAGCGCGATCCAGCCTCCTCGATTCCGCATACCGCCGTCCTCCGCGCACACGATCCGCCGATTAGACACCGCGCCCCGGCCCGGTTGTTACACGTCTTCCTCAAACGACGCTCCCCCTGGAACAGGGGGAGCATGCCGCGTCGCTGCGCTTCCGATGCGCTAGTTGCCGTTCAGAATCTTGTCGATCTCGGCCTTGGCCTTGGCGCGCTCCGCGTCGGACATGTCGGTGACGCTCTCTTCCTTCTCGGCCTCGTTCTTCTTTTCCATCCGCCCTTCGCGGCCCAGCGGGCGGCGTTCGCCGCGCTTGCTGAGCAGTTCCTGCGCCTTGGCCATTTCCTTCTCGTCCAGTTTGCCGTCCTTGTTCTCGTCGAAGCGTTCGACCAGGCGCTTCTTCAATTCCTGGCCTTCGGGGCTGTTCATCTTTTCCATCTGCTCAAGCACCTTCGCAGCTTCCTTCTCGTCCACCTTGCCGTCCTTGTTTTCGTCGTAGCGTTCGACGGTGTGCTTGCGCATCTCGGCGATCTTGGCCGCCATCTCGTCCGGCACCTGGGCGGGCAGGTCGTCCTTGCCGTTCAGCGACTTGGAGATGTCCTTGATCGCGTCGGTGCGTTCGGCGCCGGTCAGTTTCTTGTCCTGGTTGGCGTCGAACTGTTCGAGCAGGCGCGCGTACATGTTGGCGCCTTCGCCGTAGCGCGAATCGCCGCCCTTCTGAATCTTCTTCACCTTGCCGGTGGGCTTGGCGGGTTCGTTCTCGGCTTCCTTCAGGCGCGCTTCCAGTTCCTTCTGCGCCTCGGCGTCGGGCTTGGGCGCGTCCTCGCAGGCCGCCCGGGCCATCCAGGCACCGGCGACAACGCTGAGCAGAACCGTCAGGGGGATGCGCGGCATACGTGGCTCCTGGGGACCCTTCTCCTTTATATAGAATAGCGTACCGCGTACCAAACTGCACAAAATCAAAGATCGTTGGCCCGCCTTGGGTTGCAGAAGTGCACCTGTGCCAACCTCTTGCGGGAAATCTCGGCACGCGAAGTCGGTTGTGGGAAGAAACGACACGAACGGCAGTGAACAGTGGTCAGTGAACAGCAGTGAACAGTGAACGGCAGTGGACGGCGGGTGTTGTTGTAGGACAGGCGTCTCGCCTGTCTGTTGCTTTCCCTGCGCGAACTCCTTGGAATTGGATGGTTCCGCGACCCTTCAGTGGTCAGTGAACAGTGGACAGTGGACGACGGGGGACAGTGAACGCGGGTTGTTGTGGGACAGGCGTCTCGCCTGTCTGTTGCTTGCCCTGCGCAAACTCCTTGGAATTGGATGGTTCCGCGACCCCTTCAGGGTCGGTCCTTAGCGCGGCATCGTTCCAGGGGCGTTGCCCCTGGCTATTTTCCTTCGGCCCTTTGGGCCGACGGCGCATGACGACCCTGGGCTGGTTAACGGATCACTGATACCAGTTTCTTGTTGGCTGTTGGCTGTTGGCTGTTGGCTGTTGGCTGTTGGCTGTTGGCTGTTGTTGTTACGTTGGCTGTTGGCTGTTGGCTGTTGGCTGTTGGCTGTTGGCTGTTGGCTGTTGGCTGTTGGCTGTTGGCTGTTGGCTGTTGGCTGTTGGCTGTTGGCTGTTGGCTGTTGGCTGTTGGCTGTTGGCTGCTGGCTGTTGGCTGTTGGCTGTTGGCTGTTGTTGGCTGTTGGCTGTTGGCTGTTGGCTGTTGGCTGTTGGCTGTTGGCTGTTGGCTGTTGGCTGTTGGCTGTTGGCTGTTGGCTGTTGGCTGTTGGCTGTTGGCTGTTGGCTGTTGGCTGTTGGCTGTTGGCTGTTGGCTGTTCGCTGTTCGCTGTTCGCTGTTCGCTGTTCGCTGTTCGCTGTTCGCTGTTCGCTGTTCGCTGTTCGCTGTTCGCTGTTCGCTGTTCGCTGTTCGCTGTTCGCTGTTCGCTGTTCGCTGTTCGCTGTTCGCTGTTCGCTGTTCGCTGTTCACTGTTCACTGTTCACTGTTCACTGTTCACTGATCACTGATCACTGATCACTGTTCACTGTTCGCTGTTCACTGTTCACTGTCCACTGTTCGCTCGCTGATCACTGATCACTGTTCACTGACCACCGAACTAAATCCTTTCCGCCGCCGCCTTGTCCAGCACGAAGGTGCAGTCGGCGTGGTCTTGCAGCAGGCTGGCGGGGACGTCGGGGGTCTTGGGGCCCTTCACGGCCTTGGCGACGATCTCGGCCTTCTTCGCGCCGATGGCCACGAGCAGCAGGCGGCGCGCGTCGAGGACCGTTCCGACGCCGGCGGTGAGCGCGTGCGGCGGGACCTCGGCGGGCGTCTTGAAGAATCGGCCGTCGGCGTTGCTCGCGAGCGTGCTCTCGGCCAGCGCGACCTTGCGCGTGCGGCTGTCGGCGGGCGAACCGGGTTCGTTGAAGGCCACGTGCCCGTTGGTCCCGATGCCCAGCAGCCACAGGTCGATGCCGCCGCAGGCCTTGATCTTGGCCTCAAAGCTGGCGCATTCGGCGTCCACGTCGGCCGCGGCTCCGTTGAGGACGTACGTATTCCACGGGCGGACGTCGAGGTGGTCGAATAGGTGCCTGTTCATGTACGTGCGGTAGCTCTGCGGATGTTCGCACGCGATCCCGTGGTACTCGTCGAGGTTGAAGGCGTGGACGCCCGCGAACGAGACGCGCTCGGCCTTGCTCAGCCGCACGATCTCCGCGTAGCTGCGCTCGGGCGTGGAACCGGTCGCCAGGCCCAGCACCGCGCCGGGACGATCGCGCACGAGCGAGACGAACTGACCCGCGACGTGCTGCGCGACGGCCTCCGGCGTGTCGAGCACCAGCAGCTTGATGCGAGAAGCCATCCGCGTTTCCCTCCCCTTGCCCCGTCTACCCTGCGCGCATCCGCCAGAACGGGCCTGCGCTTACGCTTCGGTCAGCTTGCGCAGCGCGCGCGTGCGGTTGAAGAACTCCTGCGGTTCCATCGCGATCAGGAAGTTCATCCCGCGCGAGGCGCGCATGCGCGGCACGGGGTGCTCGTAGAAGAACTCGCGGCCCAGGCAGTGCTGGAGCACGCTGCACTGGTTGACCATCACGCGCTGCGCCAGGTCGCAGAACGGCCCGTCGTACTCGTAGCTGGGGAAGCTGGCCGCGCGCTGCGAACCGTAACAGGTGTTGAAGGCGCTGCGCATCGTCGAGAGCGAGTTCATCGAGACCGGCACGTAGACGTTGGCTTCGGCCGGATGGAACTTGTACCAGACGTTGCGGTAGCCCCAGACTTCCACCTTGCGGTCGGGGAATTCCTGGAGGTACAGCTTCAGCGCCTCGCTCGTCGCTTGCAGGACCTTGTAGTGCGTGTCGGGGCCCGCGCCTTCCGGATCGAGCGTGACGGTGAGGATGTCCGGCTGCGTGTCTTTCAGCAGCTTCAGGATCGGCTCGACGTCGCGCTGCATCTCGGGCTGCGGCGTGAAGATGTCGCCGGTGTAAAAGCCCAGGCGCAGATGCGGGACGTGCTCGCAGTTGAAGCCCAGGTGCGCCCAGGTCAGTTCCTCTTCCCATTCGCGGAACATGCCCTTCAGGCGCTGCACTTCCTTGGTGTCCTTCTGCCCGGGGTAGCGGCTCTTCAGGTACGCGGTCAGGCGGTCGATCTCGGCGCGGAGTTCCGCGGCGGTCCACTTGCCGGTCAGTTCGACGAGATTGCGGAGCAGGCGGCGCGCTTCGGATTCGTCCTTCATCTCCTGGCTGTTCGCGGCCACGCCGTCAAGGTGCAGGTAGATGTCCTCGTTCTTCTCCTGCAGGTTGCCGGGCGCGTATTCCTCGTTGATGCGGTCGAGCGTCAGGACGTTGCGGGCCAGGGCGCGCTCGAGCTTCTCGAAGATCGAGAGCACGTAGCCGTTGGTCACGGAGGTGAAGCCGCTGGTCAGCGTCGCGAAGTAGTGCTTGTTCTTCGGGCTGCGGACCAGGTGGACGATGTAGGGCAGGTAGCCGAGCATGATGTCGTCGTGGTGCGGGCCGGTGTGCAGGAAGGTCACGCCCGCGATGTCCCGGGTGCCGCGGTCGATGCGTTCCTTGATGCGCTTGGTCACGCCGTCGGCCAGCGTCTTCAGCGCCTTGGCGTCCTGCGGGAGGAAGTCGCCCAGGCGGTCCTTCTTCAGGTCCGCGGGAGTCACGTCGGACACGCGCTTGCGCGAGGCGTTCGCGATGTCGATGAGGATGCGTTCGCGTTCGACTTCGGGCAGTTCGGGGCCGAGGGCCTGGAGCTGCAGGCGGCGGCGTTCGATCAGCAGGCTGGCGGCGCCGCGGGTCAGGTAAAAACGCCCGCCGGGCACTGTCTGGAGGCAGGTCGCGGGGTAGTTCACCGAGACCGGGTTCTCGATCGCGTCGCGGACGACCTTGGCCTTGCTCTCGCCGGCGGCCATCACGATGGCGGTGACGGTGGGGTTGCCGGTGATGGTCTTCAGGCCGACGGTGACAACGACCTTGTCGCGGGCGACTTCGATGCCGCCCAGGTCCGTCGCGGACGCCGCCGCGGTCTCGTAGTTGATGGGGCTCAGGCGCGTGGTGCTGAAGTGGTCGGAGCCGCGGATGTTGAAGCCGATGTGCCCGTCGGGCCCGATGCCGCCGAGGAAAAAGCCGATGCCGCCGAGTTCCTGGATGCGCCCTTCGAATTCCATCGCGGCCTGGTCGGCCCCGCCGATCGCCTGCGCCTGGAGCTGTTCGAGTTCGTTGCGCGGCGCGCGGTAGCGCAGCGAGAGGTCGATCTTGCCGCTGGGGAAGACCCAGTCGAGGTTGCGGCCGGCCGGCGCGCCGACGGTCCAGGTGTCCATCAGCAGCGCGCGCTTGGGGTCGAGCCCGAAGCCTTCCAGATAGAAACGCTTGATGTAGTGCCCGAAGCCGTTCTCGTGCTCGGGATTCATGGGGAAGAATTCGTCGATCTGGACGAAGCGCACCCCGGACATCTCGGGCTTGTGCGCGTGGTCCAGGCCCCAGGCGTCGAGTTCGGCCTGGATATCCTTCTTGTCCCACTCGCGCAGGATGCGCTGGGTCCACTTGATGAAGTGTTCCGGCGTCTTGCCCGTCGGCAGCGAGACCACGCCTTCGGGGTTGAGCTGGAGCCATTCGACGAAGCGCAGCGCGACGAGCTTGCCCATGGTCGGGAAGTCGGGCACTTCGACGATGCCGGCCTTTTCGGCGGGGGCGTACATGAGCTTGCGCCCGGCCTTTTCGAGGATGACGGTTTCGAGGTTGGAGTGGACGTTGTACGTTCGCATGATGGTTGGCCAGCCCGGTCCTTGTGTTGGAGGTTAGGCGAAGAGCGGGCCCCGGCCGCTCTCCTGTGCCGTTCAGCGGTCGCGCGTGGCCTGGCGGTTCATCGAAAGCCGCCGCCAGCGCGAGAGCCCCTGCTCGACTTCCTTCACCGACTGAAAGCGCTGCTTGCGACCGCGCTTGTCCGGCGGCTTCTCGGCCTCGTGCCCGACCTTGAGCGGGCGGCCTTCGGAGACGGCGAAGAGCTTTTCCGGCTCGTCGAAGAGGCTTTCGAAGATCAGCATCGAGCCGCCGATGGCGACGGCGTCGCGTCCGAGCGCCGAAATCTGGATGCGCGTCGGCTGCTGCAGAATGGGGAGGACCCGCGCGCGGAAAGTCCGCTCGATGGCCTCGTTGAAGACGCGGTAACCGTGCACGAGCACCTCGCCGCCGAAGACGATGGTCTCGGGGTTGAAGAAGTTGACCAGGTTCGCGAGCCCCAGGCCGATGTACTCGGCCGCGCGCGTGACGACGTTGGTCGCCAGGCGGTCGCCCTCGTCGGCCGCGCGGAAGACGTTCTCGGCGCTGATCGACTTCAGGTTCAGGCTCGTGGCGCTGCCCATGCTCGACTGCACGCCCTTGCGGATCGCGTCGAGCGCCTGGTTGACCACCGCCGAAGGCGAGGCCAGGCTTTCCAGGCAGCCGTAGTTGCCGCAGTAGCAGATCGGCCCGGAAGGCTCCACGATCGTGTGCCCGAACTCGCCCGCGTTGCGCGTCGCGCCCACGTACAGGCGGCCGTCCACTACGATCCCGCAGGCGATGCCGTGGCTGATGCTCAGGTAAAGGAGGTCGCGGGCTCCGCGCGCGCCGCCGTGGCGGCGTTCGGCCAGCGTGGCCGACTGGACGTCGTTGCCGAGCTGCGCGGGCAGGCCCAGGCGCTGCTCGAGCAACTGCGCGAGCGGCACGTCTTTCCAGAGTTCGCGGTGCGGGAACTCGCGCGAGATGCGCCCGTTCTCGTCCGTCAGCCCCGAGATGCCCAGGCCGACGCCGATGGGCTTGCGCTGGGCCGGCGCGCGGGACTTCAGCATCTCCGCGACCTGAAGCAGCGACTCGACCATCGCGTCCTTCTCGAGCGCGATCTCGTCGGGGCCCTGGACGCGGTCGAGCACGTTGCCGCCGAGGTCGGCCAGCACGCCGCGGATGCCGGTCAGGCCCATCTCGAGCCCGATGACGGTGGCGAAACCGGGGTTGAGGATGAGCAGTTCGGCGCGGCGCCCGCCTTCGGACTTTTCGAAGCCGTCGCCGGTGATCAGCTTGGCGTCGATCAGTTCCTTGGTCAGGTTGGAGATCGTCGGGAGGTTGATGTCGAGGGATTCGGAGAGCATCGGGCGGCTGGCGCGTCCGAGTTCGCGAATCATGTCCAGGATGCGGACCTTGTTTTCGAATCGATTGGCCATGGTTGAGGTTCCTGAAGGCCCACGGAAAGATTGAATCGCTACGAAAACTTTATTATGTGAAATCACTCATAGCAAGGAGATTGTCGATAAAATCGTATTCTTTATATCTATATTATAATTAAGTATCGCTAATTTCGCTTTCGTTTCTCGCTAAACTGCGTTGATCTAACCGCTTGTCGAGTATCATACGAGCCTTCCCCTGGCTTCTAAAACTCGATGGAAAGGGCTACCTTCATGAGCACGCGCACGCGCTGGGCCATCCTGGGCACGGGCATGATCGCCCGCAAGGTCGCCGCCGCCGGCAAGCTCAGTTCCGAATACGCCCTCGCCGCCGTCGGCAGCCGCGACCTCCCCAAGGCCCAGGCCTTCGCCAAGGAGTTCGGCGACGCGGAGACCAAGGCCTACGGCAGCTACGAAGCGGTGCTCGCCGATCCCGCCGTCGAAGCCGTCTACATCAGTTTTCCCAATGCCATGCATCACGAATGGACGATCCGCTGCGCGCAGGCCGGCAAGCACGTGCTCTGCGAAAAACCGCTGGCCGTCACGCCCGCGCAAGCCCAGGAGATGATCGCGGCCTGCCGCGAGCACCGCGTGCTGCTGATGGAAGCGTTCATGTACCGCTGCCATCCGGCGGCCTTCCTGATCAAGGAGACGGCGGCCTCGGGCGTGATCGGCGACCTGCGCTATATCCGTTCGAGCTTCTGCTTCGGCACCCCGGACCTCAAGAACGTGCGCATGAACTCCGACCTGCACGGCGGCGCGCTGATGGACGTCGGCTGCTACTGCGTGAACTTCTCGCGCTACATCTCGGGGCAGGAGCCGGTGGAAGTCGCCGCGGTCGCGGAGTTCGGCGCGCAGAGCAAGGTGGACGAGATCTTTACCGGGACGCTGCGCTTCGCGGGCAACGTCCACGCGCAGTTCCACGTCTCCTTTCACGGCAGCGGGTACCGCTCGACCGAGGTCATGGGCACGAAGGGCTTTCTGCGCATCGAGAACCCCTGGTTCGCGGGCGCCAACGAGTTCCTCGAAATCGTGGCCGGGAAGGACTCGAAGAAGATCCCCTTCCCCGCCGGCGACCGCTACCAGATCCAGTTCGAACTCTTTGGGCGGGCAATGCGCGGGCAGGGCGCGCTGCCGTTCGAGCCCGAGGACGGCCTGAACAACACCATCGCCATCGACGCGCTGCTCCAGGCGGCACGCACAGGTTCAGCGGTGCGGATCAAACGCTGAGCGCATTTGAGCAGTCTGTTACCCCATTCACACGTGCAAAGTATTTAGAAACAATGCTTTAAAAATTCTCATAAACATATATGTTTCCAGAGAACGACCCCGGTCTCTGGTGTATAGCTAGTATCATGACGCCGCTGCCCTCCCAGCCAACATCCCCCCGCGCGCCCAAGCATCAGCGCGTGCGCGAGACGCTGCGCCGCCAGATCATGGAAGGGCTGTATCCCCCGGGTTCGGCGCTCCCGCCCGAGACCGAACTCCCCAAGCGCCTGCGCGTCAGCAAGATCACGGTCGTGCGCGCGCTGAACGAGCTGGTGCGCGAAGGCCTGGTGGTGCGCCGCCGAGGGCGCGGCTCGTTCGTGGCCGATCCGGCGCAGCGCCCGCTGATCCCGGGGCGCTTCCTCAAGCTGGGCGTCCTGGTGCCGTTCTCGGTCTTTCCGGATTACCGGTACGGTTCGGCGCAGAACGAGATGCTGCGCGCGGCGCTGGCGACGTGGGGCATGGAACGGGCCGAGCCCGAGTTTCCCGGCGCGGCCGCCGACCAGGCCACGCAGGGGCGCTTCACCTGCGAGCCGCGGGGCTGCATGGTGAGCATGATGGGCGAAGAAGTGAGCGCGCACCCGATGCACCCGCCGCTCCAGGCGGTCAAGGCCGCGGGGTTGGACGGCATCCTGACGTGCAGCATCGTACAGGAAGCCTGGATGGCCGAACTGCTCGCGCTGGGCATCCCGACCGTGATCGTGGACTACCCGGCCGAACGCTTCATCCTCCAGGCCGACCAGGTCTACTTCGATCCGCTGCCGGGCTACCGCGCGGCGGTGAACCACTTCGTCGCCGCGGGCCTGAAGCGCATCCATTTCGTCGGCGGGCTGATCCACAAGCCGTTCGGGCGCTACGAAGACCGCCCCCGCGGCGACGCGTATTACACGCCGGAACACACGCAGCGCGACCCGGACAGTTTTCTGCGCCTGGCCGCGTGGCGCGAGACCATGACCCAGCACGGCCTGGACGCGCCCGAATCGAACGTGCACTACGCCTGGTCCGAAGGGAAGCACGCCGCCGAGACCGCGCTGCGCCTCGCGGACCTGCCCGCGGACCGGCGCCCGCAGGCGGTGGTCTGCCACGGCCTGGGGCAGGCGCAGGCGGTGCTCGAAGTGTTCGCCACGCGCGGGCTGCCGGTGATGACCGCCGGCGCGACCGATGCCGCGGGCCACGGCCCCGCGCTGCGCATCGTCGCGTCCAACGCGGACCTGGGACGCACGGCGGCCTCGCTGTTGCTCTGGAAACTTCAACTTCCCTCGCGCCTGCCGCTGCGGGTGGGCGTGCCGATGGCACTTTCGAAGGAGAGCGTACGATGATGGGAGTTCGAACGGTCCTGGCGTGCGCCGCGATGCTGCTGGCCGGAAGCCTGCTGGCGGGCGACGTCCGCTTTGCGACGCCGCCTTCGGCGAAGCAGAACGGCGGACAGACGGAGATCGCCTTCGCGCTGGCCGCGGCCGGCGACGTGGAAGTGGCGGTGCTGAACGCCAAGGGGGACGTCGTGCGGCATCTGGCCGCGGGCGTGCTGGGCGGGGACAAGGCGCCGCCCGAGCCGCTCAAGGCGGGCCTGAGCCAGACGCTGGCGTGGGACGGCAAGGACGACTTCGGCAAGGCCGCGCAGGGCGGGCCGTTCAAAGTGCGGGTGCGCGCGGGCCTGGGCGTCAAGTTCGGGCGGCTGCTCGGCGCGGATCCCTACAACTTCGGCAGCATCGACAGCGTGGTCGGCGACGAGGACGGCAACGTCTACATCGCGGGTTCGCGCGGCGAATCGAACCAGATGGCGATGTGCGTGCGCGTCTTCGACGCCGAAGGGCGCTACCTGCGCGAGATCGTGCCCTTTCCCGCCACGGCCGCGCCGGGCTCGATGAAGGACATCGCGCGCTGGGACGAGGAGGCCAAGACGTTCTACCCGCGCAACCTGCGCAACCTCAACCCGGACTTTTACGGCCAGCCCGGCGGCACCTGGGGCAACGCCGCGCTCAAACTGCTCAGCGCGTCGAAGAAGAACGGCGTGATCCTGACCGACGGCGCGCGGCTCTTCGCGATCACCGCCGAAGGCCAGGTGCGCGACGATAAGTCCGTCATCCGCAACCTGGGCGGCGCGAAGAATTCCGGCGGCGGCCCGTCGCACGTGGCGATCTCGCCCGACGGCAAGTGGGTCTACCTCTCCGGGCCGTACAGCAACACCAACCGTTACGGCTATAAGTACGAACCCGCGTTTCCGCCCGGGCGCGTGTACCGCACGCCCCTGGCCGGCTCCGACAAGTTTTCCGAATTCGCCACCGTCGAGGTGGCCCACACGGAAGGCAACGGCGGCGCGTGGGAAAAGTCCGCCAAGGCGCTCCAGCATTTCACCGAGCCCAAGGGCCCGCTGATGGGCATGGCCGTGGACGCCAAGGGCCAGGTGTACGTCGCCGACCGCGAACACGGCTGCGTGGCCGTCTTCGACGAGAACGCGAAGCGGATCGGCAAGATCGACGTCGTCAACCCGAACCTCGTCGCCATCCACCCCAAGTCCGGCGCGATCTACGTCACGCAGCTCGACTGCGTCGGCTACGGCGTCTTTCAGTGCACGCTGCTCAAGTTCGAGAACTTCCAGGACGGGGCGAAGCCGGTCGCGACGTACGATTTCCCGCAGGGGAACAACGCCAACCGCAACCAGAGCATGGCGCTGGCGGCGGGCAAGGACAAGACGGTGGTCTGGGTCGGCGGGGTGAAGGGCGGCCTGGCGCAGTTGGAGGACAAGGGGTCCTCGTTCGAACTCCTGCAGAACAAGTTCGTCCAGAAGGAGAGCATCCCGCGCGACTGGTACCGCCTGGCCGCCGACTACGACAAGGACACGATCTACCTCTCCAACGGCACCAACCGCATCTGGAAGTACGACGGGCTGAGCGGCGAGGGCGACCTGCTGAAGCAGGCCGACGGGAAGCCTTTCCACGGCACCGACCTGGCGGTGGGCTACGACGGCCTGCTGTACGTGCGCACGGGTTCCGGGTACTCCGGCCCGATGGAACGCTACAACCGCGACCTGACGCCCGCGCCGTACGCGGCCACGGGCACCCACGTGCTGAGCGGCTACATTTACAGCCGCATGGGCTGCGGCTTCGCCGAACGCGGCCTGGGCGTGGGCCCGGACGGTTCGTGCTACATCACCTTCATGTACAAGTGGGTCGCGTACGCGGTGGGCGCCTTCGGGCCCGACGGCAAGCCGCGCAACGGCAAGTACCTGGCGGGCAAGTTTCCCACGCCGCCGCTCCCCGAAGGCAAGAAGCCGGAAAAGAGCCAAACGTATCCGGAGGACTGGAAGACCGCGATCATCGGCCCGGTGCCGTCGATGTCGGCCAACCTGCGCGTGGACCTGAAGGGCAACATCTACCTCGGCATGATGTACCGGCCCAAGGATTTCACGCCGGCCAAGGGCTTCGAAAAGGACCAGGGCTACCGCGTCTCGGTCGGCAGCGTGGTCAAGTTCGGGCCCGAAGGCGGCGAGATGCCCGGCGACGAAGGCGCGCCCTCCGCGGCGAGCCTGAACGGCGTGCTGAACACCTACCCGGGCCTCGCCCCCTTCAGCAGCTCGGCCGAAGCCTTCGGCGGGAACACCTGCTGCGTCTGCCGCGTCCCGCGCTTCGACCTCGACCGCTACGGCCGCCTGGCGCTGCCCAACGCGATCACCAACTCGGTGCTGATCTACGACAACGCCGGCAACCTGATTCTGGAATTCGGCAAGTACGGCAACTTCGATTCGCAGTACGTCAACCCGAACCTGGAAAGCGGCAAGCAGAACAAGCCCACCGCCGGGGTCCCCGAGATCCCGCTCGCCTGGCCCACCGGCGCGGGCTTTTCGGAAAAGCACATCTACGTCAACGACACCTACAACCGCCGCGCCGTGCGCGTGGACACGACCTACGCCGCCGAAGCCACCGCCGACGTGAAGTGACGGCGCCGAACCTCAGGAGACGGCCATGAAGATCGCGCTTCCTTTCTTGATGACGGCCCTGCTCGCCTCGGGCGCCCTCGCGGGCGAACCGTCGTTCTCCAACCCGCCCGCGGCCAAGAAGAACGGTTCGGAGGCCACGGTCGCGTTCGCGGTGAGCGCGAGCACCGACATCGAGGTCTCGGTGCTGAACGCCAAGGGCGACGTCGTGCGGCATCTCGCCGCGGGCGTGCTGGGCGGCGAAAAGCCCCCGCCCCCGCCGCTCAAGCCGGGCCTGAGCCAGACGGTGGCGTGGGACGGGACGGACGATTTCGGCAAGCCGGCGCAGGGCGGGCCGTTCAAGTTCCGCGTGCGCGCGGGCTCGAAGTTCAAGTTCGGGCGCTTCATCGGCGAGGACCCGTACACGTTCGGCTCGGTGGACGGACTGGCCAGCGACGAGGAAGGCAACCTGTACATCAGTTCGTACGCGGGGACGCACAATCAGGGCGCGCGGACGGTGCGCGTCTACGACGGGCAGGGGCGCTACCTGCGCGAACTGGCGCCCTTTCCCGCCAGCGTGGACCCCGCGGGCATGAAGGACGTGGCGCGCTGGGACGCGCAGGCCAAGGTCTGGCGTCCGACCAACCGCTCGTGCCTGAACCCCGATTTCTACAACTGCCCCGGCGCGGCGCTCGTCTCGGCCTCGAAGTCCAACGGCGTCTTCCTCGCCGACCGCAACGACGTCTACGCGCTCAACGAGGACGGCAGCGTGAAGGGCGCGGCCGTGGGCACCAAGCAGAAGCCCTGGCCGACCTTCGACGCCAAAAACGGCGAAAACAACCACTACGGGCATCCCTGGCACTACCACGAAGGCGTCGAATGCTTCTCGGCCTCCCCCGACGGCAAGTGGCTGTACCTCGCCGGGCCCGTCCCGAACGCCGAGAAGCGCAAGAAGGAAGACCCGCGCTTCCCGCTCGGCGGCGTCTACCGCATGCGCCTGGACGGCAAGGACGAGATGAAGCTCTTCGTCTCGCTGCCGATCCCCTTCGACGGTGCCTGGGCCAAGGAAGGCGGGAAGATCTACGGGCGCACGGGCCCGATCCACTTCGTCGGCGCCGACG
Source organism: Planctomycetota bacterium (assembly GCA_026184295.1). GTDB lineage: Bacteria > Planctomycetota > SZUA-567 > H5-PLA8 > H5-PLA8 > JACQFI01. The sequence goes on from JAHCJK010000037.1 coordinate 33,217, forward strand.
CGAAGAACAACGTCTACGTCCCCGACCGCAACGGGAACCGCGTGGTGGTCTACTCCGAAGACGGCAAGCAGATCGGCGAAGTGAGCGTCAAGAATCCGCAGCAGATCGTCGCGCATCCGCGCACCGGCGCGTTTTACGTCCTGCGCATGGTCTGCAACGGCTGGTGCACGCACGCGATGGCCGTGGAGAAGTTCGACAGCTTCGCGCCGGGCAGCAAGCCCAGCGCCGTCTACGACAAGTTCCCGAACAAGGTCTCGCCGCGCATCACGGTGACGCAAAGCGGCACGCGCACGCTGGTCTGGATCGCCGGCCTGCCGGAAGGGATGATCGCCCTGGAGGACAAGGGCAGCGCGCTGGCGCCCGTGGAGACCGGCTACAAGCGCAATCCCGACGCCCAGATCGACTGGAACCGCCTGGCCGTGGACTACGGGCGCGACGAACTCTACGTCGCCGACGGCGGCAACCAGATCTGGCGCTACGACGGGAAGACCGGCGAAGGCGGGCTGTTGAAGCGCAAGAACGGCCAGAAGGTCGCGGCCGTGGACCTGGCCGTCGGCTACGACGAACTGCTCTACATCCGCACGGGCGAAGGCTTCACCGGGCCGCTGGAACGCTACACGCGCGACCTGGAACCCGCGCCGTATCCGGGCGGCACGCACGTGATCAGCCCCACGATCTACAGCCGCTTCGGCGTCGGCAACTGCGAGAAGGGCGTCGGCGTCGGGCCCAAGGGCGAAGTGTACATCTCCTTCATGTACGACTGGACCCTGTACGCGGTCGGCGGCTTCGGCGGCGACGGCAAGGCGCTGAAGGGCCTGTACCTGGATGGTAAGTTCCCCGCGAAGGGCGACGGCCTGAAGGGCTACCCGCCCGAACTGCGGACCTCCATGATCGGCCCGATCACGGCCGCTGGCGGCGGGGTGCGCGTGGACCTGCAGGGCAACATCTACCTGGGGCTGGACGTGAAGCCCGCCGGCTACGCGATGCCCGGCTTCCTGAAGGGCGACGCGGTCGGCGAACGCTGGTACACGAGCATCGTCAAGTTCGGGCCCAAGGGCGGCGCGATCCTGGGTATCAAGGACAGCGAGAGCAAGCAGCCCGAGGCGCCCAAGATCGAGCTCGAGAACAAGCTGACGGCGGAGAACGCGCTGAACATCTACCCGGGCCTCGGCCCGGTCAGCGGCCCGGGGCCGGGCGGGAACAGTTCGTGCTGCGTCTGCCGCGTCCCGCGCTTCGACGTCGATCGCTTCGGGCGGCTGGTCATGCCCAGCGCGTTCGCGGCCAACGTGCTCATGTACGACAATGCGGGCAACAAGATCGCCGAACTGGGCGCCTACGGCAACTTCGACTCGCAGTACGTGAACCCGAACACCGAGGCCGGCAAGCAGAAGAAGCCGACCATCGCCTCGCCCGAAATCCCGCTCGCCTGGCCCACGGGCGCGGGCGTCAGCGAGAACCACATTTACATCAACGACACCTACAACCGCCGCATCGTGCGCGTGGACAAGGCGTTCTCCGCCGAGGCACTGGCCGACGTGAAGTAAAAGGAGGAACTCGATGCTGCGCGCATTCTCGATCCTGATCCTGTTCGCCGGTTCGCTGGGCTGGGCCGCGGACGTGTCCTTTGCCACGCCGCCAAGCGCCCGGAAGGACGGCGACAAGACCACGATCGCCTTCGCGGTCTCCGCCCGCACCGACGTCGAAGTCGCGGTGCTCGACGCCAAAGGCGGGATCGTGCGGCACCTCGCCGCGGGCGTGCTGGGCGGGGAACAGGCGCCGCCGCCGCCGCTGAAGGCGGGCTTGAGCCAGTCGCTGGCGTGGGACGGCAAGGACGACTTCGGCAAGCCGGCGCAGGGCGGGCCGTTCAAAGTGCGGGTGCGCGCGGGGATGCGCGTGGCCTTCGGGCGCTTTCTCGGCGGGGACACCTGCCGCTTCGGGACCGTCAACGGCATGGCCACCGACGCCGACGGCACGCTGTACGTCTCCGGGTTCATCGGCGAGACCAACCAGAACATGATCACCGTGCGGGCCTTCGCGCCCGACGGCGGGTACCGGCGCACGCTGCTGCCGTTCCCGGCCGACCTGAAGCCCGAACAGTTGAAGGGCATCGCCGAATTCGACGCGTCGAAGAAGGGCTGGATTCCCAACAACCAGAACAGCCTGAACCCGACCTTTTATCCCTGGGGCACGGCCGACGCGAACGTGATCGCGGCGACGCGTTCGGCGGTGACGCTGGCCAGCGGCATGACGGTCTTCCGCTTCGACCCGCGCGGCGGGCTGATCGACGGGCCCTCGCCCATGTGGTCGCCGGCCGCGAAACTGAAGTGCCCCACGTGGCTGCGCATCCAGGTGGCGGCCTCGCCCGACGGCAAGTACCTGTACTATTCGAACGTCGCGGGCACCGTCTACCAGCCGAAGAGCTTCAAGGACACCGATCCCAACTGGCCGCAGGGGCGCGTCTACCGCCAGGAGGTCGGTTCGGGCAAGGACCCGCAGCCGTTCTACGACCTGGAACTGCCCGACTGGGAGAAGCAGAAATACTGGCTGCCCGACGCGTGGAATAAGCGCACCGCCGCCTACGGCCTGTGCGTGGACGCCAAGGGACACGTGTACGTCTGCGACCTGGTCAACCAGGGCATCGTGGAAGTGGGCCCCGACGGCAAGAAGATCGGCTTTACCAAAGCGCCCTGGCCCGAACGCGTGCACGTGGACGAAGCCAGCGGCGCGTACTACGTCGTCAGCCGCCTGGAGCAGCCCAAGGACGGCCAGGTGCTGAAGAAGCTGGTCAAGATCGCCGGGCGCGGCGACGCGGGCAGGATCGCCGCGGAATTCCCCTTCACGCAGCACGGCGTGGGCGAAGCCACCGCGCTGGGGACCATGGACGGCAAGCCGGTGCTCTGGGCCGGCGGCGGCGGCGAACTGCTCTGCATCCGCGACGCCGGCGCGAAGCTGGAACTCGTCGCGACCAAGTTCAAGCCCGACCCCGAATCGCAGCCCGATTACAACCGCCTCTGCGCCGATCCCGTGCGCGACCAGGTCTACGTCAACACCGGCACCAACCGCATCTGGCGCTACGACGGCAAGACCGGGCAGGGCGAACTCCTGAAGGACAAGGGCAAGGTCTTTTACGCGACCGACCTGTCCGTGGGGTACGACGGGAACCTGTACATCCGTTCGGGCGAAGGCTACAGCGGCCCGCTGGAACGCCGCGACACGGAACTCAAGCCCGTCCCCTACGCCGCCACGGGCTCGCACGTGCTCACGCCGTACGTCTACAGCCGCATGGGCGTGGGCTTCAGCGAACACGGCATCGGCGTCGGGCCGGACGACCGCTGCCTCTTCATCTTCATGTACGGCTGGAACAAGTACTGCATCTCGGCCTTCGGCGGCAACGGCAAGGCGCAGCCGGGGAACTACCTGAAAGGCAAGGTGAACGAGCCCGACCCCAAGACGGGCAAGCGCCCGATGCCGGAAGAGATCAACTCCGCGGTGATCGGCCCGCTGCCGATGTCCAACGGAGGCCTGCGCATCGATCCGCAGGGGAACATCTACGTCGGCATGCGCCTTTCGCCCGAGGCCGCCGGCGCGCCGCCGGGCTTCGAAAAGAACAACGCGTACAAGAGCTGGATCGGGTGCGTGGTGAAGTTCCCGCCCGAAGGCGGCACGGTGCTGAACACCGAGGCCAAGGAAGACCAGGGCGCGGCGGAAGGGACGCGCGTGCCGGTCGTTCACGCCGGGATGAAGATGGAACTCGTCAACGCGCTGAAGATCTACCCGGGGGTCGGATCGTTCAGCGGGGGCGGCTGGGGCGGGAACAGTTCGTGCTGCGTCTGCCGCGTGCCGCGCTTCGACGTGGACCGCTTCGGGCGGCTGGCGCTGCCCAACGTGGTCACCAACAGCGTCACGATTCTCGACAACGCCGGCAACGAGATCCTCACTTTCGGCAAGTACGGGAACTTCGACTCGCAGTTCCGGAACCCCTACGCGGAAGGCAGCGCCAAGGACCAGCCCGCGATCGCGGAGCCCGAAATCCCGCTCGCCTGGCCCACGGGCACCGGCTTCAGCGAGAAGCACGTCTACGTCAACGACACCTACAACCGCCGCGTCGTCCGCGTGGACAAGGCCTACGGCGCCGAAGCGCTCGCCGACGTGAAGTAGCCCGCGCGCGCCGGCCGGGCGTTTACGCCTTCGGCGCGACGAAGGAATGCCGTTCGCGCCAGACGCAGGGGACGCGCACCTGCGGCGCGGGCGAGGTCCAGCGGGCGAACAGCCGCGCGGCCTCCAGCCCCAGCACTTCAAAGTCGCACGCCGGACCCGAATAGGGCGACGGCGCGCGCTGGTTCTGAAAGCAGACGATCCCGAAATCCCGAGGGACCTCGCGGCCCATCTCCCGCGCGGCCCGCTCGAGAACCTCCGCGACGGTCCCGTCGGCGCAGACGGCGGCGGTGTAGGCCGGCTGGGCCTTGAAGACCGGCCGCAGCGGATACGTCGGCAGCGACTTTTCCGGCAGCATGTTGAAGACGGCCTCGTTGCGCGCGGGCAGGCCGGCCTCCTTCAGCGCCGCGAAGTACCCTTCCATGCGTTCGCGCGAGTCCGGATCGACGTCGGCGAGGTGGTAGAGCACGCGCCGCACGAACGCGATGCGGCGGTGCCCCGCGGCGGCCAGCCGCAGCACGGCGTCGCGCGCGGCTGCGCGGTTGTCCACGCTCACCGAACCCAGTTTGCGCCCGAACGGCACGTGATCGGCCAGCACCACGCGCAGGCCGAGCGCCTCGTAGTCGCGCAGCGTCGCCGGCAAATAATGGTCGAGCAGCACGATGCCCTTCAGCGGC
>JAHCJK010000038.1 GCA_026184295.1 Planctomycetota bacterium
CGCCGGTGCCGGGGCTGACGCCCGCGCCCGTGCCGGGCCTGAAGCCGAACACCTCGGCCGGGCAGCGCGTCTCGGCCAACGCCGCCCCGACGGACGTCCCCAAGCCCAAGGTTCCGGTGACGACGCCGACGCCGATCCCCGGGCGCAGTCCCACGCCGCTCCCGCAGGGCACGCGCATGGGCATCGGCAAGACCGGCGTGCCGGTGGACCAGGCCTTCTTCGGGCACGGCGTCGCGGCGATGCACATGGAAAGCAAGCCGACGATCCTGCTCGCCGACGACGACAAGCGCATCCGCATCGTCTTCCGGCTCTGCCTGGAACGCATGGGCTTTCGCGTCGTGGAAGCCGAGGACGGCAACGAGGCGTGGAAGAAGATCCAGCAGGGCGGCCTGGCGCTGGTCTGCCTGGACATGAAGATGCCCGGGCTGCACGGCCTGGAAGTGCTTCAGCGCATGAACAATTCGCAGATCGACCTGCCGGTGATCATCTGTTCGGCGTACGACCAGTTGAAGGACGAGTTCATCATCGCCACGCACCCGCGCCTGCGCTACCTGGTCAAGCCGGTGGCGTCCGAGGCGCTCGAGAAGGCGGTGAAGGAACTGGTCGGCGAGCCCGCCAAGGGCGCCTGAGCTAGGCCGGCGGGCTTTCCTCCGCGCGCCCCGAACCGTCGCCCGTGCCCGAGCCATCCTTCCATTTCGCGCGCACTTTCGCGAAGTACTCCAGCCGCTTCTGAATGTCCTTCTCGAAACCCAGGCTGCCGGGCGTGTAGAACGTGCGGCCCTTCAGGTCGTCGGGCATCGCTTCCATGGGCGCGATCTTGTGTTCGTAGTCGTGGTCGTACTGGTAGCCCTTGCCGTAACCGAGCGCCTTCATCAGCCCCGTCGGCGCGTTGCGCAGATGCAGCGGCACGGGCAGCGGCCCGGTGCGCTTCACCTCCGCGCGGGCTTCGCCCATCGCGGCGTAGACCGCGTTGGATTTGGGCGCGCAGGCGAGGTAGATCGCGGCCTGCGCGAGCGCCGTGTCGCATTCGGGGTAGCCGATGAACTCGACGGCCTCCTTCGCCATCTGCGCCTGCACGACCGCCTGCGGATCGGCGAGGCCGATGTCCTCGCTGGCCGCGCGCACCAGCCGGCGGGCGATGAAGAGCGGGTCTTCGCCGCCTTCGATCATGCGCGCGAGGTAGTACAGGGCCGCGTCGGGATCGGAGTGGCGGATCGATTTGTGCAGCGCGCTGATCAGGTTGTAGTGCTCTTCGCCCGACTGGTCGTACAGGATCGTGTTGCGCTGCAGGGCTTCCTTGGCCAGTTCCTCGGTGATCGTGCGCGCGCCTTCGGCGCCGGGCGCGGCCACCAGCGCGGCCAGTTCCAGGCCGTTGAGCGCGCTGCGGGCGTCGCCGCCGGCGAGCGTGGCGAGCGCCTCGCGGGCCTTCGGTTCGAGCACGATCTTTTCGCCGCCGAGCCCGCGGTCGGCGTCGGCGAGCGCGCGGTCGAGCAGCGCGCCGAGTTCCTCGGGCGAGAGATGCCGCAGCACGAAGACGCGGCAGCGGCTGAGCAGGGCGTTGTTGAGTTCGAAGCTGGGGTTCTCGGTCGTCGCGCCGAGCAGCGAGATCGTGCCGTTCTCGATCGCGGGCAGGAACGCGTCCTGCTGGGCCTTGTTGAAGCGGTGGATTTCGTCCACGAAGAGGACGGTGCGGCGGCGCTCGAAGCTGAGGCGCTCGCGCGCGGCCTGGATCACCTCGCGCGCCTCTTTCACGCCGCTCTGCACGGCGCTGAACATCGCGAAGTAGGCGTCGGCCGCGTGCGCGATCAGGTTCGCGAGCGTCGTCTTCCCGGTTCCGGGCGGGCCCCACAGGATCAGCGAAGGCAGCGGCTTGGCCGTCGCGTCGCCGGAGGTTCCGCGGGCGCGCGCGGCGGCTTCCTGGTCGAGCAGCCGGCGCAGAATCTTGCCGGGCCCGAGAATCTCGGTCTGGCCGAGGTACTCGCCGAGGGTGCGCGGGCGCATGCGCTCGGCCAGCGGCGCGCCGCGTTCGCGCACGCTCGCCGCCGCGGCGACGAAGAGTTCGGCGCCGCCTTTGGATCGTGAACCCGCCATGCGCGCAGTCTCGCGCGTTCGCGCCGAAATGACAAGCGTGCAGGGTGTTTCGTACGAAACCCGAAGGAATCTACGTGTGCATATATTCGATCAACCTACGATCTTTGAACAAGTTGTACGATTAGAAGGAATTCTTGAACGCCCGAGAATGTCATCCCGTTAGCAGTGGTGTAGCGCTTCATAGCAGCGGAGATGGTGTGCATGGTTTCGGTAGACGCGAACTCCCCGGTCCCCAAGTACCGCCAACTGGCGGACCAACTGGAAGAACAGATTCGCCGGGGCGACGGCGAGGTCGGCAAGCGCTTTCTCTCCGAGCGGGAGATCATCCGGCAGAGCGGCGTGAGCATCATCACCGTGCGCCAGGCGCTCGATACGCTGACGCGCAAGGGCCTGCTGCGGCGCGAGCCCGGGATCGGGACGTTTCTGGTGCGGCGCGAACCGATCGCATCGGACGTGAAGCGCGTGGCGCTGATCGTCTTCTCGCTGGCCGTCGAGATGCGCGCGGGCTACGGGTTCATCTATTCCGAGTGGATGAAGAGCCTGCTCGCGGAACTGAAGCAGTGCGACCAGCGCCTGGAACTGCTCGACCTGGCGCCCGACATGGACACCAGGGCGCAACTGCTTCAGTACGTCGAAGAGGCCGGGCAGTGGAGCGGCTTCGTCTTCGGCGCGGGCTTTCCCTACATGAAGGACGCGCTGAAGCTGATGGCCGACCGGCGCATCCCGCATGTGGTGCTCGACGACTTTCCCTGGCTGCCCGAAGCCAACGCGGTCTACGCCGACCACGTCCGCGCGGGCGAACTGGCCACCGAACACCTGCTCGCGCTGGGCCACCGGCGCATCGCCTTTGCCGGCTCGCTGAACGAGGAACGCCACCGCGGCTACCAGCAGGCGCTGCGGCGCGCGGGCATCGAACCCATCGAGGCCTACGCGCTCAACGACCGTTCCTCGGGGATGGTCTCCGCCTGGGACAACGGCGCGCGCGCCGCGCAGCACTTCCTCGCGCTGCCCGAACCGCCGACCGCCATCTTCACCAGCAACGACGCCCGCGCGCTGGGCGTCCTGCGCTACGCCCAGGAAAAAGGCCTTTGCGTCCCGCGGGACCTCTCCGTGGTGGGCGTGGACGAGATGCCCGAAGGCGCCGCGTCCGAGCCGGCCCTGACCACCATTCGCTGGCCCTGGACCGAGATGGGCCGCCGCGGCGCGCAGGAACTGCTCGCCTGGATCCGCGACGGCGGCGCCTATGCGCCGAAGCAGGTCGCGCTCGAACCGGCCCTGATCGCGAAACAATCCTCCGGTCCCGCGCCCGCGCGGACCTGAAAGGACCCTGTATGAACCGCCGCATCCTATCGTTCGCCGCGCTCGTCCTGCTGTTCGCCGCTGCGCCGCTCGCCGCGGAAGAGACTCCGGACGGCCTCGCCGTCAAGGAGTACATCATCTCGGCCAAAAAAGCCGGGCGCAGCAAGACCATGCTCCCCGATCCCTCGGGCAAACCGTACACCGTCGCGATCGACGCGCTGATGCCCGAAGGCCTGATGGTGCGCAAGGACGGCGGCAAGATCGAACTCGCCTGGAAGCAGCTCCGCGACGGCGAACTCTTCTGGCTCGGCCGCGGGCTCCTGCCCGAAGACGACGTCGAAGGGCACCTGCTGGTCGGGCGCCTGGCGCTCAAGCTCGGCCTCGGCCCGGAATTCGACGCCGCGCTGGAACGCCTGCAGTTGCTCGCGCCCAAGGACTACCGGCGCATCGAACGCATGCGCTCCGACATCGCCGACCAGTTGGCCGCCACGACCGTCAAGCCGCCGCCCGTTTCCTTCAAGCCCAAGGAGCCCGCCGTGACCGCCGCTTCGTCCGGTTCCGGAACCACCGCGTCCGTGCAGGCGCCCGTGCCCGCCGCCAAGCCCGGCGTCAACCACGAAGGCCGCCCGCTCCCGCCGCTGCCGAAGTTCGAGAAGCCGGTCGTGTACGGCACGCCCGAGGCCGACGCGATCGTCTCCGCGATGCAGATCTTTCCCGTGGACAACTGGTGGAACCGCGACGTCTCCAAGCTGCCCCTGCACGCCAAGTCGGACGACTACGTCAAGACCATCGGCGCCGAGAAGCGCGTGCACATCAACCGCGACATGGGTTTCGTGCTGGTGCCGCCCAACTTCCCGCGCGTGGACCTGACGCGCCTGGAGTACAAGGACGAGGCCGACAAGGGGCCCTACCCCATCCCCGACAACACGCCCATCGAAGGCTGGCCTTTCGACGGCGGCAAACTGGAAGACGTGCAGCGCAACGGCGACGGCGACCGCCACGCCGTCGTGGTCGATCCCTTCGCGGGGCTCTGCTACGAATTCTACGTCATGCGGCGCAACGACAAAGGCTGGGAAGCCGCCGGCGAAGCGACCTTCGACCTGACCGCGAACAAGCTCCGCCCGATGTACTGGACCTCGTCCGACGCCGCCGGCCTGCCGCTGCTCCCTTCGATCGTGCGCTTCGACGAATGCGAACGCGGCATGGTCGAACACGCGCTGCGCTTTACCGTGCGGCGCACGCGGCGCGCGTTCATCCTGCCCGCGACGCACTACGCCAGCCGCAGCGACGACGAGGCGCTGCCCCCGATGGGCCTGCGCTTCCGCCTCAAGGCCGACGTGAAGATCGACGACCTGCCCAAGCACGCCAAGGCCGTGGCCCTGGCCCTGAAGAAGTACGGCATGTTCCTGGCCGACAACGGCTCCGACTGGTTCATCTCCACCTCGGGCGACGCGCGCCTGCAAGGGCTCGAAGCGCTGCACCGCCTGAAAGGCAGCGACTTCGAAGCCGTCGAGACCGGCGAAAAGATGGTCCTGCCGCGCGGCCGCTAACCTCTGGACGGACGCAGGGCTGCGGGGCCACTCCTCGTAAAAACGCAAGGCCGGCGTCCGCCGGCCTGCTTTCTGAATCCCAACTGATTTCAGGAACCGCGTGCTCCGGAGCCGAACCGCGGCGCTTCCGGTGTACGTGATGCAACGAAGGCTCGAACCGGAAAGGGGTCTCCCATGCGTGCGACGGCGGCGGTGCTCGGCGGAATGGTCCTCGCGGCGGCCCTGGCGGCCCCGGTCCACGCGGAAGCCGAACCCGAATGGGTCGCGGCCATGAAGGCCGTCCACGCCAAAGGCACGGCGCAGAAGGGCAGCGTCAGCCAGATCGGCGACTCGATCACCTTCACCAAGGCCTTCCTGGCCTTCCTCGCGTGGAACAAGCCCGAGGCCTTCCCCGCCGTCAACGCGCGGGTGAACGGCAAACTGCTCAACGACCGCAAGGGCCCCGAGCACAGCAACTATTCGGGGTGGACCGCGGGCGAAGGGCTGAGCAAGATCAAGGGCGTGCTGGCGAACGAGAAGCCCGAGATCGCGGTGGTGATGTACGGGACCAACGAGGTCACGAAGGGCGTGAGCCTGGAGCAGTGGCAGAAGAACATGACCGCGATCGTGGACGCCTGCCTGGAAGCCGGCTGCGTGCCCATCGTTTCGACCATCCCGCCCTACCCCGGCAAGGACGAGAAGGCCCAGGCGCTCAACGCCGCGCTCAAGAAACTGGCCGCCGAGAAGAAGATTCCGCTCGTCGATTTCTACGCCGCGGTGCTGGAACGCCAGCCCGGCACCGCCTGGGACGGCACGCTGCTCGGCAAGGGCGACGTCCATCCGACCGGCGGCGAGAACCACGTCTTCACCGACGAGAACTTGAAGAAGTGCGGCTACGCGCTGCGCAACTACGTGACGCTGAAGGCCATGAACGACGTGATCGAGAAGTGCTTCGAGAAGTAGTAGGACATATTGGGCGCCCGCTTGCCCTGCTGCCATCGTCCATGTAACGCTTTCATCTTGCACCCACATGCCGCCACCGATAGGTTCGTGACGGCCATCAACGCGGTGCACGTGGAAGCAAAACTATGTACGATTACAAGTGTCCGCATTGCGGACATGCCCTGCTTAAGATGGACCAGGAAGGCTTAGCCTGCCCTCAATGTTTCAAGGCAGTCCCAAAAGACTTACCCAAAGCTCCTCCCAAACTTCCCTGGCTCGCGGCGATTATGGGATTTATCGTCCTGCTAAGCGGCGTCTCAGTCGCTAGCTATGTCTTTGTATTTTCATTTCCCGTAGTCGAACCCATGAACGTGCAAGACGCCGCGGATCTCTTCAGAAATAAGGAAGCTATGTATGGCATTTATGGCTTGATGGGAATCTGCCTGGGCTTCGTTTGTATCCATTACACCGTCAAAAACATACAGCAAGGATTCAAGGTCGGATTGTGGGTACTCTCAGTCGTTCTTGTACTCGGCATCGGCGGTTGGTCTTCCTTGAAGGCGTGGCAACGGCACGAATCGTCGGCCTGGCAACGAGCCCTGATCTCTGAGCTAAATCCAGTATTCGTATATGATCTGAACCCAGGTCCAGCTCCAGTTCTGAACACCCATACTAAGCTGCTAGTCTGGAATGTGCCTGCGGACCGGCCCAGTGAAGCCATGTTTGACATACCCATTGCGCGCCAGGCAAGTTCGAATGTCGAACCCATGACGGTGATCGCCATCATAGAAGTTACGCAGGAGAACAAAGGCCAGTATGTCAAAGGTTACAATACCAAACCAATAGCGGTGGCGGTGCAACGCTCCCTAATGGTATGCGTCGTCAACCTGCCCGAGCGCACGGTTCTTGGAACCTTTACGATCACGGGAGAAGATCCCCCGGCTAGGGTGAATTCGGATAGTACGAGTATCGACAGTGGCACTTTATACACCAATACAACCAGGCCGCTGCGGGATTGGATCCTTTCCCGCTGCCGGCCCAGCCTGCCCTGAACGTTCTAGTCCGATTTCAACCCGCGCCGGTACGCCGCCGGACTGCGCCCCATCAGCGCTTTGAAGACCCGGTGGAACTGCGGGTAGCTCCCGAAGCCCGCTTCCAGCGCCGCGTCCAGCATGTTCCGCCGCTGCCCCGTCCCGTACACGCGCAGGAAGCGTTCGACCCGCTGCTGGTTGCGGAACTGCGCCAGCGCCACGCCCATCTGCTGCTTGAAGAGCCGGCTGAGGCGCGGAAAGCTGAGCCCCGCTTCGGCGGCGAGTTCCTCCAGGTCCGCGTCGCCTTCGCGTTCGCGCAGCAGCACGGCCGCGCGTTCCACCGCCGGATGGACGTCCAGGCCCGCGGGCAGGCGCTCGGCTTCCTCGAAGGCCGCCCACGCCGCGAGCAGCGCGTACCCCAGCCCGTAGTTGAAGCGCGGCCCGTCGGGCTCGGCGTTCACGATCTCCGCGTGCAGCTTGTCGAGCGCCTCGACGCGCTCGGCCGAGAGCCTCCGGCAGAAGTGCCCGGCGGGGTTGGGATCGAAGAGCACCCGCGTGCCCGGCTCGGTGCAGGCGCGCCGCACGGCCTCCGGCTTCCAGACGATGATCCAGCAGGCGAAGTCCGGCGTCGTGTCCAGCAGGATGTGATCCTGGCGCGAGAAGAGCCAAACGAGCGAATGGCGCGCGAGGTCGTAGCGGCGGTCGCCGAGCAGGTAGCGCCCGCGCCCGCGCAGCACCAGGTTGAGTTCCAGTTCGTCGTGGTGGTGCATGGGATGGATGCGCCCGCGCGGGACGTACCGCCAGATGCGGCCGTCGCGCGCCTCGGGCATGGGCAGGACTTCGCGCATAGACGACAAAATATGATAACTCTTGGTATCCGCCAAGAGAAGATTTATCGCTTCCGTAGGTCAGAATATGCCCATGTGCGATGCGTCCAACAAAAAAGGAGAGGCTCGATGAGCGCCACGGCCACGGTCACCATCACCGAGGAACAGAAGCGGCAGTACCGCGAAGAGGGCTTCTTCATCCTCAAGAACGTCATTCCGCCCGAGCACCTGCAGATCCTGCGCGAGGAATGCCAGGCGTCCATCGAGCGCATCAACGCGGAGATGGACCGCAAGGGCGAGAACGTCCAGGGCATCAACCACCGCGACAACCGCTACTTCATCACCCATCCATCGAACGAACGCCCGCGGCTTTTCGAGTTCTCCTTCAGCGAACTGATGGCCGAGATCTGCCGCGCGACCATCGGCGACGATGCCTGGTTCTTCTGGGAACAGTACGTGGTCAAGGCCGCCGAGAAGGGCATGAAGTTCGGCTGGCACCAGGACTCCGGCTACGTCGGCGTCGATATCCCGCACAAGCCTTACGTCACCTGCTGGTGCGCGCTCGACGACATGAGCGAGGAGAACGGCACGGCCTACATCCTGCCTTTTTCCCGCGCGGGCACGCGCACGGTGGTGCAGCACCGGCGCGAAGAAGGCAGCAACGACCTGATCGGCTACTTCGGCAGCGACCCGGGCGACCCGGTGCTCGTCCCGGCCGGCAGCATCGCGGTCTTTTCGAGCTTCACGTTCCACCGCAGCGGCTTCAACCGCACTCCGCGCTGGCGGCGCGTCTACCTGGCGCAGTACAGCGGCGAGATCGTGCTCAAGCCCGACGGCCAGCCATGGGGGCGCTTCGATCCGTTCATGAAGGACGGGGCGGTGATCGCCCGGAAGGGCTGACCGGTCGTCAGCGGTGGAAGAGCAGGTAGGCGCCGGCCACGACCAGCAGGGTCAGCAGCGCGGTGACGACGGAGACCCAGACGCTGTTGTCTTCGGCGCTGCCGCGGCGCCGGCGGCGGACCATCGCGCGGGTCGGCGGCTTCCCGGCGTTCGTCGCGGCGTGAATGCCCGACCGCGTACCGCTGGTGGGCGTGGCGGCCTTGCGGATGCCGCTGCCCGGCTGCGCGGCCAGACGGCCGCCGCTGTTGGTGGACGCGCGCAGAATCCCGCTGCCCGGCGCCGCCCTGATGCCGCTGCCCGGCTGGGCCGCGCGAATGCCGCTGCCCGGCTGCGCCGGCTGGGAGGCCGGTTGAATGCCGCTGCCCGGCTGGCTTCCCACGGCCTTGCGGATGCCGCTGCCCGGCAGCGCCTTCAAGATCCCGGAACTCGAACCGCCGCCACGCGCGCGCACGGTCATCACCGGCGGGGGCGCCTTCAGGCCCTGCTTATCCATGCACTTTTTGCAGAGAATCTTGTCGCCAAACCAGGCGGCTTGGCCCACGCTTACGTCGTGCTCAGTGATGCGGCTCTGGCACTCGTCGCAGTATTCGATCTGCATGCAGCTACCCTGCATATGAGTTTCGCGATGGTCTGACGAGGGGGACGCAAGGAAGTAGCTCACGGTGACCTGCTCGCAGACATCTCCTCCTATCTTATAATACGGCGGCGGAGTTAACGCCGTTCCAACAAAATATGCACTTTGTACAAAATATCATTTGGATAACAATGTGTTAGGGTAGTTTTGGCTTTACGGGTTCTTAACCTTCACGTGCAGCACGCCGGCAGCGACTTCCAGAACAGCGGGCGACGGCCCAAGCACTTCCCCGTCGGCACAGAGGTCCTGAGGTCCGTCCGGGGTCAGGATTTCCAGGCGTCGGGTGCGCAGCATCTTCACGGCCTTATGCGAGACGTGCCCGCCGTTGAAGACTTTGGGCAGGATGCGCAGCAGCGTCAGTTTGGAGACTTCGCCCACCACGCAGCAATCGAAAACGCCGTCGTCCACCTTGGCCCCCGGCGCGATCTGCATCGCTCCGCCGTAGCTGGACGAATTGCCGGTCGCGGCCAGAAAGATGCGGCCTTCGTACGTGCCGAAGTCGCCCTTCAGAGTTACGCGCGGCGGCTTGAACTTCATCAGCACCCGCACGACGCCGTGCAGATATTCGGTGGTGCCCTTGAGCGGGAACTTGTGCGTGCGCACGTACTGCGTGACCGCCGAATCGAAGCCCAGCGTCGCGACGGTGCAGAAGTGCTTCGCCGGCGACCCCTCGGGCGCGCCAAGCGGCCGGTACGCGCCGAGGTCGATGCGGCGGGTCGCGCCGTTCAGGAGCGTGGCGGCCAGCTCTTCCACCGGGTCTTTTTTGTGCATGCCGAGCGCGTGCGCGAGGTCGTTGCAGCGCCCGCCGGGCAGGATGCCCAGCGCGCAGTCCGTACCCGCCAGCGCGCCGGCGATTTCGTGCAGCGTGCCGTCGCCGCCGCAGCCGGCCACGGTCTTCGCGCCGGACGCGGCGGCCTCGCGCGCAAAGGCTCCGGCATCCCCCGCCGCGGTGGTGACGCGCAGGACCACGTCGCGCCCGGCGCGCTTCAGGATCGCGAGCACCTGCTCGGCCATCTCCGGCGCGCGCTGCTTGCCGGACGCGGGGTTCGCCACAATGCAGAATTCTGGCATAGGCCAAGGAAGCTAACGCAGCCGCCCGCGCTGAAAAGGACAAACCCAGCCGGTCGAAGCGCTTCCCGCGCCGCCCGGATTTACTAGCACAGAAAATATCGCCCGCGCTACGCCGGCCGCATTCCTCGCCGCCGCGCCCGCCGCATCGGGGTACGCAGAGACATCCGCCCGAGGTGCGAACGCGGAGGAGGCCTTCTTATGCGAGCGATCCTGCCGGTGCTGTGCGCGGTCCTGGGGTGCTTGTGCGAAGCCGCCGCCGAAGACTCGCCACTGGCGCTGCCTGCGACCAAGGACGTGCGCGTCACCTTTTATCCCGCGGAGGCCGAGTTCAACGGCGGGCGCTCGCCTCGGCTGCGCACCAGCAACATCAAGCTGAACGCCGGCGAGGCGATCCTGATGGACTTCGACCGCGCGGCCGTCGCCGCGTTTCTTGAAAAGAACAAGGCCCGGCAGGTCTCGGCCAAGCTGGTGCTGGTGAGCCGCGGCCTGCGCCACGGTTCTTCGGCGAAGGTGGAAGTCGCCGCGCTGGACACGGCCTCGGACTGGGTGGAAGGCGAACAGGCCCAGGCCGCGGCGGCCAAGGGCGAACCGACCTTCAAGGCCGCGCAGCACGAGACCAAGGCCTGGACGACCCCCGACGGCAAGGAGGTGGCCAACCTGCGCGATCTCTTTTACGACTCCGCAATGGACACGCTCAAGACGCTGCTGAACGAGAATTCCGTCACCGTGCGAACGGCCGACAGCGAGAAGCCCGTCGAAGTGGAACTCGACGCCAAATTCCTCGAGCACCTAGCCAAGGCGCCCGCCTGCAAGGGCCTGATCGTCTTCAACCGCGACCGCAGCATGCTCTCGGATTTTTACAGCCGCGAACACGACACGCACGGGCCCAAGCTGGTGCTCACGGCGCGCGACGCGGCCGCGGAGCAAGCCGAAGCGAAGAAGTAGGCGTCAGCGCGCGAGCAGCCGCTCGAGGTTCTTGCCGAAGATGTTGTCCTGCACGCTGGGGGCGACGTTGAGCGCGTTGAGGATGCGGCGCTGCTCCTGGTACAGATCGCCGCGCCAGCCGCGCGGGAAGGCGCTCGAATCGGTCCCGAAGAGCACGCGGTACGGGCCGAAGGCGAGCAGCGCCTTCTCGAAGACCGCTTGCAGCGTCAGCTCCGGAACCAGCCCGATCCAGCCGTTGGAACTCGACGTGTCCACGCAGACGTTCCGGCACTGCGCGCCCAGCAGCAGCGTCTCGTGAAAATATCCGCCGCCGAAGTGCGGGATCACGAAGGGCAGTTCGGGAAAGCGGTTCGCGGCGCGCGCGAGCAGCACGGGGTTCGAGTAGCGCAGGTCGCTGACGGGCGCCAGTTTCAGCTTCTCGCGGATCGGCACTTTCAGCAGCCCGAAGTGAACGAAGACGACCACGCCGAGCTTCTGCGCGTCCTCGTAGAGCGGGAAGAGGCGCTCGTCGCCGGGATCGAAATGATGCAGGGCCGGGAAGAGGCAGACGCCGCGCAGGCCCAGTTCGCCGGCGGCGCGCGCGAGGCGTTCGCGCGCGTCGGGGGCGAGCGGGTTGAGCATGAAGTAGCCGATAAAGGTCTCGGGGTATTCCTTCAGCGCCACGGCCACGCCGTCCTCGTCGCCGGGGATGCTGGCGATCAGCACCATGCGGTCCACGTTCTTGCGCGCGCACTCCACCTTCCAGCGCCCGGCCAGGTCCACCGGATCGGCGGGAATCTCCGCGCCCGTGGCGGCCTGGACTTCGTCGAGCGAGACCTTGGCGGCCTCGGCGTGGAATTCGTAGAAGCGCCGGGAGAAGAAGTGGGCGTGGGCGTCGATGAGCATGGCGGAAGGATACCCGCGGCGCGCGGGCTGTCCAAGCGCTACGCGAGCGGGCCGACCATCGATTCGAGGATGCGCGCGCGCGCCTTCAGGTAGCGCTCGATCCGTTCGCGGTCCTTTTCGGTGACGGTCGCGAGTCTGCGCACGTCGAGGTTGTCCTCGATGTCGGCCAGCTTCACGCGCTTCGCGATCGGGTTGCTCATCGCGCGCGCGACGAACGCGTCGTAGCTTTCGCCTTCGCGTTTGGTCACGCAGGCAAGCGCCGCGAGCACTTCTTCCGAAAAGCCCAGCGCGCGCAGGTCGTCGAAGGTGCGCCCGGTGTCTTCGATCACGTCGTGGAGCACCGCGACGATCCGTTCGGCGTTGCCTTCCAGCCGGAACATCACGCGCAGCGGATGCAGGATGTACGGGTGACCGGCCTTGTCCTTCGCGCCGGCGTGGGCTTCGACCGCGAGCGCGATCGCGCGTTCCAACGTGGCCATGGGCGTGTTCTCCTTCGCGAAGGAGTCTACCCGCGGGGCCTCGGGCCGGGCGAATCTTTTTCGAGCGGGCCTATTCGCCGAAGCAGCGCAGCGTGCCGTCGTCGAGCGTCAGAAAAACGCGGCCGTGCGCCACGGCCAGGCCGTCGTAGCCCGGCGGGCAGGGCAGCGCGAGTTCCTGCACGCGCCGCCCGTCGGCGCGGTCCACGAGCCACAGGAATCCCACGGCCGGCTGGTCTTTGCTCAGCAGGCGTCCGGCCACCAGGGCCTGGTCCTTGCCCAGCGCCACGGCTTCCACCTTGCATTCGCGCGGCAGCTTGAACGCCCACTGCGCCTTGCCTTCCGGGTCGCACCCGCCCGCCGCGCTCACCGAACCCGCCGCGTCCCACGCCAGCACGCCGACGTACGCGGCGCCCTGCCGGTACGACCCGCCCGCGCGCCGGTTCGGCAGCACGGTCCACGAGCCGTCCAGGAGCCCGCCGCCGACGCGCATCTCCTTCTTGTCCGCGGGCAGGTTCACCTCCAGCGTCCGGCCGCTCTGCGGGTCCAGCCGCGCCAGGTTCCAGGCCAGCCGGCCGTCGCGCAGGGAGAGAATATCGTTCTGCCACGCCAATTCCTTGTCCATCGCGCGGCTCCACTGCGGCGCCCCCGTCAGCGGATCGAACGCGCGGATCGCCACGCCGCCGTCCGACATCGACGAACGCCCGGCGGTGACGTAGGCGCTGCCTTCCTTCACGAGCACCGAGCCCAGCGCGGGCCAGACCGATTCCACCTGGCCCTGCACGACCATGCGCGTTTCCAGCGGAGCGGCACGGCTGCGCCAGGCCACGCGGCCGTCGGCCAGGCTGAGCGCATAGACGTAGCCGTCGTGGCAGCCGATCAGGCAGAGGCCCCGGTAAAGCGTCGGCGGCGCGTCGAGCCGGCTGCCGAGCTGTGCGGTCCAGCGCGGCTGGCCGGTGGCGGCGTCGAGCGCGCGCACCTGGCCCCGTTCGGCCACGCTGACCAGGACGAGCGTCTTCGTGGCCACCGGCGCGGAGACCGGCGGCGCGACGCGCGCATCCCAAGCGGCCGCCAGCGGGCCGGCCTCGGGATCGGCGAGCTTCGCGCTCCAGCGTTCCTTCAGCGCCGGGGGAAGCGTGTCGGGGACGGCGGCGCTGCGTTCAGAGTCGCAGCGCAGCGTAGGCCAGTCGCCCGGGTCGTCGGGAACGGGCGGCGCGCCGAAGGCCGGGCCTTTTTCCACGGCGGACGCGCGCTCGAAGTCTTCCGCGGAGGGCACCTTGGTTGGGCCGAGCGCCAGGAATCCGTACACGGCGGCGGGGTTGCACTTGCAGTTGTTCTGCGACGTATACAGGAGCCCGTTGGCGGGGACCATCCCCTGCACGCACGCGCTGCGCACCGCGCCGAGCTTGAAGCCCGGATCCTTGGCCACGGTCCAGTCGCGCACGCTGCTGTCGCCGACGACCAGCCGTCCGGCCAGCAGCGAAGGATGGCAGCCCATCGCGCTCGCGGCCGCAGGCGAACGCCCCAGCACCTTCCCCGTCGCGGCCTCGCACTTGTTTCCGTACACGAACCAGAAATCGTCCTTCACGCGCGGGGCGTAGCCGCGCGTCGGCGCGCGCCAGCGTTCCTTGCCGTCCTGGGCCTCGAGCAGCACGAACTGCATCGCGCGGTCCTTGCCGGCGACGACCGCGAGATAATCGGCACCCGCGCAATTCAGCATCAGCTCCGGCGTCTCGGCCAGCCCTTTGGCCGGCAGGCTCCAGCGTTCCTTTCCGTCCTTCAGGTTCAGCGCCACGATACGCGAGCCATCTTCGCCCGAACCTCGCGCGTGCACGTACAGCGTGCCGGCCGCGCCCACGGCTTCCTTCGCGGTCAATCCCGCGGACCACAACGCGGCGCCGGTCTTCGCGTCGAAGGCGCTGACGCAGCCGTCCGCGGCCCCCGGATGGAAGAAGAAGTTCGTTACCGCGCGCTTTTCCCAGCAGAGGGCCACCAGCACGCCGTCGAAGGCCAGCAGGCGCTCGGCGGGAAATTTGGTCTCGCAGGAAGCCAGCACGCGGCCGGTGGCGGCGTCGAGCACCGTAGGCCTGGCCTTGATCACGGCGAAGACGCGTTCGCCGTCGGTGGCCAGCGGCCCGAAGTTGTTCCAGCCGATGCCGAAGCCCTGGTCGAGGGATTCGGCGTCCACCTTCCACAGCGGCAGGCCGTTGTAGGCGTCGCGGGCCGTGACGAACTGCCGCATCATGCCCGAATTGCTTCGCGGGGAGCGCGCGTTCTCGGCTTCGTTGATGCCGAACGTGAAGAGCCGCCCGCCGGCCGTGACCCACGCGCGCGCCGCCGCAAAGCCCGCGGTGCTGACCGGCAGGCCGTCGATCCAGCGCAGGCCCAGCGGATACATCACCTCGGTGTCCGCGCTGACCATGTTGCCGTCCGCGCCGTGGCGCGGGTGCGTCCATTCGTCCATGCCGGGCGGGCGGGCCTTGACGGCCTTCGTCCATGCGCCGTTTTCGCGAACCAGCAGCACGCCGCCGGGTGCCACCACCGCGAGCGCGTCGTCGCGGGTGAGCCCCTGCGCGGCCAGCAGGTCTGGATCGTCCACGACCACGGCGTTGGCGAGGTTCGGCAGATACGGCAGCGGCTTCCAGGCGAGCCGTTCGCACATCGCCTGTCCGCTCACACCGGCGTCTTCAAAGGCCTGGCGCGCCCGCGTGAGCGCTTCGTCGCCGGCGGCCAGCCCGTGCACGAGCATGCGGCTCTGCTTCGCGAACGCCGCGGCCAGCGCCGCGCTTTCCTTGCCGCCGCAGCCGAGCCATACGCAAAACCCTTGATCGCGCCCGGCCTGTTGAAGCAGTTCGCGCGCCGCCTGCGCGTCGTCCGTGGCTCGGGCCGCCGCGGGCCACGCAAGGACCGCCATCGTCATGACCAGCGCCGGCAAGGTGCGAAGCATCGCGTTCTCCAGGACCGATGCTTTAACCTACACCGCGCGCGACCGGGAACCTGTGCACCTACGGCCAATCGGGCATGCATTTTCGGTCAACTTGCGGCGTCCGGTCAGGTATGCACCGGTTTCGGACCGCGCGGAGCGGTTCGGCAGCGCAGGGGCGTCGTGCCGAGCACCTTCTTGAACGCGCGGCTGAAGTCGGAGGCGTTCGGGTATCCCACCGAGCGGGCGATGTCTGCGACGGGCAGAGCGGTCTCGCGCAGCAGCACCGCCGCCGTGTTGACGCGCAGGCGCAGCAGGTATTCCAGCGGCGCGCAGCCGAGCGCCGTCTGGAAGGCGCGCCGAAAGGTCCGTTCGCTCATGCAGCACGCGCCGGCCAGGTCGCCGATGGTGAGCGGCTTCGCGTAGGCCGTGGCCATGTGCGTCAGGGCCGGCTGGAGCCGCCGCACGGCCTCGTTTTCCGCGGAGGGCGCGCCGCGCGCGACCTTGGCCGCCTGCGCGTGGGCCAGCCCGCGGCGCACCCGCACCATCATCGCGGCCAGCAGATGCCGCGCGGCGGTCTCGAAGCCTGCCTGGCGTTCTTCCAGTTCGCGAAAGAGCGCCGCAGCCAGGGCCGAGAGTTCACCGCCGCCGGCCGGCACGACCTGTTCGAAGCCCGCGGTCTCCACCGCGTGCGCCGTCGGCCAGCGCGCTTTTTCGCCCGGGCGGGCCCAATCCACGGCCTTGGCGTCGAAGTTCAGGAACTTCCACTTCGCGTGGCCTTCGCGCGTCCAGCCCATGTGAACCTGGCAGGGCCAGACGAGCATCACGTCGCCGGGCCCGTACGCGAACGCGCGCTGGTTGATCGTGGCGATGCCGCTGCCGCTCAGGCAGAGCCCCAGTTCCATGCAGTCGTGGTAATGCGTCCACGCGGTGGGCCCGACGCCGAGCGTGCGGTCGCGCGGCGCGGTCATGCGCAGAAACGGATCGAGTTCGACCGGAATGAATTCGGCTTCGTTCAGGGGCAGGATCGGCGGGCGGTGCATGCCCGGGCGATTCTACCGCCCCCGCGGCCGGGCGCGAGGTTCGAGGCGCCGTTCAGCGCGGCTTCAGTTCCTTCACCGCCGCGGCGCCGCCGGACATGATCAGCCCGAAGTCGTAGTTGTACAGGAGCAGGCGCATGCCTTTGTCGCGCCAACTTTTCAGGCGCGCGAGGTCGGGTACATGGGTGCCGGCGGCCTTGCCCGCGCGCGTGGCCGCGTCGAGCGTCCGCTGGGTGTATTCGTCCACGAGCGGATGCAGCGGGTCTCGCACGCCCAGCGACATCGAAAGATCGGTCGGGCCCATCAGGGTCGCGTCCACGCCGGGCAGGTTCACGATCGCGTCGATGTCCTCGACGGCGTCCTTCGTCTCGATCTGCGCGATGATCATGGTCTCTTCGTTGGCGCGGTCGGCGTACTCGGCGGTCTTGACCGTGCGGTAGTCGGTGTTCGTACGCGCGTTGTTCATCCCGCGCCGGCCGACCGGCGGGTATTTGACGTACGAGATCACCTGTTCGACCTGCGCGCGCGTGTGAATCCGCGGGATCATGATCCCCAGCGCGCCCGCGTCCATCGTCCGCGCGATAAAAGGATACTCGTGATCCGGCACGCGCACGATCGGCGTGATGCCGGCCAGCCGCGCCATCACCATCATGTCGCTGATCGTCTCGAGGCTGTACGAACCGTGTTCGGTGTCGAGGATGAAGAAGTCGAACCCGACGACGGCCAGCGCCTGCGCGATGCCCGGCGTGCGCGTATCGCAGACCATCGTCCCCACCGCGGTCCCGCCGGACTTGAGCAGCCGCTTCAGTTTGTTCTCGATCATGGGACGTTTTCCTCACGCAAAGCCGCAAAGACGCCAAGCACGGCAAGAACAGCCCGCACGCGCTTCCCCTTCAATCCAGTTTCCCCAATCCAAAATCCAAAATGTAGTCCTTGCCGTTCTTCGCGTCTTTGCGTCTTTGCGCGAAACTACAAGCACTTAGTCACGCCGCCGCCCTTCCCACACGTCCCCGTTCACCAGGCTCTTGGGCCGCTCGCCGCGCAGCAGCGCCAGGACCTGTTCCATCGCGCCGAGGTGCATGGCGCGTTCGCATTCGGCGGTGTGCGAGGCGATGTGCGGGGTGACGATCGCGTTCGGCAGGGTCAGCAGCGGGTGGCCCGGCGCCATCGGCTCCGTCTCGAAGACGTCCAGCCCGGCGCCCGCGATTCGGTTCGAACGCAGCGCCTCGATCAGCGCGGCCTCGTCCACGATCGGGCCGCGCGCGCAGTTGACCAGGCAGGCCGTCGGCTTCATCGCTTCGAACTGCCCGCGCCCGATCAGCCCGCGCGTCTGCGGCGAGAGCGCGCAGTGCAGCGAGACGAAGTCGGCCTCGCGCAGGACCTCGTTCAGGTCCTTGCGCAGTTCCACGCCCAGGCCCTCGGCGCGCGCAGGGTCCAGGAACGGGTCGAAGGCGACCACGCGCATGCCCAGGCCGTCGCGGCAGGTCTTCGCCACGATTCCGCCGATGCGCCCGACGCCCACCAGACCCAGCGTCTTGCCTTTCAGCTCCGCGCCGAAGAATTCGGCCCGCGTCTCCCAGCCGCGCGCGCGCAGGCTCGCGTCGCTCTTCACCAGGCCTTTGGCCAGCGCGAAGATCAGCGAGACCGCGTGTTCCGCGGTGGACTGGCTCGGCGCGTCCGGCGTGTTCACGACGCAGACGCCGTGGCGCGTGGCGGCCGGCAGGTCGATGTTGTCCACGCCCACGCCCGGCCGGCCGATGACTTTCAGCTTCGCCGCCGTCTTGAACTCCGGCTCGCGAATCTCCCACATGTTGGAAAGAATCAGCGCGTCGGCGCGGGCGAGCGCCTCGCGGCGTTCGGGCGTGTCTTCCAAAAGCGGCCCGACCAGTTCGTGATCCTTCTGCGCGAGCGCCCGCGCGTCGGGATGAACCCGGCTGTCGAAAACGATCGTCGGCATGGATGCTCCCGGCAAAAATGCGTGCGTGGCTGGCGACCCCGAAGCGCCGATGCTGCGACGATTCGTGGAAAAAGTCCATACCCTAATGCGCCCTCGCGTTCCCAAATCGCGCCCGCTCCGGACGCGGGCCGCCGCAGGCCCTCGCTAACCGGCGTTCGCAACGGCGCATACGCGCGTCTGGTTCAAGGCCTGTACCTTCGAGAAATTTTCACGCGCGGTCTTAAATCACCTCGTAGGTAAGGTGGAAATTGAATGGACTCCTCTCGGGCCGAGCGGGAAAATTGCGCAGACGTCAAAACCCTGGGGCGAGGGTGGGAGTTATGAAACCGAGCGTGCTGTCGGAAGACGATGTCGAGCAGTTCGTGGAAAAAGGATTCGTGCTGCTGCGCGAAGCCTTTCCCGCCGAAGTGGCCGCGCGCGTCCGCGAATTCCTGTGGAAGGAGATGGGGCTGAGCCCCGACGATCCGTCCGGTTGGACGAAGCCGCTCATCCATCTCAAGCACGCCTACGAAGGCCCGCCCTTTACCGATTCGTTCACGCCGCGCCTCTGCGGCGCGCTCGACGACGTGATGGGCCCGGGGCGCTGGAACCCCAAGACCACGCTCGGGTGGTGGCCGGTCTCGTTTCCCGGTTTCGAGCATCCGCCGTGGAAGGAACCGGAGACCGGCTGGCACATCGACGGCATCCAGTTCCACCATCACGTGAATTCGCCCGACCAGGGCCTGCTGCCGATCTTCCTCTTCTCCGACATCGCGCCTGGCGGCGGCGGAACGGTTCTCGACGTCGGCTCGCACAGGATCGCCGCGCGCATCCTCCACGAGGCCGAACCCGACGGCCTTCACGTGCAGGAACTGGGCAAGCGCGTCGCGCAGCATCCGTTCCAGCAGATCGTCGAATCCCAAGGGCGCGCCGGCGACGTCGTGCTGATACATCCGTTCGTGCGCCACGCCCGCAGCATGAACACCGGTTCGTCGGTGCGCTTCATCTGCAACCCGTGCTTCGTCCTGAAGGAACCGATGAACCTGAAGCGCGAAGACCCCGCGGAGTATTCGCCGGTGGAGCGCGCCATCGTCGAGGCCCTCGCCACGGCCTGACGGACCCGCCGGCGCCGGCCACGCAGCCGCGCTTGCGCCGGGCGGCGGCGCGCTGTAGGACAAGAGCCTCGCCTGGAGTGTTCATAACGTTAAAAGCCGGCCGGACGGCCGCGCGGATCGGTCGCGCAGGACGGCGCCTGCGCCCTACGGGAGACTCACATGAAGAAGCGTGGCCGGAGTACGCCCAAAGTCGTGCGCGTGGGCGTGGTGGGCGTGGGCGGTCGCGGCACCTTTCTGATGAAGACGCTGCTCTCGATCCCGGGCGTCGAAGTGCGCGCGGTGGCCGACGCGAGCAAGGACAACGCGGCGCGCGCGCAGGGCATCGTGCGCGAAAAGCAGGGCAGCGACCCGGCCGCGTACGTCGGCGGAGCTTCTCAATACGAAAAGATGTGCGCGCGCGAGGACCTCGACGCGGTCGTCTGCGGCGGGCCGTGGGAGATTCACGTGCCCGTGATGGTCGCGGCGATGAAGCACGGCAAGTACGGCGCGACCGAAGTGCCCGCCGCCACCACCGTCGAAGAATGCTGGGACCTGGTGAACACCAGCGAGAAGACCGGCATGCCCTGCATGATGCTGGAAAACGTCTGCTACTTCCAGAACGTGCTGACGGTGCTGCGCATGGTCCGCGAAGCGTGCTTCGGCGAACTGATCCACTTCGAGGCCGGCTACCAGCACGACGTCCGCATGACCAAGATCTCGAAGGAAGGCGCGATCAAGTGGCGCGGCGCGCACTCGTTGAACAAGAACGGCAACCTGTACCCGACGCACCAGATCGGGCCGATCGCGCAGTGGGCGAACATCAACCGCGGCGACCGCTTCGACTACCTGACCAGCATGAGTTCCAACGCGCGCGGCATCAACGATTACGCCGCGAAGCTGCTCGGCAAGCGCCACCCGCTGGCGAAGAAGAAGTTCGCGCTCGGCGACGTGAACTGCGCGCTGATCAAGTCGGTGAAGGGCCTGACCGTGACGCTCTACCACGACACCAACCTGCCGCGCCCCTACGACCTGATCTTCCGCTGCCAGGGCGTGAAGGGCCTGTACATGGGCACCGTGGACGGCGTCTACCTCGACGGCGTCTCCCCCGAGCACCACAAGTACGAACCGTTCGCGCCGTACATGAAAAAGTACGCGCACCCGCTCTGGAAGGGCCTGCAGAAGGAAGCGGCCAGGAACGGCGGCCACGGCGGCGGCGACTACATCACGCTCTGGGAATTCGTCCGCGCCGTCCGCAACAAGACCGAGGTGCCCATCGACGTCTACGACGCCGCCACCTGGAGCGTCATCACGCCGCTGACGATAGAATCGGTGAAGAAGGGCAGCGCGCCCGTGAAGTTCCCCGACTTTACCCGCGGAAAGTGGAAGACGCGCAAGCCGCTGCCGATCAGCAAGCCGTAGACTGGCCGAAACCGAAAACGGCAAACGACAACGCTCAAACAAACAGAAAACAGCACAACGCAAGACGCCGGGAGCCATCTCCCGGCGTCTTGTATTTCGGTTTGCCGTTTTCCGTTTGTTTGAAGTTTGACGTTTGCTGCTTTTCGTTTCCGCGCGCTTACTTTTCAGTCAGCGCGGCCGCCACCACGCTGCCGCGGCAGAACCCCGTCGCGACTTTGCAGTTCCGGTAAACCGGCGTGCGGCTCGCGCCCTGGCTGGCCTTCTGGTCCAGGTCGTACGCGGCGGCGGCGATGGCCAGGTAACGCGCGCGGCGTTCGTCGCTGGCGACGTGCGCGCTGGCGAGCGCGAAGGCGTCGGCCAGCCAGCCGTTCGTGGGGATGAAGTTCCACGAGTCGTTGCTCGGATGCTGCATTTTCGGCGCGCGGGGCTTGCCGTCGCCGCGCACGCTGTCCGAGAAGCCCGCCTCCGGGCCGTGCCAGCCGAGCCGCTCGATCACGTCGAGGTACGAGGTCATGCTTTCGAGCGTCTGGCGGTAGAGCGGCGCGTCGGGGGCCTGGCCGGCATCGGCGAGCGCGTCGAGCAGGCGCCCGCATTCGCGCAGGTAGATCGAGTTGGTGAAGTCGCCGGCGTGCGGGTTCTTGTCGAGCTTCTCCTCCCACTGCTTCTTGAAGTTGGCGCGGGCGAGAATCTTCGCGGCGAGCGCCAGGTACTTCTCGTCGCGCGTGGCGGCGTAGGCGTCGGTCAGGATCTGCATCGAGTGGCCGCTGTCGCGCCCGACGTTGTCGCTCTGCGGGAAACGGTCTTCGCCGATCTTGTACGCGACGCTTTCGGTGCATTCGAGCGCGATCTCGCGGTGGCGCGCGTCGCCGGTCAGATAATAAAGGAGCCACTGGCCGCGCGAATGGTAGTGCCCGCTCTCGGGCCCGCCGCCGCGGCCCCACGGCCAGTCGGCGGTGTTCCAGAACTTGTCGGTCGGCGCGCCGCGGTGGCCCGCGTCGCCGGCCTCGACGCCGTGCGCCGTATGCGTAAAGTGCCCGCCGCAGTAGACGCCGTCCTGCGCCTTCTCGCGCGGCCAGCAGTGGTACGTGTCGATGTCGGCCTCGTGGCGCAGCGCGGCGCGCCCGAGCGCCCACCAGTCGGCGGCGGCCTCGTCGTCCACGCCGGCGTTGCGCAGGGCCTGGTAGAGCATCCCGAAGCCCCAGTCGTACTCCTGGTTGTAGTGGCTGATCACGAGCTGCGCTTCGCGCGGCGCGTCCTTGCAGCCGCGTTCGTTGTCGGCCCACAGGTCGCCGAAGTTGCGCCAGCCGTACTCGTCGATCACTTCGCGCTGCGTGAAGACGTTGCGGCGCGGATCGCGGATCATCGCCACCACCGCGCGTTCGAAGGCCGGGCGGCGCGCGTCGTCGCGGCGCACGAACGGCCCTTCTGCGCGCGAAGACTCCAGCGCCTCGGCCGTCGGCAGGGCCACCAAAGGCGCGGCGCAGGCGGCCTGGAGCCGGCGGCTTTCGGGCTCGTCCCACGCGGCGGGCGCGAGCGCGACGGTGGCCTCCCAGCTCTTGGCTTCCCCGCCCTGCAGTTCGATCTCGCCCGAACCGAACGTGCTGGAGAAGTATTCCAGGGTCGCGGGCGCGCCCGCGGCGGTGTCGATGGCGACGGGGTAGTTCTGCCAGAAGTCGCGGATGCCCAGGCCCACGGTAAGACCGCCGGCCGCGGCCTCGACCCACGGCTGCGCGCGGAAGTTCGAGCCCTTGTGCTGCCCGTCCAGGCAGACGCGGTAGCCCGCGTAGCGCTGCGGAATCTTGCCGTGGCGGTCGAGGTGCGTGCGCATATCCCAGTGCAGGCCGCCGGAAGATTCCTGTTCGATGCGCACGTCCGTGCCGGGGCGATGGAAGGAAGCGCGCTCGTCCACCGCGTACTTCCCGGCCGCGAGCCCGTTCTTCGCGCCGAGCTTGAGGCCGAAGACGCTCAGGTACGACGCGCCGGGCGAACCGAGCGGCCAGCGGCCGAGGAATTCGCGCACGGCGGGATTGGGATTCGTGAGCGCCGCCTGGACGCTCAGCAGCGGCGAACCCGCCGAGACGCTGAAGCGCAGCGCGGCTTCGAGCGGGCGTTCGAGCCCGCTGGGGATCGTGTAGCGCACGCAGACGGTCGCGCGCGCGGGCCCGGCGGCTTCAAGGGCGCACGCCACCGGACGGGCCTCCGCGGGCGCGGCCCCGGCCAGGCCCAGGATCAACTTGAGCGGCAGGGCTTCGGCGCCGGACGTGTTCACGGCCAGTTCCACCGCGCCGTTCGCGCCGGTCTTGACGTTCAGGCGCAGGCGGTCGGAAAAGATCTTGGCCGAGGTGCCGTCCGCTTCGGCCGAGACCGGACCCGCGGCGGCGGGGCCTTCGTTCTCGATCTCCACGTCCACGCGCCGGGTCTCGCCCGCGCCGCAGGACGCGGCTAGGTCCAGCAGCAGCCACTTCACGGAGCCGTCTCCCCACCGGGCCAGCACGGTGCTTTGCACGGGCGATCCGCCGGCGCGCGCCACGGGGGCCTGCGCCTTCACGCTTCCGCGCGGCAGCGGCACGCCCACGCGCACGGGTTCGTGTTCGCGCGCGATGCCCAGGGTTTCGGTGAGGAGAAAGGTGGTACGCATAGCGTAAGCAAGCTCCGGGTTCCGCGAGTCCCCCGGCGAACCGCTCGATTGCGCGCGCAGGACTCGTCTCGATGTCTCCTGTAGTCTACACGCCCAACCACCCGGCGGCCGAATCGGCCTTCAAAAAGGCACCTTGGGAGAATCGGGACCGAAGCCACTCGCTGGAAAATGGAAACGCGGCTTGGCACGCGGGGTTTTTCCCCGGTGCACATGCGTGGAATCAGTGCGCGGGCGCGGAAGGAACCGGCGGAGCCGGCGTGCGCGGCGCGTGCGGATCGCCGGCGCCGCTGGTCATGCGCACCACGGCCAGCGTGATCAGCACCGTCACGATCACGAGAATGATCGCCGCGATCACCTGCGCCAGGAAGCCCGCCTGCACGCGCCGCGGCGGTTCATGCGCGGCGGATTTCAGGTCGTTCGGCGTCACCGCGGGCGCGCGCATGCCGGTGTGCGTGTCCGGACCGGCGGCCTGCTTCGGCAGGTTCTGCGTGCTCTCCGCGGGTTTCTGATCCGCGGGCATGGCGGAACTGGACGGCGGGCGCGGCAGGATCGTCGTCACCGACGCGCCCACGGCCTGCGGCGGCACGTGCGGAACGACGGCCGTGACGCCGGGCACTCTCGCGCGGCTTTCGCCCAGGTTGAAAGTGCGCGTGTCGCGCTCGCTCTGCCCCATCACGATGCTCGCGGGCGAAAGGCTGGTGCCCGTCACCGGCTTGCCCTCCAGCAGCGCCTCGATCTCGGCCTCCAGCGTGGTGCAGTCGGCGGGGCGGCGTTCGGGCGCGACGGCCATCATGGAAAGGATCAGCCGGCGCAGGCCCGAGTGGATATCCGCGACGACTTCCTTGGGATCGGGCGTGGGCGTCTGGTTCTTCTGCCGCAGCACTTCGGGGACGTTTTTTCCCGGAAACGGAAAACGCCCCGTCGCCATGTGGAAGATCGTCGCGCCCAGCGAATAGATGTCGGAGCGCGCGTCGAGGTTCGGGTCGCCGCGGACCTGTTCGGGCGACATGTACTGCGGGGTGCCCACGATCATGCCCGTCTGCGTCGGGCGCTGGTCGCCGCCGTCGGCGCCTTCGATCAGCTTGGCCAGTCCCAGGTCGAGCACCTTCGCGGTGCCGTCGTTGCCGATGAAGAGGTTGTCCGGCTTCAGGTCGCGGTGGATCATCCCGCGGCTGTGCGCGTACTGGAGCCCGCGGACGATCTGCAGCGCGATGGAGAGCGTCGTGCGCGGGCCCAGCCGCCCGCTCTGCCGCACGATCGCCCCGACGCTCGCGCCTTCCAAAAACGGCATCACGAAGAACGGCTGTCCGCTTTCCTCGCCCGCGTCGAAGGCCTGAAGGACGTTCGAATGGTTGATGCTCGCCATCAGCCGCGCTTCGCGCTGGAAGCGCTGCACGAGCCGTTCGTCGCCGACGACCGAGTACGGCAGGAGTTTGATCGCGACGGTGTTGCCGAGGTCCACGTGGACGGCCTTCCAGACCGCGCCCATCCCGCCTTCGCCGATCTTGGCGACCAGGCGGTAGCGCCCGACGACGCGCTGGCCTTCCCACGACTTGGTCTGTTCGCCCAGGATTTCTTCCAGGCCTTCCTTCGAGAGCTTGCCGGATTCGACGAGGATCGTGCCGAGCGGGCGGTATTCGCCCTTCTGCGCGAGTTCCTTCTGGGTCTGGAGGGCGGCCTCAAGGTCCAGCGGCGTGATGCGGCCCTTGCGGAGCGCCAGGGAGCCCAGGCGTTGGTCGCGTTCCTTCAGCGCTTCGTGAGCCATTCCCGTTCCGCCGAGGCGGTTCTCGCGTTCATACGATGCGTGCGTATGAAAGAGTGTACCGCCAAAGGGCGGAACTTCGCAACGGCGGGCGCGAGAATTGCCCGGACGACGGCTTAGGGGAAGGGATCGGCCCGCGCGTTCAGCCCGAACGGATCACGTAGCTGAAGTGCTGGCTCATGAAGGCGCTGGCCACGCCCCAGAAGAGCGCCGCGGCGGCTTCGCCCGCGACCATCCCCACGAAGAAGTAGCGCCACTGCCCGTACGCGCGCATCCCGCCGAACTTCGCGATCAGCCACTTGGCCAGCCATCCGATAAAGAAGGACGCCCACAGGCAGTCGTGCGGAAACGAGGACATCCACATCACGTACCCCGCCGGGTGCGGGAACCAGAAGACGTAGCGCCGCACCAGCGACATGAGCAGCATCGCCAGCGAGCCGATGCCCATCCAACCGATGTGCCACCAGTCGCGCCGCGCGACCTCGGGGCGCTCGGACTCGGCCGGTTCGCGTCCTTCCGCGCGCGCGGCTTCCTCTTTTTTCTCCCAGTTCTGGATGCTGGCCGATTGCTGCGCGATGCCGGGGATTTCGCCGCGGGTCCAGTTGTTCGAACTGTCGGCCATGTAGAAGCCCATCATCTTCGCGCCGCCGTTCGTGTAGGTGGTGCCCAGAAAGGTGAAGAAGCCGAGGCCCATCGTCAGGCAGAGCGCCAGCGCCATGCCGGCCAGCGCCGAAGACTGCCGCAGGCGCGTCTGCGCGGCGACCTGGAATCCGTTCAGGATGTTGGCCATCGGGACGATGCGGAACCAGTCGTTGGCGAAGACCCGGTCCACGGCGCGCGCCATCACGTAATTCCCGCTGCCCATCACCGCGGGCGTCGCGCCCAGCGAGAGCATCTGGCTCGGGAAATCGTAGAGCTGCGTCGCGACCAGGCCCGCTTCCACCACCAGGCGCGAAAGCCCCGCCGCCACCAGCACCATCAGCGCCACCAGCAGCACGCCCCACCCGAAGCCGATGCCCGCCCACGCCATCCAGCCCGTCACGCCCAGCGCGCACGCGCCGAAGATGCTCCACAGGGCCCGCGCCGGCAGCGCGCGGTCGCCCGGCGGTTCGTCGGATCGGCCCATCGCCGCGCGCAGCGATTGCCCCAGTTCCGCGCGCGCCATCCACAGCGCGTACACGGCCAGCATCAGCAGCGCGCCGGTCCCCTGCCCCTGCACCGCGCGGTCGCTCAGCGCCGCGCCCGCCGCGACCCCGACGATCATCAGGAAGAGTTTGCGCAGCACGTAGAAGAACCAGACGCTGAAGGCCACGTCGAGCGAGAGCAGAAACGTGAGCCCGATCACCGCGGGATAGACGTGGAAGTGCAGCGCGCCCATCTCGCGGTAAGGCGATTCGGTGAAGAGCCGCCAGTTCAGGTTCCAGTTGAGCATCGGGAGCGGCGGGATGCGGCGTTCGAGCACCGCGAGCCCGTTCCAGAGATGCAGCGCGAAGACCGCCGCCAGCCCCACCCAGAACATGCGCCGCGCCGCCGCGGCTCCGTCCGACGATTCGGCCGGCGCGTCCCCCTTGGCCGGGAAGAGCTTGAGAATCGCGACGGGGACTTCCGCGACGGGAAACGGCAGGCGCTCGAGGTTCGACCAGCGCCTGAAGAGGAGCAGCGACATGCTCAGCCAGGCCCCGAACATCAGCATCAGCACCACGTACCAGCGCGCGAACGGGCCGGCCCACGCCGCGTACGGGATCGAACGCCCCGGCGGGAGCCCGTTGTAGAGCCATTCGACCGGGCGCGGGCCGTTGTCGAGCGCCGCGGACGGATCGCGGAGGAAGAAGCCTTCGGTGAGGTACGGGTGCAGCGACTTCGCCCAGCCGTTGGTCTCGGTGGCGTAGAAGTACGGCGCGGTCACCTGCGTCGTCCAGAAACTCCAGAAGCCCGTGCCGGGCAGCGCGTACGTCACCAGCGCCATGCAGAAGACCAGCACCAGGTCGTTGCGCGTAAAGCCGAGCGTCGTGTTCAGCGCGCGCTGGAGCCCGCGCATGGCCAGCACGAGCCCGAAGAGAATCGCGATGGGCAGCACCGGCAGCGCGTTCGAGGAAAACCAGGTGGACTGGAGGACGAAATCGCCGAGCGGTTCGAGCACGGTGATGCCCGCGACGGTGAGCAGGCCCAGCACCCAGCCGCGCCAGGAGACTTCGTCGCCGGAGTCGTCGAGCAGTTCCTGCAGCGCGTCGGGCATCTCGCCGGAGAGCGTCCGGCCCTGGCGGTAAGAGGGGACGTCCCGCGCGGCTTCGCTCATAGGGTCCCTGGAGAGTCTGCGTCCGGCCGTGGGGGCCGTCCGCGTTCTGGTGGTCATGGCAGCCGTTCACCGCGGAAGCAACGCGCCGGAAAAGTGATCGGATAACTTGGCCCGCGTATTCGCCGGACCGCAGTTCTGTTCGTATACACCAATCGCGGCGCGAGCCGCGCGAATAAGCGCGCGCACGCCGCGCCGCGCCAAGTTATCAGATAACCGCGATCAACTCGTCGCGCGCGCACGCGTTAGCGCGGAACGCGGATTTCGCTCGAGACTTTGGCCAAAAATTTTTCGGTTATCGCGAAGACCGGCTACCGTGCCTGCCCCGGTGCATTGCTCGGCACCGGCCCGGCGCCCTGCCCCGGCAGGCGCAGCGGCGGGCCGCGGCGTTCCATGGCGGCCTTCAGGGCTTCGGCGCCGTCAAGGGCTTCGTCGATGAGCTTGCGGCCGGCGGAAGGCGCGAGCGACGACGTCAGCACTTCGTAACCGCCCCATTCGTACGCATTGCGGTGCGGGATGTAGCCCAGGTTGTCGGTGGCCATGAACATCACGAACGTCTTCGGGAAGGGGCTCTCCCATTTCAGGCGCGCGCCCAGTTCCGCGGTGGTCTCGCCCGGGACGCCGACGAAGAGCAGCGGCCCGATCCCCAGCAGGCTGACGCGCGTGCGGAAACCCTGCGGGTGCTGTTCGGCCGGGGCCTGCTTGCGCTGGAAGTCGAAGTTGCGCGGCATCGCGGCGTGCTGCGCGCCCGTCAGTGCCGGCAGGACGACCTCGCGGTGTTCCGCGCCGACGGTGGTGACGTCCAGGTCCACGGCGTCCCAGCGGTGGTAGAGCACCTTCTCGGCCAGCGCCAGGCCCATGCGTTCGCAGCGCGCGATGCCGGCTTCGGCGCCGAGCGGGTGGTTGTCGCCGCAGCTTCCGGTGACGAAGACGGCCGTGCCGCCGAGGTTCCGTTCGATCTCGCGCTTGAGCACGCCCGGGTAATCGGCGCTGACCAGCGAGGACGAATCGCCGATGGTAAGCGGGTGCGCGGTGTAATTCGCCAGCACCGAGACGAAGTTCTTGGTCTTCACGCTGCGGAAGAAGACGAAGCCCAGTTCTTCCTCGGTGTAGCCGTCGGCCAGCGGGAGCAGGTTCTTCTGCTTCGGCTGGTAGAAGTATTCGCCGCCGGGAAAGAAGACGCGCCGGTTCAGGTTCTCGCGGATGCGCGCGGTGTTGTAGTGCGCGGTCGCTTCCTCGGCGCCGGCCTTGGCCCTGTGCGCGGCCTCGACGCAGCCGTTCACCACGCGCGAACGGTAGGCTTCGCACTGCGCGCGCGCTTCCGCGGATTCGTTCTCGCGGGCCTTGCGCACGCGCGGGGTCGAATGCGAATGGCTGGCGGTGGTGAAGACGGCGCGCGCCGGCAGGCCCGTGGCCTTGGCCACGCCGGCCTGAATATCGGCGACGAACTCGGCATCGACGCTGATCGTGTCCATCGC
Source organism: Planctomycetota bacterium (assembly GCA_026184295.1). Taxonomy (GTDB): domain Bacteria; phylum Planctomycetota; class SZUA-567; order H5-PLA8; family H5-PLA8; genus JACQFI01. Next base: position 29,214 of record JAHCJK010000038.1, read on the forward strand.
GATCAGCACCGCGCCCTCGCCGCCGCTTTCGACGTACAGCGCGGTGGCGAAGAGGTCGTCGAGGACGCCCGTCGCGATCAGGTCCGGCCGGTACCCGGCCAGGTTGATCGGCAGGTCCGGCGTGATGCAGGCTTTCGCGGCTCCGCACAGCAGCATGGGCGTTCCTCCACGGTCGGTTCGCGCGTCGTCTTCAGCGCGGGATCATGCTACCGCGGCGCGCGGGCAAGGGAACTGGCGCGCCCCGCTCCTTCTTAAGGAGGATCGGACTCGTTTCCAAAAAGGCAAGGAAGTCGGGGCGCCGGGCCGGGCGGGCTTCCTTTGGTTGCCGGGCGGGCGTTTCCGCGTAAGGTCAGCAGGTCCAACCCGGGAGCCGACCGAATCGTGAGCCACGCCAGCCGTATCCGCGAAACCTTCGCGGGCCGAACCCAGCCGGCCTTTATCCCCTTCTTTACCGCCGGCGACCCGGACCTGGCCACCACCGCGGAACTGATCCGCGAGGCTGCCGCGCGCGGCGCGGACCTGATCGAGATCGGCGTGCCCTTCAGCGATCCGATCGCGGACGGGCCGGTGATCCAGGCGAGCTACTACCGCGCGCTCGAGAAGGGCTTCAAGGTCGATCAGGCCTTCGAACTCGCGCGGATGCTGCGTAAAGAAGGCATGAACAAGCCGCTCGTCTGCATGGTCAGCGAGACGCTCGTCTTCAAGCGTGGGCTCGAGGCGTTCTTCAAGACGGCGAAGGAGAGCGGCTACGACGGGATGATCGTCCCCGACCTGCCCGCGGGCTACGAAGGCGACGCCGCCGCCGTGGCCGCGAAGCTGGAACTCGACCTGATCTTCCTCTGCGCCCCCACCACCCCGCCCGAACGCCGCGACCTGATCGCCGCGCGCAGCAGCGGGTTCATCTACTACATCTCCGTCGCGGGCATCACCGGCACGCGCCGGGCGCTGCCGCCCGACCTGGAAGCGAACGTGAAGGACCTGAAGGCGCGCACGAAGACGCCCGTCTGCGTCGGCTTCGGGATCAGCACGCCCGAACAGTCCGCCGCCGTCGGCAAGCTCGCCGATGGCGTGATCGTCGGCAGCGCGCTGGTGAAGAAGATCGCCGAGCTGACCCAGAGCGGCTTCGCCGGCGAAGCCCTCCGCACCGGCGTCGGCGACATGGTGGAAGCGCTGGCCAAGGGCGCGCACGGGGCGTAACGGCCTTTCTCACCACAGAGCGCACAGAGTTCACAGAGAAAAACACGCTTCAGTCTTGTGGCCTTCGTTGGCCGTTCTCTGTGATCTCTGTGAGCTCCGTGGTGAATGGAGGTTTACGCGCCCTTCTTTTCCAGCGGGACGCCCACGAACGCCGCGAGCTTTCCGCCTTCGGTTTCGGCTGCCGCCGCTTCCCCGCGCGAGAGAAACGCGCGCGCGCCATCTTTGAAGACGAGTTCGGCGTCGCGGCGGCCGCCGGGGGCGCGCACGAGTTCGATGCGTTCGAGCGCCGAGAAGTCCCAGCCCACCGTCCGGCGGAAGGGGCGCTTGAGGAAGAGCGTCTTCGAGGCGCGGTCGAAGATGTAGCGGTCGTTGCGCAGGAGGAACTCCGCGCCCACCGCGCCCACGGCCAGCCCCACCAGCAGCGGCTGAACGAACGCGAGCAGCCCGTTGAGCATCCGGTAGAGCGTCACGCCGAGCACCGTCACGCTGAGCGCCAGCAGCAGCAGACCCAGCGCTTCCTGATGGCGCGGCGCGGCGACGATCCAGACGTCCGGTGTTTTTTCGCGGTAGAGGGCCACGCGCGGCGTTACTCGGAAGGCGGCTCGTTGGCGATGACCGTGGCCTTCTTCTCTTTTTTCGTCATGGGCTTGTCGGGCTGGAGCGGCAGCTCGGGCTTTTCGCCTTCCTTCGGCTTCACCGCGTCCGTGTCCTTCTTCTCTTCCAGCATCCCGGCGTCGCCGCCCAGGCGCACGAACGCGTCGTAGTGTTCCCGGGCCTTGGCGGGATCGGTGAGGTAGTACTCGTAGAGCACGCCCAGGTTGTAGTGCGCAAGCTTGGAGTTCTCGTCGGTCTTCAGCGCCGCGAGGTAGTGTTCCTCGGCTTCCTTGGCGCGCCCGCGCTTGCGCAGGATCACGCCCAGGCCGACGTTCGCGCCCAGGTTGCCGGGTTCGTCGCGCAGGATCGCTTCATACTGTTCCTGCGCCTCGGCGTAGCGGCTGTTCTCGGTCAGCAGGTTCGCCAGGTTCAGGCGCGACTTGGTGTCCTTGGGGTTGAGCTGGAGAAGTTCGCGGTAGAGCTTCACGGCCTGCTCGCGCTCTTCTTCCTGTTCCGAGGTCTTCAGCAGCCCGGCCAGCGCGATGCGCGCGGGGACATCGGCCTTCTGGAGTTCGATGACGCGGCGGTATGCGGCGATGGCCTTGTCGCGTTCGTTGCGCTTCAGGCGCAGGTAGGCGACGTTGCGCCACGCGTCGGCGTGCCCCAGGTCTTCGTAGGTCTTGATGGCGGCCTCGTCGTCGCCGATGGCGCGGTAGTTCGCGGCCAGGCTGGCCATCGCTTCCTCGTCGCCCTTCTTGATCTTGAGCAGACGCTGCCAGCAGTACATGGCGCGGAGCGGCTGCTTCATTTCGTCGTACAGGCGCGCGGCCGAGCGCAGGGCGTTCGCGTCCGCCGGGTTCTTTTCGATGATGTTTTCGTACAGGCCCGCGGCGTCGGTGGGCTGGCCCAGCAGCGTGGCCAGGCGCGCGAGTTCCATCGCGTTGCCGCTGTCGCGCGGGCGCAGTTCGGCGATGGTGTTGTACTGCTTCACGGCCTCGTCGCGGCGGTTCAGGTCGCGCAGCGTGTCGGCGTAGAAGCGCCGCGCCTCGACGTCCTCGGGCTTGGCCTTCAGGTACGCTTCCATCGGCTTCACGGCGTCTTCGCGGCGGTCCACGGTCACCAGCGTGCGCGCGAGCGCGAAGTGGGCCTCGACGAGCTTCGGGTCGAGTTCCAGGCACTTGCGGTACTCGGCGGCGGCGTCTTCGCCGCGCCGCAGCATCACCAGCAGGTCGCCCATCACAGCGTGGGCGCGCGCGTCGTTGGGGTTGATCTCCAGCGACTTGCGCAGGTGGCTTTCGGCTTCGGTGAAGTTGTGCGCCTGCAGGTACAGTTCGCCGACCTTGCGGAGCACTTCGGCGTCGCGCGGGTTGTTCGCCAGCACGGCCTTGAACTGCAGCAGCGCGCTGCCCTGGTAGCCGGGCAGTTCGGAATAGAGCATCCCCAGGCGGCGGCGCGTGGCCAGGTCGTTCGGCTGCCGCGTGACCACCTGCTGGTAGGTCAGCGCCGCCTGCCGCGCGATGCCCAGGTCGTCGTAGGCTTTGGCAAGCGCGCGCTGCGCCTGCACGTCCGACGGGTCGATGCGGACGATGCGCTCGTACACGGCCACCTGGCGCGAGAGATCCTTGTGTTCGACGGCGTCCTTGAGCGCGTCGTCCTGGAGCGCGCGGTCGGACTGGTCCAGCTCGGCGGCTTCGAGCCGCAGCTTGGCGGCCTGGTCGGCCTGCCCGGAGGCCTGGTAGAGCCGCGCGAGCGACTTGGGGATGACGGCCTGTTCCTTGAAGTCCTTGCGCAGGAGTTCCAGGGTCGCGATCGCGCCGGCGCGGTCGCCCCCGGCTTCCTGCAGGCGGCTCTTCAGGAGCTGCACGTCCAGGCGGCAGAACTCGGACTTCTCGGCCGGCAGCAGTTCCGAGAGCGCTTCCTGGTGGCGCCCCTGGGCCTTCAGGGACAGCGCCAGGTCGTAGCGCGCCTCTTCCATGGCCGTGTCGGGCCGGATCTGGGGTTCGCCGCCGGGCCAGATCATCTTCAGGAGTTCGCTGCGGTCGTCGCCGGCCTTCTGCGTCGGGAGCTTTTGCGGAATATGCGCGATGGCGTCGCGGCAGACCGTCTCGGCTTCCTTGTACTTCTTCTGCGCGAAGAGCCCGCGGGCCTTGTCGAGATACGCGGGCGTGAATTCCGGGTCGAACTTGATCGCCTGGTCGTAGTTCTTGGCGGCCTCGAGCTGGTTGCCCATGCCCGCGTACGCCACCCCCGTGCGGTGGTAGATCTTCGCGTCGAGGGGGCTCAGTTCGCGCGCGCGCGACAGGTGCTTCAGCGCGTCGCTGTAGTTCTCTTCGGCCATCGCCAGCACGCCCAGGTTGTAGTAGGCGGTGTCGAGGTTCGGGTCGATCTTGATCGCTTCGATGTACAACTGGGAAGCCAGGTCGTAATGGCCCTTGGTCTGGAAGAGCTCGCCCATGGAAACGTACGAGACGCTGTCCTTGGGGTTGATGCGGATGCCGGTGCCCAGTTCGCGGACCTTCTGCGACCAGTCCACTTCCTCGCGCGTCAGCTTGCGCCCGCCGACATCGACGTACTGCGACGGCGGCAGAAACGGAATCGCCGTCCGCACGGCTCCGCAGCCCGAGACGAAGACCGCGGCGCACGCGATGCCCGCCGCCCAGCGGCGCAGGCCGGCGCCCAGGGCGCTCGAACTTCGCTTCGTGCCTGACGGTCCTGCCATCGCTTGCGTTCCTGGGCCTGCCTAAAACGGTTTACTCATGGGAGACGGCCCGCGGCCGCGCGGCCTTCACCGCTAACGGTTGTACGCGTCCGCGTCCGACGAGTACGGGAACGTCGGGGTGCGGTCCCAACCCACGGCGCCGGGCGGTTCCGGACGCGTTACCCCGCACTGCTTCAAGATATAGCTGATAAAGGTGTTGCTGTTGCACGTGGGGCGCCAGGCCGGCCCGCCCAGGCCCACATTTTTCTCGCCTTTTCCGCCCGTGCCCGGTTCTCCGGAGCGCCGGTCCCGGCGTCCGTAGTTCCGCGCCAATTCCACGACCTTCTTCCAGTCCGCGTTGACCTTCTCGTCCAGGAGCACTTCCTGGTCTTCGGGATCGCTGCGGCCCGGGACGACGAAGATGCCGTAGATCGTCGTGCCCGTCGCGCGGAATTCGCCTTCGCCCACGCGGTACTCTTCCGGATACTGATAGTACCCGCGCAGTTCGGTGTGCCACCACTTCCCTTCGTCGTCCATGAAGTCCAGCGCGCAGTGCGAGACCGAAGGATGCTCGTCGAGCCACTGGTTCCACTGCCGGAACGGCGGGATCGGCACCTTCGGCACGATCCAGCGCGAACGCTGGATCACGTCGGTCTTGACCGTCACCAGACGCACGTCGCCGGGCTTGCCGGCCGTCGAGAGCGGCGGCTGTTCGCCGGGCTTCTCGGCTGTCACCTTGGCCTTGGCGAGCGCCAGGCCGGCCATCGCGTCGGCGGCGCGGCCGGCGGAGGCTTTCGCGTCATCGGGGGAGAGTTCGCCGTGTTTCGAAGGCACCGGGCGCGCCTGCATCAGCACGTGCGGAGCGCCTTCGTTGTTTTCGGAACCCGTCCGTTCCTGCGCGGAAACGGCGGCGGCCGCGAGCACCAGGGAGGCGGCAAGGACCTGCGTGAATACCTGCATGGATCGGTAAAGGTCCCCGTTTGGCGCTCTCAACCCACCACCTGTATCGGTAGAGGGCCGAATCGATCTTAGAGGCAGGGCTAACTTTTAACGGAACTTGAATACCGAAACAAGGACGAAGACGGGTCTCCGCGAACTTCACAACGTGCTTAATATCAACCTGTTAGGGTTGTTTTCCGGAAGGTCTCGAACGCTCAGGTTTTCGGGCGGATGATCCCGAAGCAACTGGTGAACCCGTGCAGGTAGGTCGTCGCGCCCACGGGCCCGATTTCCCCGTTGCAGAAAAACCCGCTGAGCGGAACCTCCCCCACGATCTGCCGGAACATCGTCGAGTCGTGGTCGGGCTTCCCGTACATGTGCTTCCCGCGGCCCAGGCACGAAAAGAGCAGCGCGCCCGCCGGCGGGCGCGGCACCGAGTCGCCGTGCCCTTCCTGCAAAAGTCCGCGCGAGTACGACCGCAGGACCTCCTCGAGGTCCTCGGCGGCCGTGCGGGCGTCGCGCACGTGGAACTGCACCATCATCCCGTCGCGCAGCATCGCGTTCACGTACAGCCCGTCGGTGTGCAGGTCGCGCCCGAGGATGTTGCGGATCAGGAAGTCCCCCGCGCGGGGCTCCTTCGCCGCCAGCGGGTCCATCACCAGCCCGATGAAGAGCGCCGTGCGGATCAGGCGCTGTTCGTCTTCCGAGCCGTGCTCGTAGATTTCGGCGATGCATTCCATGGGCTTGCGCCCGTCGAGCTGCATCAGCAGGTTCTTGTGGCACTTGGTCACGGTCAGCGGCTTGCCGATGGGCCGGCAGCCCTGCGCGACCAGCGTCTCGAGGCGCAGGTTGCCCATCAGCGCCAGGCCGACCATGCCTTCGCGCAGCACGCGGTCGTCGAGGAAGAGCATGTTCCCGCCGCGCCCGCGCGCGCCCGAAGAAAGCCCCCCGGCCTTGGGCGCGTTCGGGAAGGCGTAGTCGAGCCCGCCGAGCGCGTCGTCGGTGCGGATGGAGAAGGGATCGGAGAGCACCACGAACTGCGGTTCGTCGGCGCGCCTGACCCCGACGGCCTCTTCCCAGGCCCGCGGGCTGGTGTCGAGGTCCGGCATGCTGCTTTCGTGCAGGTGGAACGGATGGATGCGCACGCCCGGCAGCCGCGCGGCCGAGACCGCCAGCGCCAGGCCGTCCTCGACTTCCTTGCCGCCGCCCACGATCCCCGCCGCGGTGCAGCCCAGCAGGTGGCGCGGGCGCAGGTCCATGCGCAGCGTCTCGGCCATGGCTTCGACCGCGGGGGCGTACTGCGGAGAAACGAAAACGAAGAGCACGTCGGGCGGATGACCGTCGTTGAATTCGGCCGCGATCCTGCACGAGACCTCGCCCGCGGCGACCTCCGGGTTGGGGTCGCAGCTCAGCGCCGTGGTCCATCGCATGCTCTTGACGTCCGGCGTCACGGCCCGAACCTCCTGGAAGCGCCTCCGCGGAAGGCGTCCCATCCTTTTAACGCAGGGGCGCGCGCGTGTGAAAGCTCAAAATCCAGGCCCGCAACAAAACTGCCCGGCGCGAAGCCGGGCGGCCTTGGAGCAGTCGCGGTTCCCGCGCGGGCTACTGGCGGGCTTTGGGCGCGTTCGGATCGGCCGGGCCGTGGCCGCGCAGGAAGAGCACGTCGCCGGGCGGGTGTTCCAGGTCGAGTTCGATGAACTTCATCGCGTCGCCCAGGCGCGTGCGCACCTCCTCCGGAACCTTCTCGCCCGCGCCCTGGTAGATCAGATTCCCCGCCTTGTCCTTGGCGATCACCAGCGGCTTGCCGTCCAGGCTCTGCACCTGGATGTTGAACTTCGGATCGCTGAGCGCCATCGCCTGCGTCCAGTTGGCCTTCGGGAACCCCGGCAGAGGCGGGACGCGGCGGTTGAAGAACCGCAGCCCCATCTCGCCGGGCGTCGGGGCGAGCCCCGCGTCGTCGAAGGCGTCCAGCGGGAGCACGTCCTTTTCCGCCGGCGCGACGGCCGCCTTGGTCTCCTTGCCGCCGCGGACGAGCGTCAGCGTCACGTTCTCGCCCGGCTTCTTCATGCGCACCAGCGTCAGGAGCTGGCGCTCGTTGATCAGAATCTGGTCGTCGAAGCGCGTCAGCACGTCGTGGACTTCCAGGCCCGCGCCCTTGGCGGGGCTTTCCGGATCGACGAACGTGACCACCAGGCCCACGCCGTCGGGAAGCTGGAGCTGCTTGCGCAGCGTCGCGTCGGCGGACTTGGTGGTGACGCCCAGGTAGGCGCCCTTCACCTTGGCCACCGGCGCGGCGGCCACCGCGCCCATCGCGTCCGGCTGAAATGCGCGCACCAGCACCTGCATGGCCTTGTGCGCTTCCTCCTTCGCTTCGCCGGCCGGCGCGGTCTCGGGCGCGGGTGGCTGCTCCGGCGGCGCGGGTTCCTCGGCGCGCGCGCGTCCCGCGTTCAAGGCCAGGACCGCCAGCGCCAGCGTGGCCACCCAGTTGGTTTCATGCCGCTTCATGCATCGCTCCTTTCGGGGCCTGTCGGCCCGCGGGTTCCGTTCGATTCAGTAAGGCTCGGTGATTTGCAGCACGGTCACGCGCTCCGGCGTGGTCCAGCGGATCGTGCGGTCGTGTTCGGGGTCGTACAGGATCACGTCGCGCAGCGTCTCGCGGTCGATGCGGCGCACGGGCAGGTTCCCGCGTTCGCCCACGATCCCGAGGTCGGTCTCGGCCTTGTACACGCGCTGGAAGCAGACCGGCTCCGCGCGCGCTTCGTCCTCCGGCAGGCGTGCCTCGCGAGACGGCGGCACTACAAGCCGTTCGGGCGCGCGCTGCTGGACCATCTCCGGCTGCTT